>JBIKKK010000247.1:0-2701 GCA_044360385.1 Candidatus Nanopelagicales bacterium
CTTGAAGTCGTGAGGCGCGGGCCGACCGTGATCATCGACGCGGCGCACAACCCTGCCGGTGCTGCCGCCCTGGCGGATGCGCTCTCCGAGTCCTTTGCCTTCACCCACCTGGTCGGCGTCGTTGCGGTGCTCGGAGACAAGGATGTCCTCGGGATCCTCCGGGCGCTCGAGCCCGTGCTCGACGAGATCGTGGTGACGGAGAATGACTCGCCGCGTCGGCTCGACGTCGACTCCCTTGCCGCTTTGGCAGTCGAGGTCTTCGGGGAGGACCGCGTGACCTCATGCCGACGCCTGGCGGACGGTCTCGATGCCGGCATCCGGCTCGCCGAGGAGGCCGACACGTACGCCGCGTCAGGCGTGATCGTCACAGGATCCGTCGTCACGGCAGGCCAGGCGCGATCCATGCTGATGCGCCCGGGGCGATGAGCGTGCCTCGATGAGAGTGCTGGGAGCCGCGGTCCTCTCCCTCGAGGCGATCGTCGTCCTCCTCGCTATCCCCGTTGTCCTCGTGGTGGGGACCGTGCCGGTGCCTGCCTGGCTCGGCATCAGCGGCGGCGTGGTCCTCGCACTCACCCTGATCGTCCTCGCGCGCTACGTCACACGGCCCTGGGCCATCCCGGTGGGCTGGGGACTGCAGGTGCTCGTCGTGCTCACCGGGCTCCTCGCTCCCGCGATGTTTATCGTCGGGGGGATCTTCGCGCTGCTGTGGGGCGTGGCCATACGCCTGGGTCGTCAGGCCGATGCTGCCGGCTCTGCCGATCCGTCGGGCCCGGCCTCCGGATAGGCTCCTGAGGCATCCCACCCTGAAGGAGTTTCCTTGTCTCAGCGCACCCTCGTCCTCGTCAAGCCCGACGGCGTCGCCCGTGGCCTCGTGGGGGAGGTGCTGTCGCGCATCGAGCGCAAGGGCTTCCGGATCGTCGCGCTGGAGCTGCGCACCATCCCGGTTGAGGTGGCGCAGGCCCACTACGCTGAGCACGCCGAGAAGCCCTTCTTCGGCGACCTCGTGGACTTCATCACCTCAGGCCCGCTGCTCGCCGCCGTGATTGAGGGCCCCGAGGCCATCGTGTCGTGGCGCACCATGATGGGTGCGACCAACCCGGTCAACGCCGGTCCCGGCACGATTCGCGGCGACCTCGCCACGGAGACGCAATACAACGTCACGCATGGCTCGGATTCGCCGGAGTCCGCGGCACGCGAGATCGCGCTCTTCTTCCCCGCGCTGGGCTGATGCGCGTGCATCGACGCACGCGCATCCGACTGGGGCTTTCGGCCGCCGCCGCGGCTGCGGGTGGCTACGCCGCCGCACGACCCACGCTCATGTCGTGGCCCTCTCGCGTGCGCCCGGGATTCGTCGCCGCACTCACCGTGGCGAGTGGTGCAGCCGCCTACGTCGTGACAGGAAGCATCGGCGTGCGCGGCGGTGGCATGCCCAGCATGGAGCAGCGCGTGCGTCGAGCCGTCGGCGTGAGCATTGCGGGAGCGACCGCAGTCGGTGCTTTCCATGCGGCCCGCGCGGAGGCTTCAAGCCGCCTGGAGGGCGGGGGTCGCGCCATCGAGCCGGGATTCGCCACGCCTCCGGCGCTCGAGACCGTCTCGGGCGGCCCCGGGTCGCTCGTCGACTTCACCACCGTGGGCCGCGAGGGGGCACGCTTCGTGGGCTCGAGCGTCCCTGCAGACGTGGTCGAGCGCGTGACGGGCTCGCCCATGACCATGCCCGGTGTCCGGGTTTTCGTGGGCTACGACTCGGCGGGCACCCCGGAGGAGCGGGTGGCCCTTGCCCTCGCGGAGCTGCGGCGCACGGGAGCGTATGGCCGGTCCACACTGCTGATCGGCGCGCCCGCAGGCAGCGGTTACGCCAATCCCACTCCGGTCGACATCCTCGAGATCCTCTTGCACGGCGACACTGCGACTGTTGCCGTCGGATACGGATTGCTGCCGTCCTTCCTCTCCCTTGACCGTGTCGAGTTGGCGGCACGCACGCAGTCGCTTCTCCTTGAAGGCATCGCATCGGATCTCGCCGGACGCGCGCATCGTCCGCGACTGCTCCTCTACGGCGAAAGCCTGGGCGCGCGCGTGCAGCAGGCGGCGATCCCCGGTGGAACGAGCGACCTCGATCGCCTGGGTATCGCGGCGGCACTGTGGGTCGGCACCCCGGGAGGTCCCGACTCCGTGGCCTTCCATGCGGCTACTGCCCGGGAGTCCATCACGATCGACCGGCCCGAGCAGATCCCCGATGTGCTGCCGGACCCCCGTCCGCGCGTGTGGTTCCTCGAGCACGACGGGGATCCTGTCGTCCGCTTCGAGCCCACCGTGGCCTTCCGGCGACCCCCGTGGCTCGCGCAGCGGCCACGGGGCCGCAACGTCCCCGAGGAGATGGTGTGGGTCCCCGGCATCACCTGGGCCCAGGTGATGGTGGACACCCTCTTCGCCACCCACATCACCCCCGGCAACTTCGATAGCCGCGGTCACGACTATCGCGCCGACCTCGGCGGGGTGGTCCCGGCTGCCTATGACCTGTCCATCGACCAGGGGACGGCAGCACGACTTGAAGAGGCGCTGCGTGCCCTCGAAGTTGAGCGTGCCCGACGCGTGGGCGAGGCCTGAGTTTCACGGGGCATTGGGGCGTTCCGCCCCTGACCCGTACCATGGTTCACACCCGTCACGCCGCGGGCCCTGTCATGGGAGGGTGAGTGTCCAACAC
>JBIKKK010000248.1:0-2674 GCA_044360385.1 Candidatus Nanopelagicales bacterium
CGCAGGGCGGGCAACCATCCAGGTGCCCGGCGATCGCGACCGCCGAGGCGGCATCGAGCTCCTGATCGAGGTAGTCATAGACGCGCGAGAGCGCCTCTCCGCAGGTGCACGAATCGCACTCGCTCATAACGCACCCCCGTCCGGGACGAGGTAGCCCTCGGAGATGGCGTAGTCCTCGAGCGAGGAGCGCAGCTGCTTGCGGCCACGGTGCAGGCGCGACATCACGGTGCCGATCGGCGTATCCATGATGTCGGCGATGTCCTGGTAGGAGAAGCCCTCGACGTCGGCGAGGTAGACCGCCATGCGGCGCTCATCAGGCAACTCCGCGAGCGCATTGTTGATGAGGTCATTGGGCAGCCGGTCGAGGGCCTCGGCCTCGGCGGAGCGCAACTGCCCGGTCGCATAGGCCTGGGTGTACTGCATCTGCCAGTCGTCGAGGTCGTCCGTCGTCGTGTGGAGCGGCTGGCGCTGCTTCTTGCGATAGGTATTGATGAAGGCGTTGGTGAGGATGCGGAAGAGCCACGCCTTGAGGTTGGTGCCGGGGGTGAAGGACTCGAACGCGGCGAAGGCCTTGACGAAGGTCTCCTGGACGAGGTCCTCGGCGTCGGCCGGGTTGCGGGTCATCCGCAGGGCGCCGCCGTAGAGCTGGTCGAGATAGGGCAGGGCATCGCGCTCGAAGCGCGCGGCGCGCTCCTCGTCGGTCTCCGTGGCTACGGCGACCGCGGCGTCATCGACCTGGGCCTCATCCATCACTGCCGAGGGTACGCCGACCCCCGCGGGCCCGAGGTCGGCCCGGATGACGGGGAGGCCCTCCACGGGGGGTATCGACGCCTGACCGGTCAGCACGAAGACGTAAACGCCGGGGCCGACGGTGTCATTCCCCGATGGGATTCACCAGATCCGGTCCCTGGTTGCGCACGGAGTTGACCGCGGTCGACACCGGGTAGATGTCCCAGAAGCCCCCGGGCGCCGGAGCCAGCAGCTCGGCCAGCACCTCCTGGCCCGGAGTCTGCGGATCCAGCCACGCCGCGCGCTGCTCGGGCAGCACCGCGATGGGCATCCGGTCATGGATCTGCCCGACGTTGTCGCGCGCCGCCGTGGTGATGATCGTCGTCGACAGCAGCCACGCACGCGGATCCTCGTCGTCCTCGATCTCCTTGTCGCGCCACCATTCATAGAGCCCGGCCATCGCCAAGCCCGTGCCGTCGGCGGGATGCAGGAAGAAGGGCTGCTTCGCCGGCTTCTTGCCCGCAGCGGTGATTGCACCCTCCGGGGGCGCCTGCCACTCGTAGAACCCATCCGCCGGCAGCAGGCAGCGGCGCGACGCGAGCGCGCGTTTGTACGACGGCTTCTCCGCGAGCGTCTCGGCGCGCGCATTGATCATCCTGTTGCCGATACTCGGATCCTTGGCCCAGGACGGCACCAGCCCCCAGCGGGCAACGTCGAGCCGGCGCGGGTGGTGACCGC
The DNA here is from genome assembly GCA_044360385.1 of Candidatus Nanopelagicales bacterium. Lineage (GTDB taxonomy): Bacteria > Actinomycetota > Actinomycetes > S36-B12 > S36-B12 > Mxb001. The sequence continues at coordinate 1,468 of JBIKKK010000248.1, forward strand.
TCTCGTCGGGCTTGCCATCACGGACGACGTAGACCTCATTGGTCGGTGCGATGTTGAATCGCGCGGGCAGGTCGGTCGTCGGGGGCACTTCGACGCCGAATTCCTCCACGAGCGCCGCCGGCTCGCGCGATGCCGCATACCTCCCGCACATGGGAGAAGCCTGCCCCATGCCCTCTCCCGATACCCTCGCGACGTGAGCGACGTGACCGACGCCTGGCCGGCCCCCACCGCGGCAGAGCCTGTCTCGGCCACCGTCGCCGTGCCCGGATCCAAGTCCGCCACCAACCGCGCCCTCGTGCTCGCCGCCCTCGCGGACGGGCCGTCGACCGTCTCGGCGGCGCTCGCTGCACGCGACACCCGGCTCATGGCTCAGGCGCTCAGCTCACTCGGCGTCGACATCCGCGAGGTCGGCACTGACGCCGTCGGCAACATCGACTGGAAGGTCGCACCCGGCCCCTTGCACGGAGATGTTTCGATCGATGTCGGCCTCGCTGGCACGGTCATGCGCTTTCTGCCGCCCGTCGCTGCGCTGGCGACCGGCTCGGTCGACTTCGACGGCGACCCGCGCGCCCGCGAGCGTCCGCTCGGCCCGATGCTCGATGCCCTGCGCGCGATCGGCGTCGCCGTGACAGATTCACGCGGCTTCCTGCCGCTGCGCATCGACGGCACAGGAGCCGTGCGCGGCGGCGCCGTCGACATCGATGCATCAGCATCGAGCCAGTTCGTCAGCGGTCTGCTCCTCTCGGCCGCGCGCTTCGACGACGGGCTCACCCTCACGCACACCGGCCGCGACCTGCCGAGCCAGCCGCATATCGCCATGACACTCCACATGCTCAGCGAGCACGGCGTGCACGTCGACTTCGACGCCGACACCGCCACCTGGACTCTGGCGCCGGCCCCTATCCGCGCCGTCGATCGCCGCATCGAGCCCGACCTGTCGAACGCCGGCCCCTTCCTCGCCGCGGCCATGGCGACGGCGGGCACGGTGACGATCCCCGGCTGGCCCCGTCACACGACCCAGGCGGGCGATGACCTGCGCGGACTCCTGGCAGAGATGGGCGGGTACGTCGATCTGCACGCCAACGGCCTCACCGTCACCGGGCCCGGAGCGATCCGCGGCATCGACGTCGACCTCGGCCAGGTGGGTGAGCTCACGCCCGTCATCACCGCGCTTGCCGCACTCGCCGAGACGCCCTCGCGACTGCGC
>JBIKKK010000070.1:0-10006 GCA_044360385.1 Candidatus Nanopelagicales bacterium
CGGCACCCACAACCTCGGGTCGCTCCCCGCACTGCTGGAGCGTGCGCGCATCGCCGAGGAGGCTCAGGTCGAGATCCTCGAAAGCCTCGAGGTCTTCCCCTCGACCCTGCCGACGCGCCGCGAGTCGGCGTACGCCGCGTGGGTGTCGATCAGCGTCGGGTGCAACAACACGTGCACCTTCTGCATCGTGCCCGCGCTGCGCGGCAAGGAGAAGGACCGCAGACCGGGTGACATCCTCGCCGAGATCGAGGCTCTGGTCGCCGAGGGCGTCATCGAGGTGACGCTCCTCGGGCAGAACGTCAATGCCTACGGCGTGGAGTTCGGCGACCGCGGTGCCTTCGCCGACCTGCTGCGCGCGTGCGGTCGCGTCGAGGGGCTGGAGCGGGTGCGCTTCACCAGCCCACACCCTCGCGACTTCACCGACGATGTCATCGCCGCCATGGCCGAGACGCCCAATGTCATGCCGCAGCTGCACATGCCCCTGCAGAGCGGATCCGACCGAATCCTCCAGGCGATGCGCCGCTCCTACCGGGCCGAGCGCTATCTCGGCATCATCGAGCGAGTCCGCGCGGCCATGCCCGACGCGGCCATCACGACCGACATCATCGTCGGATTCCCCGGCGAGACCGAGGAGGACTTCCAGGGCACTCTCGACGTTGTCCGCGCCTCGCGCTTCGCGAGCGCCTTCACCTTCCAGTACTCCCCGCGACCGGGCACTCCTGCGGCGACGATGGACGACCAGGTGCCCAAGGAGGTCGTGCAGGAGCGCTACAACCGACTCCTGGCGCTGGTCGAGGAGATCGCGTGGGAGGAGAGCAAGCGCTTCGTCGGCCGAGAGGTCGAGGTACTCATCGCCGAGGGCGAGGGGCGCAAGGACGACGCGACCGCGCGACTGTCCGGCCGTGCCGCCGACAACCGCCTCGTCCACGTGATGCGCGATCCGGCCCTCGGCGAGCCGCGTCCCGGTGACCTTGTGGTCGCGGAGGTCACGTACGCCGCCCCGCATCATCTGGTGGCCGACCGCATGCTCGCGGTGCGGCAGACCCGCGCGGGTGATGCCTGGGAGACTCGCACCGCGGCGACTCCCGCGGACGATCGCGTCGTGCTGCCCATGCCAGCCATGCCCGTCCGGTGATCCCGCTGTGATCATCGCCGTCGTCGGGCCGACCGCGGTGGGCAAGTCCGACATCGCGATCGACCTCGCCGAGCGACTCGATGCCGAGATCGTGAGCGCGGATTCGATGCAGGTCTACGTCGGCATGGACATCGGCACTGCCAAGGTGCCCGAGGATGAGCGGCGCGGCGTACCCCATCACATGCTCGATGTGTGGAGCGTCGATCACGAGGTGAGCGTGGTGGAGTTCCGCGACCGAGCACGCTCGTGCGTCGAGGAGATCGAGGCCCGCGGGCGCACGATCGTCATTGTGGGTGGCTCCTGGCTCTATGTGCAGGCGATCCTCGATGAGATGGACTTCCCGGGCACGGACCCGCAGGTGCGCGCGCGGCTTGAGGCCGAGCTCGCCGACGTGGGGCCCGAAGCACTGCATGCGCGGCTCGCGTCCTTGGATGCCGATGCGGCCGCGGCGATCTTGCCCACCAACGGCCGGCGCATCGTGCGCGCGCTGGAGGTGGTGGAGTTGCAGGGATCTTTCACCGCGCGGCTGCCGGAGCCAACTCCGTGGCGGTCGGCGCACTGGATCGGGCTGGGATGCGATCGCCTCGTGCTCGATGCGCGGATCTCCGCACGCGTCGACCGCATGTGGGATCTCGGGCTCGTCGATGAAGTCCGAGACCTCAGCCCTCGCATGGGGCGCACCGCGAGTGGGGCTCTCGGCTATCGCCAGGTGCTGGAGGCCCTCGGTGGGGATGAGGCACTCGCAGAGGACGCTGATGCGATGGCGCTCGCCCGGCAGCGCACGATCGAGGGCACGCGCCGCTTCGCCCGCCGCCAGGAGCGGCGCTTCCGCCAGGACGACCGCGTGCAGTGGGTCCCTGCCGGCGCCGGCGTCGACGCCGCCCTCGACCTACTCAGTCGTTGATTGGCGAGTTGTGTGCGCGACACGCCAAGGGTGGGCCGCACAAGGCGCCACTCAACGAACCAGGTCAGGGGATGGCGACGTAGTACTCGGTGCCCAGGAGCAGGCGGTACGCCGGGCCGGGGAGCCGGGTGAGTACCGCGAGGGTGCGGGTGGAGTCGTCCGCCGCCGCCTGGCTCGCATGGGCGGCCATGCTCGCGCGCTTCGCCTCGGCATAGGGGCGTACGTCGACGCGATGGGTGATGTCGCGACCGGGGGTCCACGCGCGGTCGAACTCCGTGGGATCGAAGCCGAGTGGTGTGAGCCGCACGCTCGCCGCGGCGCGCACGGCACGCGCAATCGGCTCGCGCGGCAGGGTGACCTCGAAATGACGCAGCGCACGACGCGCGCGCACCCGAGCGGCTGCCTCGCGCGCCACCTGATGTACGCGCAGGTGATCGGGATGGCCGTAGCCCCCTGACGGGTCGTAACCGACGAGCACATCGGCGTGCTCCAACTCTGCGAGATCAACGAGGCGCGCGACCTGGTCGTCGAGGTCACCTGCGGCGAAGCCTCCGGGCTGATCGCCCGTGATCCCGGAGTCGGCGTAGCCCCAGGTCTCCAGGCGCGCGGTGCCGAGGATCTCCGCGGAGCGCTCGAGCTCGCGTGCACGCACCACGGCGAGATCGTCGCGGTAGTCCGCGGACGTGAGGCCGGCCGCTCCGTCGGTGGCGACGGCAAGTACCACGCGGTGGCCCTCCGCCGCGGCGCGCGCCATCGTCCCCGCGGTGAGGAGTGCCTCGTCATCGGGGTGCGCGTGGAGGAAGACCAGCGTGGTCACGGACCCATCCTGCCCCTGTCGGCTCGGCCCCACAGCGAGTGGGCGGGGCGTGGCGTAGCGTCATCGCGTGCGCATCGCCCATATCTCCGACTGCTACCTGCCACGCACGGGCGGCATCGAGACCCAGGTGCGCGGCCTCGTACTCGCGCAGGTGGCCCGTGGCGACGAGCCGTGGATCATCACGGCCACCCCCGGCACTGGGGCGCGACGGTCTGGTCTCGAGATGGTCGACGGGATCGAGGTGGAGCGGTTGTCGGCCCGGATCCCGGGCGACCTCCCCGTGCATCCGCGGACTCGGGCCGGGGTCCGCGAGATCCTTGAGATGCATCCCGCTGACGTCGCCCATGTCCACGTGGGTGCCGTGTCGCCCTTCGCCTGGGGAGCGCTGCGTGCCCTGGCTGAGCTGCGCATGCCGACGGTCGTCACCGTGCACAGCATGTGGGGTCCGCTGTCGCGTGGCGGCTATCGCGCCGCCCGCGGGCTCCTCACGCGGCCCGGAGTGACGGTGAGCGCGGTGAGCGAGATCGCCGCCGCGCCTGTCGCGGAGGCTCTCGGCGTACGACTCGGCGTACTCCCCAATGCCATCGATCCTGCTCCCTGGCATAGGGATCAGCCAGTGCCGCGCGTGCCGGGGGTGCTCCGCGTCGTTACCGTCTCCCGCCTAGCCCCGCGCAAGCGAGTCAGTGCGCTACTGCGAGCGATAGCGCGTGCCCAGGTGCTCCTCGGACCCGACGTACGTGTCGAGACCACGATCATCGGCGACGGCCCGCAGCGAGGCGCCGTCGAGCGCACCGCCCGCCGGCTCGACGTGCCCGCCCGATTCACCGGCCGGCTTTCTCCGGAGGGCATCCGCGAGGTATTCGCCACCTGCGATGTCTTCACGCAGGCCTCGGTGCTGGAGTCCTTCGGCATCGCCGCCCTCGAGGCGCGCACCTTCGGGCTCCCTGTCGTGGCACGGGCGCAGGCGGGCACCTCGGAGTTCATCCACGGCGGTGTCGAGGGTCTGCTCGCGGTCGACGACACAGGGTTGGCGGATGCCCTGGCCCTCCTCGGGCGAGCTCCGGCGCTGGGGGAGCGGATCTCCGCCCACAACGTCGCCGTGCCGCCCGAGCAGACCTGGGATCACGCCTGCGAGCAGGCGAGCGTGCTCTACGCCGCCGCCGGAGCCTAGGCTGGGCGGGTGAAGCAGGTGCGCGTGCTCAAGGGCCACGGGACGGGCAATGACTTTGTCCTGCTGCCCGATCTCGACGGCGAGATCGAATTCACCGACGAGATGGTGGCGTCCCTGTGCGACCGGCGGTTCGGGCTGGGTGGCGACGGCGTGCTGCGCATCGTCCGCTCCGCCGCCTGCGACGATCCTGATGCCACCGGTGCCGAGTTCTTCATGGACTACCGCAATGCCGACGGGTCATCGGCTCAGATGTGCGGCAATGGCATCCGCGTTTACGCCAGATTCCTGGTGGAGGAGGGCCTCGCATCCCCCGCCGGCATGGACATTGCCACGCGAGGCGAGGTGCGTCATGTGCGCCGGCTCGACTCAGGCGAGTACGCCGTGGGCATGGGCCGGGCCGAGGGTATGGACGTGATCGCGTCCGTCATGGTCGGCAACCGCTCCTATCCGGCGACCGGCGTGCACGTGCCCAATCCACACGCGGTCGTCTTCGTCACCGCGGTGAGTGCGGCAGGCCCGCTTGATCGCGCACCCGAGGTGAGTCCCGAGCATCTCTTCCCTGAGGGGGTCAACGTCGAGTTCGTGGAGGAGGTAGCCCCCGGTCACCTGCGCATGCGCATCCACGAGCGCGGCGTGGGGGAGACCCTCTCCTGCGGCACGGGCGCGTGCGCTGCCGCCTGGGTCGTGCGTCAGCGCGGTGGTGACCTGCCCGACTCGATTCGCGTCGATGTCCCCGGGGGCACCCTGCACGTAGTGGAGCGCGACGGCGAACTCGAGCTCATCGGGCCGGCGACCATCGTCGCTGACGGAGTGCTCGAGGCCGACTGGGTTGCTGCGTGGAGTTAGACGAGCCCGCGGTCGGCGAACTCGACCTTGAAGACCGCCAAGCACTGAGGCGTGTCGTTGGCCTGTCCACCGAGCTCGAGGACATCACCGAGGTCGAGTACCGCCAGATCCGCCTCGAGCAGGTCGTGCTCGTGGGCGTATGGACCGAGGGCACCGCGGACCACGCCGAGCGCAGCCTGCGCGAGCTCGCCGCACTCGCGGAGACGGCCGGAGCGCTTGTGCTCGATGGCGTGATCCAGCGTCGCGATCGCCCCGACCCCGCCACCTACATCGGGTCCGGCAAGGCCCGGGAGCTCCGCGATCTTGTCGTCTCTACCGGCGCCGACACCGTCATCTGCGATGGCGAGCTCAGCCCGGGCCAGCTGCGTCACCTCGAGGAGGTGGTCAAGGTGAAGGTTGTCGACCGCACCTGGCTCATCCTCGACATCTTCGCCCAGCACGCGCGCAGCAAGGCCGGTCGCGCGCAGGTGTCGCTTGCGCAGATGCAGTACCTCCTCCCGCGTCTGCGCGGCTGGGGTGAGTCGCTTTCGCGTCAGGCGGGCGGACGCGCGGGCGGCGCCACCGGCGGCGTGGGCACCCGTGGTCCGGGCGAGACCAAGATCGAGACTGATCGCCGTCGCATCCGCGACCAGATGACGGTGCTGCGCCGCCAGCTCAAGGAGATGGAGCGGGTGCGCCGTACCCAGCGTGGGGCGCGCGAGCGCGCGGGAACGCCCGCCGTCGCACTCGCCGGCTACACCAACGCGGGCAAGTCCAGCCTGCTCAACCGGCTCACCGGCGCGGGTGTGCTCGTGGAGGACGCGCTCTTCGCGACCCTCGATCCGACGGTCCGCAAGCTGGACCTGCCGAGCGGGCGGCACTGCACCATGGCCGACACAGTGGGCTTCGTGCGCCATCTGCCGCATCACCTGGTGGAAGCCTTCCGGTCCACCCTGGAAGAGGTGACCGAAGCGGACCTGGTGGTGCACGTCGTCGACGGATCCGATGCCCATCCCGAGGATCAGCTCTCGGCCGTCCGCGAAGTACTGGCCGAGATCGGCGCGGGTGACCTGCCCGAGCTCGTCGTGATCAACAAGGCCGACATCGCCGATCCGCTGCAGCTCGCTGCACTACGCCGGCGCGAGCCCGATGCGCTCATCGTGTCGGCTCACTCCGGCGAAGGCATCGAGGAGTTGCTCGCGCGCCTCGACGAACGCCTGCCCCGGCCCGAGATCGAGGTGGACGTCGTCGTGCCCTACGACCGGGGTGACCTCGTCGCAGCGGCGCACGCCGACGGCGAGGTCCTGTCGCAGGAGCACCTTCCCGAGGGCACGCGGCTGCGGGCGCGGGTGCGGCCTGACCTTGCTGCTCGCATGGGCGTATCCGTTGATGTTCCGGACGACGCGTGAGCGAATTGCTGCCGAGCGTGGAGGAGGCGCTGGCGGCGGCCGCAGGTGCCCTCGGCAGCGAGCCGCGTCCTGGCCAACTCGCTATGGCCGAGGCGGTCGCAGAGTCCTTGGATTCCGGGCGCGAGATGCCCCGGCACCTGCTCGTCCAGGCGGGGACGGGCACGGGCAAGTCGCTGGCCTATCTCGTGCCCGCTGCACTGCACGCGATCAAGTCAGACGCCGTCGTCGTGGCCACGGCGACCCTCGCCCTGCAGCGCCAGCTCGCGGAGCGCGACCTGCCCGTCGTGGCCGAGGCGCTGGAGCCGCTGCTGCCGCGGCCGCTGACCTACGCCGTGCTCAAGGGCCGTCACAACTACGTCTGCCTCGAGCGCCTGCATCGCCAGGAGCCGGATGACGACGGCGACGCGATCATCCCGAGATCCGAACTGGGCAAGCAGGCGGCAGCCGTGCGGGCCTGGGCGCTGGAGACTGAGACCGGCGACCGCGATGAGTTTGGAGAGTCCATTGATGCCCGCGTCTGGAGGGGCATCTCGGTCTCACGCCGCGAGTGCGTAGGCGAGATGAAGTGCGCCTACGGCCCGGACTGCTTCACGGCGAAGCGCCGTGAGATCGCCATGCAGGCCGACATCGTCGTGACCAATCACGCCATGCTCGCCATCCATGCCGTCGAGGGCATCCCGGTGCTGCCCGATCACGACGCCGTCATCGTGGACGAGGCCCATGAGCTTGTCGATCGCGTGACCCAGGCCCTGGCGATGGAGCTCTCCGCCCGTTCGGTCGAGCAGGCGGTGTCTCGGGCAAGGAAGTTCATCCGGCCCCCGACTGCCGATGATCTGGAGGGGGCCGCGGAGCTGCTGACCGAGGCGACCCGACAGGAGGGCCGGTATCGGGAGGCTCCCCGCGACCTACTGCTGGCGCTCACGTCGGTGCGGGATGCGGCGCGCGCGGCGGTGGGTGAGATCCCAAGTGACGACGACCTGGCAACCCTGGCGTCGCGCCAGCGGGCACGGGGGGCACTCGACGAGGTCTTCGATGCTGCGGGTCGGCTCATCGCCGCGACGACGAGCGAGGTCACCTGGGTCGAGGGCGGCACCGTCAAGCTCGCGCCGCTCGAGGTCGCTGGCGTCCTCGGCAACTCGCTCATGAAGGACCGCCCGGTTGCGCTGACGAGCGCGACCCTCACCCTGGGTGAGGAGTTCGAGGAGTGTGCGGCACGCCTCGGTGTGACGGGTGAGTGGCAGGGCCTGGACGTCGGCAGCCCCTTCGACTACGCCCAGCAGGGCATCCTTTACATCGCGCGCCATCTCCCCGCGCCCGGTCGCGATGGCATCCCCGAGGAGGCGCTCGACGAGGTAGGTGACCTCATCGATGCGGCGGGTGGGCGCACGCTGGTGCTGTGCTCGTCGTGGCGCGCGGTCGAGCGCATGGGCGACTACCTGCGCGTGCGCCTGTCGACGCCGGTGCTCGTGCAGCGGCGCGGGGAGCCTGCGGCAACTCTTGTGGATGCCTTCGCGGCTGACCCCGCGACGAGCCTGGTGGGGACGATGTCGCTGTGGCAGGGGGTCGACGTACCCGGAGACACCTGCTCGCTCGTGGTCATCGATCGCATCCCCTTCCCTCGCCCCGACGATCCGATTGTGTCGGCGCGGCAGGAGTCTCTCGGGCGCGAGGGCTTCCGCGAAGTGTCGGTGCCGCGTGCGGGGCTGCTGCTCGCGCAGGGTGCAGGGCGTCTCATTCGCGACACAGGTGATCGCGGCATGGTGGCGGTGCTGGACCCACGTCTATCGACCGCGTCGTATGGCAAGACCCTGCGAGAGGCCATGCCGCCGCTGTGGCTCACGGAGGACCGTGAGGTCGCGCTGTCCGCGCTCGCTCGCCTGCGTGAATCGTGGGAGGGCGAGGGGGCTTAGCTCCTCGTCAGACGCGGCGGATCACGCTCACGACCTTGCCCAGGATCGTGGCGTGGTCGCCGTCGATGGGGGAGTAGGCCGGGTTGTGCGGCAGCAGCCAGGTGTGGCCCTCGCGCCGCTGGAGCGTCTTGACCGTGGCCTCGTCGTCGAGCAGGGCCGCGACGATTTCGCCGTTGTCGGCGGTGGGCTGGCGGCGTACGACGACCCAGTCGTCATTGCAGATGGCCGCATCGATCATGGAGTCGCCGACGACGCGCAGCAAGAAGAGCTCGCCCTCGCCCACGATCTCGCGCGGCAGCGGGAAGACGGTCTCGACGGCTTCCTCGGCCAGGATCGGACCGCCTGCGGCGATGCGGCCGAGGACGGGGACGTAGGCCGCGGCAGGAGTCGCGTCGCCGATCCCGGTGATGTCGGTCGTCGGAGCGGTCGATGTGGAGGTGTCATCGGCGACGACGAGCGCACGGGGGCGATTGGCGTCGCGACGGAGCAGGCCCTTGCGCTCGAGCACGCCGAGCTGGTGGGCGACGCTCGAGGGGGAGGTGAGGCCGACCGCCTCGCCGATCTCGCGCACGCTCGGCGGATAGCCGCGCTCCTCCACGGTGCTGCGGATGACCGCGAGGATGTCACGCTGGCGCGGGGTGAGCCCCTCGCCGAAGTCGGCTTCGGTCGGGGTGCGGCGGGCCATGGGTCCTCCGGTCGTCGGGCTGGGTCTGGCGGGGCAGGTCTGGGTGGGCGGGTCTGGCTGGGTCGAACTCGGTGTCAGACCCCCTTGGGAGCCTTCTTCCATGACCCAGACCGTAGCCCTGCCACGAGACGATTTCAAACACCTGTTCGATTTAGATGCGGCGTGTCGCGTGACAGACGAGGTCATTGGGACATATGTTCGATCGTACAGCCGTTCGAACGGGCTCACCCCGACGGGCGGAGACGAGACAAGGAGGGCCCTCATGGCCACCACTTTCGCCGCCCCGGCGTACGCCGCTTCCGCTCTGCCCGGTTTCCGGCCGAGGACCCGGCCCAAGGACTCATCGGCGATCTCAGCTCGCGACGCCCGATCACGTGGGCGCCAGCAGGTGGTGCCGCGCGGTGCCACGGCACCGGGCCTGCGCATGACGCGGCGCGGTCGGCTCGTTGTCCTCGCGGTGGCGCTCATGGTCGTCCTGCTGCCCGGTGCGTGGCGTGCGATGGCTACGGCGCAGGTCGAGGGCCCGGTGACTGTTGCGGTCACCGTGCAGCCCGGCGACACGCTTTGGGGGATTGCTGCGGCGATTGATCCGGGTGCCGATCCCCGCGCACTGATCGCCGAGATCCGCGAGCTCAACGCGATGACACAGTCGGGCCTCATGCCCGGACAGGTTCTTGTCGTTCCCGCTGGATGAGCGCGTGTTTACAGGCTTTTTCGACCCGTGCGGGCAAGCGCGCCGACGCTCTCCACAAGCGAGTGCAATCCGTGCGGGCAAGGTTGCCAGCGCTGTCCACAAGCGAGTGCAATCCGTGCGGGCAAGGTTGCCAGCGCTGTCCACAATCGAGTGCAATCCGTGCGGGCAAGGTTGCCGGAAGTGTCCACAGTCCCAGGGACTTCGTGGGGGCAAGGTTGCCAGCGGGCAGTTTCTCGACCGCAGACCGCTACCTTCGGGCGGTGTCAGCTCGCGTTCGTGGCGTGGCACGTCTGTGACAGCGGCCGCGAGCGCGGAATCGGGCCCAGTAGTCCCCAACTCTGCCCATAACTCACCCGCAACCAGCCGGTCAGTGCCCGTTCACACGCCGTGCCTCGTGGGGCAGGTGTGACGGGGGAGGTGACTGCGACACGCCGATTTGGGGTCTTGCAGATGTCC
>JBIKKK010000006.1:0-30296 GCA_044360385.1 Candidatus Nanopelagicales bacterium
ATGGGCGCGTGATCGTCGCCGAGCCGACGACGCGAGTCCCGTCGTAGATCGCCATCGCCTGACCGGGCGCCACACCGCGGGCCGGCTCATCAAGGTGCGCGACCACTCGATCCTCGTGCACCTCCACTACGGCATCCATCGGGTCGCCGTGTGCGCGGATCTGCACGCTCGCGCGGGCCCCCGGAGCCGGCACCGGACCGCACCAGATGGGATCGCGGGCCTCGATCGTGGTCCTGGCGAGCAACTGCTCCTCGCCCACGAAGACGCGACCCTCGACCGGATCGATGTCGACGACGTACCTGCGACTCCCTGTAAGCGCGGGCTCGCGCAGGTCCAGGCCACGGCGCTGACCAATGGTGAAGGCGTAGGCACCTGCGTGCTGGCCGAGCACCTCGCCGGAGGTGGCGTCGACGATGTCACCCGGGGCCTCACCGAGGTGCTCGCGCAGCCAACCACTGGTGTCGCCATCGGGGATGAAGCAGATGTCGTGACTGTCGGGCTTGTCAGCCACGCGCAGGCCGCGCTCGGCCGCCTCGGCACGCACCTGCGACTTGTGGCTGTCGCCGAGAGGCAGGATGGTCGCGCTGATCTGCTCGGGGGTGAGCACCGAGAGCACGTAGGACTGGTCCTTGTCGGGATCGACGGCGCGGTGGAGCTCCGGACCGTGTGGCCCATCGACGATGCGGGCGTAGTGGCCCGTGCACACCGCGTCGAAGTCCAGGGCGAGCGCCCGGTCGAGGACGGCGGCAAACTTAATCGTCTCGTTGCAGCGCAGGCAGGGATTAGGTGTGAGGCCCTCGCGGTAGGACTCGACGAAGTCGTCGATGACATCGCGCGCGAACGTCTCGGACAGGTCCCAGACGTAGTAGGGGATGTCGAGCATGTCGGCAATGCGCCGCGCGTCCTGGGCGTCGGCGATGGAGCAGCATCCCTTGGACCTGCCCGTGGTCGACTGCGCACGACTCAGGGCGAGATGCACTCCGACAACCTCATGGCCCGCACCCACCGCGCGCGCAGCCGCGACAGCAGAGTCGACGCCGCCCGAGAGCGCCGCGATGACGCGCATGTCAGGTGGTGCGCCGCAGGCGCGGGGTCGCGGCGCGAGAGGCGCGCTCGAGCGCGGCCGGGAGCACCTCGATCACGCGGTCGACATCGGCCGGCGTGCTCGAGCAGCCGAGGGAGAAGCGCAGTGACCCTCGCGCGAGCGCGGCATCCACGCCCATCGCCTCGAGCACGTGCGAGGGCTCCGGCACGCCCGCGGTGCAGGCCGACCCGGTGGAGCACTCCACTCCTGCCGCATCGAGGAGCATGAGGAGCGTGTCGCCTTCGCAGCCGGGGAAGGACACGTGGACGTTGGCGGGCAGCCGGTCGACTGGGTCGCCGTTGATGAGCGCATCGGGCGCGACGCGCAGGATGCCCTCCATGAACTCCTGACGCAGTGCCACCATGCGCGCAGCGTGCTCGGCCTGGGCCGTCACCGCGTGCCGCACCGCGACGGCAAGGGCGGCAATCCCCGCCGCGTCGAGAGTGCCCGAGCGCACCTCGCGCTCCTGGCCACCCCCGTGCACGACAGGAACCACGCGAGCGTCACGGCGGAGCACCAATGCGCCCGTGCCGACCGGGGCGCCGATCTTGTGGCCGCTCAGCGCCAGAGAGGTAAGACCGGGCAGGGACCCGTCGACCGGGAGCTGCCCGATGGCCTGCACGGCATCGGTATGGAAGGGCACGCCCGCCTCCCCGCATGCCGCGGCGATCTCGGCGATGGGCTGCACGGTGCCGACCTCGTTGTTGGCCCACATAACGGTGCAGAGGGCGACGCCATCTCCCAACCGTGCCTTCACCACGTCGGGGTCAACGCGACCGAAGGAGTCGACGGGCAGCCAGTCAATGTCACGGCCCTGCTCCCCGAGCCATGCCACGGGATCGAGCACAGCATGGTGCTCTATGGCCGAGCAAAGAATGCGCGGACGTTCCGGATGCGCCCAGGCAAGTCCCTTGACCGCGAGGTTGTCCGCCTCAGTGCCGCCCGACGTGAAGATCACCTCACTCGGCCGCACCCGCAGGTCATCCGCGATCGACTCGCGGGCTTCCTCGACGACGCGACGCGATGCGCGACCTGCCGCATGCAAGGACGAAGGATTGCCCACGCGCGATGCCGCCTCGCGCCACGCCTCGGCCGCTTCCGGGAGGAGGGCCGTGGTCGCCGCGTGATCGAGATAGGCGCGGTCCAACTGCACGAGGTGAGCCTACTCGCCCTGTCAGATCAGCCCTTGCGCTTGGAGATCTCGTCGGTCAGCTGAGGGACGACCGCGAAGAGATCCCCCACGACGCCGAAGTCGGCAAGCTCGAAGATCGGCGCCTCGGGGTCCTTGTTGACCACGACGATGGTCTTGGACGTCTGCATGCCCGCGCGATGCTGGATCGCACCGCTGATGCCGTTGGCGATGTAGAGCTGCGGGGACACGGTCTTGCCGGTCTGCCCCACCTGGAACTGATGGGGGTACCAGCCCGCGTCCGTCGCGGCGCGCGACGCACCGACCGCGGCACCGAGGCTGTCAGCGAGCGCCTCGACCACTCCGAAGCCTTCGGCTCCGCCCACACCGCGACCGCCGGAGACGACGACGGCGGCCTCGCTGAGCTCCGGGCGACCGCCCTTCTGGGCCACGGTGCGATCCGTGACGCGAGCCGACTTGGCCGAGTCAGAGACATCCGCGCTTACGTCGACGCGCGCAGCGGGAGCAGATGCGGCCTCAGGAGCCACCGAGTTGGGACGGACGGTGATGATCGGGGTCCCCGTGGACACCTTGGACTTAACGACCGTCGAGCCACCGAAGACGCTCTGCGTGGCCGTGAGATCAGCGGCGACGCCGACGGCATCGGTGATGACCCCCGACCCGGTCTTGATGGCGACGCGACCGGCGATCTCCTTGCCCTCGGCGGTCGACGGGATCAGGACCGCGGCCGCGCCGGAGTCAGCAATCACGCGCGCGAGGACCTCGGCCTTGGGGGCGACGAGGAAGTCGTCGAGATCTGCGGAGTCGGCGACGTAGACCTTGTCGGCGCCATACTCGCCCAGGGTGGCGAGGGCATCCGCCGAGGCACCCTTGCCCAGCCACACGGCCGCGGGCGTGCCGAGCGATCGCGCGAGGGTGAGGAGCTCGAGCGTGACCTTCTTGACGGCTCCGTCGGAATGCTCGACGAGCACGAGGATCTCTGACATCTCCCAGGCCTCCTAGATGAACTTCTGCTCGGACAGGTAGTCGGCGATGCGCACGCCGCCTTGGCCGTCGTCGGCGACGACAGTGCCAGCGGCCTTGGGCGGGCGGGCCGCGAACTCGTCCACGACGCTCCACGCGGCACCGAGGCCTACGCCGGAAGGCTCGAGGCCGATGTCGGCGATGCTCAGCGTCTCAACCGGCTTCTTCTTGGCGGCCATGATGCCCTTGAAGGACGGGTAACGCGGCTCGTTGATCTTCTCCACCACGGAGACGACCGCGGGCAGGCTCGCCTCGACGGTGTCGTAGCCATAGTCCATGAGTCGCTCGATGCGGACCACGGAGCCGTCGACCTCGACCTTCTGCGCGAAGGTGACCTGTGGCAGCCCCAGTCGCTCCGCGACCATGGCGGGCACGACGCTCATGCGCGCGTCCGTGGACTCCGAGCCGAAGACGATGAGGTCGAAGCCCCGACCTTGGAGGACCGATGCGAGCGCGGCAGACGTCGCGATCGCATCGGAGCCGTGCAGCGCATCGTCGACGAGGTGGATGCCGGCATCGGCGCCCATGCTCAGTGCCTTGCGGATCGTCTCCGCGGCACGCTCGGGTCCCATCGATACGACCACGACCTCTCCGCCGGAGGCCTCGGCAATGCGCAGACACTCCTCCACGGCGTACTCGTCGAGCTCATTGAGCACACCCTCGGCCGCCTCGCGGTCGAGGGTGGAGTCGGATGCCTGGAGCTTCTTCTCGGCCCAGGTGTCGGGAACCTGCTTGACGCAGACGGCGATCTTCACGATCACTCCTCACGGATTCGGTCTTCTCGCCCATGTTACTCGCGAGTATCCCCGGCGGCGCGTCGAGATCCCGGGGGCCGTGCCACGAGTCCCATGCGGCACTCTGGCCCCGTGGACGAGGCCGGCCTAGTAGCCACCGGGGAGCGGACGGGCCCCGGCCTGCCCGACGAGGAGTACTGGTTCGCCCGGCACGAGGTCGCCTACCAGTGGGTCGCCCAGCGTGTGGCTCACGCTCGAGTCGTCGTCGATGCCGGCGCTGGTGAGGGCTACGGCGCGGCGATGCTGTCCTCCGCTCGCCGTTCCGTGGTCGCACTGGAGTACGACACCGATGCCTGCGTGCACATGCGACGCGCCTACTCGCAGATCGCAGTGGCGCAAGCCAATCTCTCCGCGCTCCCGGTGCGCAGGGCCAGTGCCGACTCCATCACCTGTCTGCAGGTGGTGGAGCACCTGTGGGATCTCGCAGGCTTCCTTCGCGATTGTGTGCGCTGCCTGCGCCCGGGTGGCGAGCTCATCATCACGACACCGCAACGCCTCACCTTCTCCCCCGGGCTCGGCCGCGGAGTGAAGCCGATCAATCCCTTCCACGTCGAGGAATTCGATGCCGAGCAGCTACGCGATCTCTTGCTCGACGCCGGCTTCACCGAGGTGGACATGCGAGGAATCCACCACGGCCCACGGCTCACCGACTGGGAGAAGCGACACGGCTCCATCGTGAGCGCGCAGGTGACCGCATCACTGGAGGGCACCTGGCCCGACGATCTGCGCGACACCGTCAGTCAGGTCACAACAGACGACTTCGTCATCGACGCGGAGCCCATGCCTGTGGAGAGCACGCAGATGGCCCGGGCACAGGACCTCCTCGCGATCGCGCGGGTGAGCGCATGACGGCTCCGCTGGGGCGCTTCGCGCTCGTCCTGCACACACACCTGCCCTGGGTCGCGCACCACGGCACCTGGCCCGTCGGTGAGGAATGGCTGCACCAGGCATGGGCGACGTCGTACCAGCCCCTCTTCGCCATGCTGCGCCGCAGAGCAGCACTCGGGCACCGCCGTCAACTCACCCTGGGAGTCACCCCCATCGTCGCGGCCCAATGGGATGACCCGTGCATGATCCGCGCGCACCACACCTGGCTCGGCTACTGGCAGACGCGCGCAGCTGGCATGGCGACCGCGCCAGAGACCGCGCGCCAGCATGTGGGGCAACGCGAGTACGCCGACGCGAGCCGTGCCCTGACCGACTTCGACGCGCACTGGAGCGCGGGGGGCTCGGCTGCTCTGCGCCCCCTCGTCGACGCCGGGGTGATCGAGATGCTGGGCGGTCCACTCACCCACACCTTCACTCCCCTTGTCCCCGATCGGCTGGCCCTGGCGAGCATGACGGAAGGGCTGCAGGACTCGGTTCGGCGAATCGGCCTGCGGCCACGCGGGGCCTGGACGCCCGAGTGCGCCTGGGAGCCGGGGATGGAGGAGCTCTTCGCGCAGTCTGGCGTCGAGCATGTCGTACTGGATGGACCGAGCCTCCTCGGCGCCGGAGCCACAACCAGCGCGGCCTGGCTACTCGGCGACAGCGATGTGCGCGTACTCGGCCGCGACCTCGAGGTCACGTACAGGGTGTGGTCGCCCAAGCGGGGATACCCCGGGGACCGGTGGTACCGCGACTTCCACACCTTCGACCACGAGTGGGGATTCCGGCCCGCGCGCGTCACGGGGCAGCATGTCGAGCCACATGACAAGGCGCCCTACGACCCGCTCGCGGCGCGGGCTCGCGTGGAGCATGACGCGCACGACTTCGTCGACGTGGTGCGCCAGCGACTCCTCTCCCTCGCCGCGGACCCGAAGACCATCGGCAGTCCCCATGTCGTTGCCGCCTTCGATACCGAGCTCTTCGGTCACTGGTGGCATGAGGGACCGGCCTGGCTCGAGAGGGTGCTCGAGCTCATGCCCGAGGCGGGCATAGACATCGCAACCCTCGACGACCTCACCGCAGATCCCGCCGGCCGCGTGCACCCTGGGCCGGGCTCGTGGGGTCTCGGGAAGGACTGGCACATCTGGACCGGGCCTCAAGACATCGCTGACCTGCAGGGATCCCTGGCCAAGGAAGCCCTGGCCGCACTGGATGCCACCCACCCGCGCGTCGAGCGCTCCCGGCCGCATGACCAGTTGCTGCGCGAACTCCTGCTTGCGCTGTCGAGTGACTGGGCCTTCATGGTGAGTCATGACACGGCAGCCGAGTACGCACGCGGCCGCTTCGACACGCACGCACGCGCCACCTCCGCGCTCGCAACGGCATTGCGCGAGGGGCGGCGCGATGACGCGGCACGCCATGCCGCTCGCAATGCTGAGCGCGATCATCCCTTCGGGTCCCTGGACTCGCGGTCATTCCTCAGCGACGCGTCACTCGACTAGCCCTATGCTCGACCGATGCGCGTGCTGCACGTGTCGTGGGAATACCCCCCGATCATCTACGGCGGCCTCGGTCGTCACGTGCAGTCGCTGACGAATGCGCAGGCCAAGCGCGGTGACGATGTCATCGTCTTGACGCAGACAGCCGATCGTGTCGCCTCCCGCGAGGCCATCGATGGGGTGCACGTCATCCGGGCGCCACACGACCCACCCGACGTGCCTTTCAGCGAGGAGACCCTGCTCGCCTGGGTCATGGGGATGCAGACCGGGATGATCCGGCAGGGCGCGACCGTCGGCCCTGTCGACGTCGTGCACTCGCACGACTGGGTGAGCGCGCATGCGGCGATCGCACTCCGCGACGTCGTGGGCGCGCGCGCACTCGTGGCCACCATCCACGCGACCGAGGCGGGTCGACACCAGGGCTGGCTGCCGGGACCGCTCTCGGACGCGATCCACTCCGTCGAGCACTGGCTTGCCCACGAGGCTGATCGCGTCATCACTTGCTCGCAGCACATGCGTCGCGAAGTCGAGCAGCTCTTCGGCCTGCCCGGGGACCGAGTCTCGGTCATCGCCAATGGCATCGACCTGCAGCGGTGGCGTGCCACTCGTGCTCGCACCGAGCGAGCGCGCGATGCGCATGCAGCGACCGGGCCGCTCGTCGTCTTCGTCGGGCGCCTGGAGTGGGAGAAGGGCGCCCACACCCTGATCGACGCGCTGCCGCGACTGAGGCGTCGTGCCCCAGGGCTGCGTGCCGTGATCGCCGGCCGCGGCGGGCACGCCGCCGAACTCGAGGACCAGGCGCGACTCAAGCGCGTGAACGGTGCGGTGGACTTCGTGGGCTGGCTGCCCGAGCCGGAACTCCATGGGCTCATCGCCGCTGCGGACGTGCTCGTCGTGCCCAGCATCTACGAGCCCTTCGGCCTCGTCGCCATCGAAGGGGCTGCCCTCGGTGCGCCGCTCGTGGTAGCCCGCACGGGAGGGCTCGCGGAGTTCGTCGAAGACGGCGTCACCGGTCGGACCTTCGCACCCGGCGATGTGGCAGGGCTCGCGGATGCCGTCGCCGCAGCCATCTCCGACCCGGCGTCGTCACGCTTCATGGCAGTCGCGGCGCGCGAACGGCTTCGCGAGTCCTACGGCTGGTCGCTGCTCGCCGAGCAGACCGACCAGGCATACGACCGTGCCTTGGCTACGGGGCGAAGCGAGGCAACACCACCTGCGGTGCGACTCCCCGAGCGATCAGTCAATCTGCTTCGATCGTGACGCCCGCGTTGCGATGCGCCGCATCAGCCGTCTTGCGAGCGATGTCGGCGATGGCCTCGCGTCGCTCGACCTGTGCGGCGTACACCTCCCGGCGGTCCTTGAGCACGCGCGCGGGGATCCCGCCCACGATCGCGTAGTCCGGGATGCTGCCCCGGACGACGGCGTGAGCGGCGATCACGCAGCCGCGGCCGATGGTGGTCCCGCGCAGGACGGATGCCTTGGCGCCGATCCACACATCAGGGCCGATGCGCACCGGCGACTTCACGATGCCCTGGTCCTTGATGGGGATGGTGACGTCGTCCGTGACGTGATCGAAGTCGCAGATGTAGACCCAGTCGGCGACGATGGTGCCGTCACCGAATTCGACGTCGAGGAAGCAGTTGACGGTGTTATCTCGCCCGAATACGCACTTGTCGCCGACGCGCAAGGTGCCCTCATGGCATCTCAGGCGATTCTCGTCTCCGATGTGCACCCACCTGCCCAGGATGAGACGGCCATAGCCCCGCCGCGCATGCACTTCGACACGCCGTCCGAGGAAGACGAAGCCCTCCGTGACGATGTGGGGGTTGCGCAGCCGGAAGACCATGAACCTCCAGTAACGCACGAGATACCACCACGACCAGGCACGATTGCGCACGATCCAGCGCAACGAGGCGATGGTGACGAACCTCGCCTGCCGGGGATCGCGCTCGCGACTCAGGGCCGGACTCCGGTCACGCTCACGTTGTAGAAGAACTCATCCGGCACGACATAAGCAAGGGCGCGACGGTCGACCGCGTCGAGTGCCATCCAGGTGCGGTAGGCGAACATTGCCCATCCCCAGCCGAGGGATCCCGGCTTGACCGCGGCCTCGAGGGTGCGCACCGGCCAGCCGAACCACGAGGCCGTCAACTCCTCGGTCACCGTCGCGACGTCGATGGCGCCCGCGCGCATGGCCTGACGCGCCAGTGCATCAGGGTCGAAGGTGTGCAGGTCGACCACGGCCTCGAGCCGAGCCTCCTCCGAGGACTGGGCGAGCTCCTCCGCAGATCGGGCGTAGCGCTCACGCAGGCCGGGCAGGCGCGTCGCGCGGCCGGCCGCCCACCAGGTGAGAGTCGAGAGGCGCCGCGCAATGAGATCACCGCGCTGAGTCGGCTCACCGCAGAAGACGAAGCGCCCACCGGGTCGTAGGACCCGGAGCATCTCGCGGAAGGCAAGGTCGAGATCAGGGATGTGATGCAGGACCGCGTGGCCGATGACGAGGTCGAACTCCCCATCCGCGAACGGCAGTGCCTCCGCGTCTGCAGCCTGCCCCTCGACAGCGAGTCCCAGCGCTCGGCCGTTGCGCACAGCGACGTCGACCATGCCCTGGCTGATGTCGGTGACCACCGCGGAGCGGGCGAGGCCCGCCTGCATGAGGTTGAGGGTGAAGAAGCCGGTGCCGGCGCCGATCTCAAGCATGCGCTCGGCCGGCCAACCCTGCTCCCCCGCGATGTGGACGTAGCGCTCGCGTGCGTAGGAGATGCAGCGCTCGTCGTAGGAGATGCTCCACTTCTCGTCGTAGGTCGAGGCTTCCCAGTCGTGGTAGACGATGTTCGCCACCTTGGGGTCGGCCCAGGCCTCACGCATCCGCGCCTCGTCGATGCTCATGACCCGGTGAACTCCGCCTGGCCCGGACCCTTCTCGATGAAGGACCGCATGCCGATCTCGCGATCTTGCGTGCCGAAGAGGCTGGCGAAGTGGACGCGCTCGATCTCGAGGCCGTCCTCGATATCGGTCTCCATGCCTCGCGCGATCGCGGCCTTGGCGGCCTGCAGGGCCAGGCGCGGCCCTCGGGCGAGCTGGCGAGCCCACGCGAGCGCCTCGTCGTAGACCGACTCCGGCGCGACCACGCGATCGACGAGGCCGATGGCCAGTGCTTCCTCGGCACCGATGAAGCGACCGCTGAGGATGATGTCCTTCGCCCGCGACAGGCCGACAAGACGTGGCAGCCGCTGCGTGCCACCCGCTCCGGGGATGATGCCGAGCAGGATCTCCGGCTGGCCGAGCTTGGCGTTGTCGCCGGCGACGCGGAAGTCACAGCACATCGCGAGCTCGCAGCCTCCTCCCAGGGCGAAGCCGGTCACAGCGGCGATCGTCGGCTGCGGGATCCGCTCGATCTCCGTGAAGCACCCCTGCAGTCCGCGCGTGCGCTCCAGGGCCTCCGATAGCGACCAATCGGCCATCTCCTTGACGTCGGCGCCCGCGGCAAAGACCTTGGGGCCGCCGTAGACGATGACCGCATCGACATCGCGCCGCACAGCAACCTCGCGAGCGGCATCGCGCAATCCCTCTTGGACCTGGATGGAAAGGGCATTCATGGGCGGGCGGTCAAAGCGGATCGTGGCAATGCCCTCGGCGACATCCACCCTCACCTCGTCGGTCATGCCGTGCCTCCTGAGTGCGTGTCCGCGCGCTGAGCCGCCCTACGCCCCGGCAGCCTAGTAGCGTGGCCTGCGCCCACCGCGAGAGAGCCGGGGGACCACGAGGGGCCGGGAGCCAGAGGGGCATATGCAGCCGACGATCGACGGGGCCGGAGCCTGGGATCCACTCGGCCTCACCCTCGATGCCACCGGTGCCAACGTCGCCCTGTGGGCACCGGGCGCCACCAGCGTGGACCTCTGCCTCTTCGATGATGCGGGCCACGAACAGCGGGTCCGACTGCCCGAGCAGACCTTCGGCGTCTTCCACGGTCACGTAGCGGGCATCGCCTCCGGCGCGGCGTACGGCTTCCGCGTCGACGGGCCGTGGGATCCCCAGCACGGTGCTCGCTGGAATCCCGCCAAGCTGCTCATGGATCCCTATGCGCGTGCGCTCGACGGTGAGTTCCGTCTCGACCCGGCTGTCTTCGCTCACGAGGACAGTGACGACCTGGTCCGCAATGACGCCGACTCGGCTCCGTTCGTGCCGCGCAGCATCGCGGTGACAGCGTCGTTCGACTGGTACGACGACCGCGCACCCCAGACGGCCTGGACCGACACGGTCATCTACGAGACGCATGTGCGCGGCATCTCGATGCGCCATCCGGACGTGCCCGAGGCCCTCCGCGGCACCTACGCCGGGCTCGCCCATCCCGCGGTGGTGGACCACCTGGTGAGCCTGGGGGTCACCGCGGTCGAACTGATGCCCACGCATCACTTCGTCGATGAGACGCACCTGCTTGAGCTCGGGCTCACCAACTACTGGGGCTACAACACCCTCGGCTTCTTCGCTCCTCATGCGGGGTACTCCGCGAGCGGCCAGCGCGGCGAGCAGGTGCGGGAATTCAAGGAGATGGTCCGCACACTCCACTCGGCAGGCCTCGAGGTCATCCTCGACGTGGTCTACAACCACACGGCCGAAGGCAATGAGCTCGGACCGACCCTGTCGTTCCGCGGCATCTGCAATCCCGGCTACTACCGACTCAGCGACGGCCGCCACTACATGGACTACACCGGCTGCGGCAACACCCTCGACGTCTCGAATCCCCACGTGCTGCAGATGGTGATGGACTCCCTGCGCTACTGGGTGACGGAGATGCACGTCGATGGCTTCCGATTCGACCTCGCCTCCGCACTCGCTCGGTCCTTCCATGACGTCGACATGCTCGGCACCTTCATGACGACCATCCAGCAGGACCCCATCCTGCGGCGAGTCAAGCTCATCGCAGAGCCGTGGGATGTCGGACCCGGGGGCTACCAGGTCGGTGAGTTCCCCACCCTGTGGGCGGAGTGGAACGGCCGCTATCGCGACAACCTCCGGGACTTCTGGCGTGGCGCGGCCGGCGTCGGCGAACTCGGCTGGCGCCTCACCGGATCCGCCGATCTCTACGCCGGCGACGGCCGTCGCCCCTACTCGTCCATCAACTTCATCACCGCGCATGACGGATTCCCCATGCGGGATCTCACGACGTACGAGCACAAGCACAACGAGGCCAACCTCGAGGACAACCGCGACGGCACCGACGACAACCGGTCGGCCAACTACGGTGTCGAGGGCGAGACCGACGACCCGGGGATCGTCGCGACCCGACAGCGCCAGATCCGCAACATGATCGCCACCCTGGTCCTCTCCACGGGCGTGCCCATGCTGCTCGGCGGAGACGAGATCGGCCGCACGCAGGGCGGCAACAACAACGCCTACTGCCAGGACAACGACATCTCCTGGTACGACTGGCAGCTCAACCCCTGGCAGGAGGAGCTCCTGGAGTTCACGCGCGCCGTGCTCGCCGTGCGGCGCGATCATCGGGTCTTCCGCCAGCGCTTCTTCTTCGACGGCCGCCCCCAGCGCGAGGGAGGCGCACCCGACGTCGGCTGGGTGGGACCTGACGGCCAGCCCCTGACCAATGACGAGTGGAACGCACCCTGGACCAAGACGCTCGGGATGTACCTCTCCGGGGAGTTGCACCAGGTGCCGGGCGAGCCCCTCCCCCCGGCCGACGACTCATTCCTCTACATCCTGCACGCGTCCGACGATGAGATCGACTTCACGCTGCCGGGTGAGCCCTTCGGGGCGTCGTATGACGTCGTCTTCGACACGGGAGCGCTCAGGCCTCCCGGTCCCATCCCCGCCGGGACCGCACTACGCCTGACTCCTCGGTCGTCGGCCTTGCTGCGCGTGGCCTCCTAGCGGAGCAGCGCCTCCGCGGGCGCGCCCAGTGACGCCGGCACCGCGATGAGGCCCATCTCCACCGGCGATGCCATGCCGTCATGGCGCGGGAGCACGCGCACGGTGTAGCCGAAGGGTCCGGTGCGCTCAAGCGCGATATCGCCGGAGAAGAGCCAGCGGCTCCCGTCGTAGCCCTCCTCGGCCTTGAGATCGGCCCATTGCGGCATCGCGATCCGATCCTCAGCATCCACGCGCCCAAAGACGATCTGCACCAGGACATCGTCGGGAGCCAGGTCGCCAAGCCTCACGTGGGCACGCACGTGGAGGGGAGCACCCAGCGACGGTGCATCTCCGACGCCGGACGCCTCGACATGCTCCACGGCCACACCCGACCAGGCAGCCTGCACCCGCCCCTTCCACGCGGCGAGGTCCCGCGCGAGGGCGAAATCGTGAGCGAAGGCGCGCCGGGATGACACAGCCGCGGGCTCGTAGAGGCGCGTGACGTACTCGCTGACCATGCGGCTTGCCAGAACCTTGGGCCCGAGGGTCATGAGCGTGTGACGGACGCGCTCGATCCAGCGATGCGGAAGGCCATCGTCACCCCGCTGGTAGAAGGTCGGTGCGACCTCGCGCTCGATGAGGTCGTAGAGCGCTGCAGCCTCCAGGTCGTCGCGACGATCAGGATCCTCGACGCCGTCTGCGGTGGGGATCGCCCAACCGTTCTCCCCGTCGTACCACTCATCCCACCAGCCATCGAGGATGGAGAGATTGAGTGCGCCGTTGAGCGCCGCCTTCATGCCGGATGTGCCACTGGCTTCAAGAGGGCGGATGGGGTTGTTGAGCCACACATCGCAGCCGGGATACAGGACCGTCGCCATCGCAATGTCGTAGTCGGGCAGGAAGGCGATGCGGTGACGCACCTCCGGATCGTCGGCGAATCGCACGAGCTCCTGGATGAGGCGCTTGCCACCGTCGTCCGCCGGGTGCGCCTTGCCGCCGATGACCAGTTGCACCGGACGCTCCGGGTGCAACAGGAGGTCTCGAAGGCGATCGGGGTCGCGCAGCATGAGGGTGAGCCGCTTGTAGGAGGGCACACGCCGTGCGAAGCCGATGGTGAGGACGTCCGGATCCAGCACCCCATCGATCCAGCCCAACTCGGCTTCGCTCGCGCCACGAGTCCGCCATGCTGCGCGCAAGCGCGCACGAGCATCCGCCACGAGCTTCTCGCGCAGGATGCCCTTGACGGGCCAGATGGCCTCATCCGGGATGCGGCCGATCGCTTCCCAGCCGCGACCCTCCTCGACGAGCTCGGCGCCGACCTCGCGCGCCGCAAGGTCACGGACTTCACGTGCGACCCAGGTGGGGGCGTGCACCCCGTTGGTGATGGAGGTGATGAGCACCTCATCGGGATCGAAGCCCGGCCACAGCCCAGCGAACATGCCACGACTCACGACGCCGTGGAGCAGGCTCACGCCGTTGGCGCGCTGGGAAAGCCGCAGACCCATGACCGCCATGTTGAAGACGGCGGGATCGCCGCCCTCGAACGATTCAGCGCCGAGCTCCAAGATGCGATCCACCGGCATTCCCGGGTCGGCATTGTCACCACCGAAGAAGCGCTCGATCATCTCCCGAGGGAAGCGATCAATACCGGCCGGCACGGGAGTGTGCGTGGTGAAGACCGTGCCCGCGCGCACTGCCTCCAGGGCCGAGTCGAAGTCGAGTCCGCCCACGACGAGTTCGCGCATGCGCTCGAGGCCGAGGAATCCCGCGTGCCCCTCATTGGAGTGGAAGACCTCGGGCGACGGATGTCCTGTGATCTCGCAGTAGCGGCGGACGGCTCGCACTCCGCCGATGCCGAGGAGCACCTCCTGCGCGAGACGATTCTCACCGCCTCCGCCGTAGAGACGATCGGTGACCTCTCGGTCCGCGGGATCGTTCTCCTCGATATCGGAATCGAGGAGCAGCAGGTCCACACGGCCCACGTGGGCGACCCAGATGCGCGCGCGCAGCGTGCGGCCGCCCGGGAAGCCAATCGACACGGTGACGCGCTCACCAGACTCGTCGCGCAGCAGCGACACAGGAAGGCCGTCGGGATCCACCACCGGGTACGTCTCGAGTTGCCAGCCCTCGCGCGACAGCGTCTGGTGGAAGTAACCCGATCGATAGAACAGACCCACGCCGATGATGGGGACACCCAGGTCAGACGCTGCCTTGAGATGATCCCCCGCAAGAATCCCGAGGCCACCGGAGTATTGGGGAAGCGCCGCCGCGATTCCGTACTCCGGCGAGAAGTAGGCGATGCACTCGGGCCGGTCTTCTGGTTGACGCTGGTACCAAGCCTCCCGGTGCCGGTAGGTGCGCAAGTCGTCACGCGTGCGTCGCGCCCAGTCGACGTATCCGGGGTCAGCAGCGAGCTCCTGCAGCCGCTCACGTGATACCTCACCGAGGAGGCGCACGGGATCATCGCCGACCCGGTCCCAGAGATCGGGATCGATCGCGCGGAAGACATCACGTGTCTCGGGACTCCATGCCCAGTGGAGATTGGCCGCGAGCTCCTCGAGCGACTCGAGTTCAGCCGGGACGACAGTGCGGACGGTGAACCTGCGGATGGCCTTCACGGCGGCCACGCTAGCGGGTGAGGGAGGACCGGGACGACCCTCGGGAGGCCTTACGGCGACACGACGGAAAACACCTGGTTTCACGGCAAGGGAGCCGGGGAATTGCAGAGTGCTTACGGCCTTTTGCGGGACCGAGGACCGGGTGCCGGATCCCCAGTACGCTGACTCCATGGCGCAGCGGGAATCGCGGAAGCAGGCTCCTGCAGCGCGGAAGGCACCCACCCCGAAGCAGCCGGCCAAGAAGGTTGCTGCCCCGAAGCAGCCAGCGAAGAAGGCCGTGGCTCCGAGGCAGCCCGCCAAGAAGGTCGCCGCCAAGCGCCCGTCTCCCACGCCTCCCGAGAGCGGCCAGCCGCAGCCGGGCTCGAAGGTGGAGGTGCCCAGTGTCCTCCTGGGGCGCATCCCGGTCACGGATGTGTGGCCCGTCGTGGAGTCCGGGCGGCTAGCCGCCAAGGCCGTCGTCGGTGAGCAGGTCCCGGTGCGCGCCACCGTCTTCCGCGAGGGCCACGGTTCGCTCGGTGTCGAGGTGGTGCTCCGGGATCCGGCCGGCCGCGAGCGATCCCGGCAGGGCATGCGTGACCTCGGCACGGGAGTCGATGTCTGGGGAGCCGACATCACCGCAGATGCCGAGGGCATGTGGACCTTCGCGATCGAGGCATGGGATGACCCCTGGGGCACGTGGTGGCACCGCGCCAGCATCAAGGTCCCCGCGGGCGTCGACATCGAGGTCGAGCTCGAAGAAGGCGCGCGACTGATCGAGTCGCTCGAGGGCGGCGACCGGGATCGCCTTGCCGAGGTCACGCGCACCGTGCGCGACACGGAGCTTCCTCCGGAAGTGCGTCTCGCTGCGGCGGGGGATCTCGATGTCCTCGCTGCTGTGGCATCCCATCCCCTGCGCGCCGGTGTGACGACCTGCGGTCCGTGGCCGCTCCTCGTCGAGCGTCGGCGAGCGCTCGTGGGCTCGTGGTACGAGTTCTTTCCCCGCAGCGAGGGGGCGCGCGGGCGTCCGCTGAAGTCGGGCACCTTCACCACCGCGACCAAGCGACTACCTGCGATCGCCGCCATGGGCTTCGACGTGGTGTACCTGCCTCCCATCCACCCGATCGGCGCGACGAATCGCAAGGGACGCAACAACGCCCTCGAACCCAAGGCCGGCGATCCCGGGTCACCGTGGGCGATCGGGTCCCGCGACGGCGGCCACGATGCGATCCACCCCGACCTCGGCACGGAGGCGGACTTCGCGGCATTCGTCGCTGCGGCACGGGACCTGGGCATGGAGATCGCGCTCGACCTGGCGCTGCAGGCATCGCCCGACCACCCCTGGGTGGCCGAGCACCCCGAGTGGTTCACGACCCGGGCAGACGGCTCGATCGCCTACGCCGAGAATCCGCCCAAGAAGTACCAGGACATCTACCCGCTGAACTTCGACAACGACCCGGAGGGGCTCCACGCCGAGGTGGTGCGCATCGTCCGCCACTGGATCGCGCGAGGTGTCTTGATCTTCCGCGTCGACAATCCGCACACCAAGCCCGTGTGGGTCTGGCACCGCCTCATCGCCGAGATCAACGCCGACCATCCGGAGGTCATCTTCCTTGCCGAGGCATTCACCCGTCCGCCCATGATGCGGGCCCTCGCCGAGGCGGGCTTCCAGCAGAACTACACCTACTTCACGTGGCGCAACGACAAACAAGGACTCGAGGAGTATTTCAGCGAACTCTCCGGACCGGCGTCGGCGTACATGCGACCGAATGCCTTCGTCAACACTCCGGACATCCTCCACGAGTACCTGCAGACGGGTGGCCCCGCGGCGTTCGCCATCCGCGCCACGCTTGCCGCCACCTTGTCGCCCACGTGGGGTGTCTACTCGGGTTACGAGCTCTACGAGGGCACCGCCCTGCGCGAGGGCAGCGAGGAGTACCTCGACACGGAGAAGTTCGAGTACCGACCGCGCGACTGGGCGGCGGCAGAGCGCGAAGGGCGAACGCTCGCGCCCTACCTCACGTTGCTCAACGATCTGCGGCGGCAGTTGCCTCCACTGCAGGACCTGCGCAGCCTGCGCTTCCATCACACCGAAGATCCCGAGGTCATCGCGTATTCGAAGCGGGTCGGCGATGACACTGTCCTCGTGGTCTGCACGCTCGACCCACATCACGTGCGCGAGACGACCGTCTGGTGGGACATGCCCGCACTCGGCTTCGACGGCAACGACCGCTTCATCGCCCAGGACCACGCCACAGGCCAGGCCTTCACCTGGGGGCAGTCGGTCTACGTGCGCCTCGATCCCGCCGTCACCGTCGCCCACATCGTTGAAGTGGAGCGGGCGCCGTGACCAAGGACAGGTCCGAGCCGAAGGACAAGAAGCTCCCCAAGACGGTCAAGGTCGACCGGGCGGAGCTGGACACCATTGTTGATGGCTGCCACCGCGATCCGCACGCCGTCCTCGGGCCCCATGTCGGCAAGGACGGTGTCACGGTCCGCGTCCTCCGCCCGATGGCCGAGGCGGTGGTCGTCGTCCTCGATGACGGCACCCGCGTGCCGCTGCGCCACGAGCACCGCGGTGTCTGGGCCGGGCTCCTCCCCGTCAAGAAGGTGCCGGACTACCGGCTCGACGTGACCTACGGCGGGCGCGTGATCCCCGCTGACGATCCCTACCGATTCCTGCCAACTCTCGGCGAGCTGGACATGCACCTCGTGTCCGAGGGGCGTCACGAGGAGTTGTGGCGCGTCATGGGCGCGCATGCGCACACTTACGCGACGCCCCAGGGTGATGTCACAGGCGTGTCCTTCGCGGTGTGGGCTCCCAACGCACGCGGTGTGCGCGTGACCGGCAACTTCAATCACTGGGACAGCCTCGCCCACCCCATGCGCAGCCTAGGCTCCACGGGGACCTGGGAGATCTTCATTCCCAACATCGGCGACGGCACCGTCTACAAGTTCGCGATTCTCGGAGCCGATGGCGTCTGGCGCGAGAAGGCCGACCCCTTCGCCTTCGCCACCGAGGTGCCCCCGGCCACCGGATCCGTGGTCTACACATCCGACTACGACTGGCAGGACTCGGCGTGGATGGCGAGACGTGCGAGCACGGACCCGCTGCGTCAGCCCATGTCGATCTACGAGGTGCACCTCGGCTCGTGGCGTACCGGCCTGGACTATCGCCAGCTCGCCGAGGAGCTCACGGCGTACGTCGTCGACGAGGGCTTCACCCACGTGGAGTTCCTCCCCGTCGCCGCCCATCCCTTCGGAGGCTCGTGGGGCTATCAGGTCACGTCCTACTTCGCTCCCACGCCGCGCTTTGGCAGCCCCGACGACCTGCGCTACCTCATCGATCGCCTCCACCAGGCGGGGATCGGCGTCATCGTCGACTGGGTGCCTGCCCACTTCCCCAAGGACGACTGGGCGCTGGCGCGCTTCGACGGCACGCCGCTCTACGAAAACGCTGATCCCCAGCGCGGAGAGCATCCCGACTGGGGCACCTACATCTTCGACTTCGGCCGGACAGAGGTGCGCAATTTCCTCGTGGCCAACGCGGTCTACTGGTGTGAGGAATTCCATGTCGATGGACTCCGCGTCGACGCGGTGGCCTCGATGCTCTACCTCGACTACTCGCGTGAACCCGGCGAGTGGACTCCCAACATCTACGGGGGCCGCGAGAACCTCGACGCTGTGGCATTCCTCCAGGAGATGAACGCCACGGTCTACAAGCGCGTCCCCGGCGTCGTCACGATTGCCGAGGAGTCCACGGCATGGCCAGGCGTGACGCGCCCTACCTATCTGGGCGGCCTTGGCTTCGGCCTGAAGTGGAACATGGGGTGGATGCACGATTCGCTCGGCTACATCCAGCGCGAGGCCGTGCATCGCCAGTGGCATCACAACGAGATGACCTTCTCGATGATGTACGCCTACAGTGAGCACTTCGTGCTGCCCCTCTCCCACGATGAGGTCGTCCACGGCAAGGGCTCCCTCATCGGGAAGATGCCCGGTGACCGCTGGCAGGAACTCGCCAACCTGCGCGCCTACCTCGGCTACATGTGGGCACACCCGGGCCGCAAACTGCTCTTCATGGGCGGAGAGTTTGCACAGTCCACGGAGTGGAACGCCGACTCGGAGCTCGCCTGGTGGCTGATGCAATTCGAGGAGCACGCCGGTGTCGCACGAGCCGTGCGCGACATCAACGCTGCTTACCGCGCGACTCCGGCTCTGTGGCAGCGCGATGACGATCCCGCTGGCTTCGAATGGATCGATGCCAATGACGCGGAGTCCAATGTCTTCAGTTGGATCAGGTGGGATGACTCCGGGCGCCCCGTGGTCAGCCTCTCCAACATGTCGGCCGTGCCCCGCGACAACTATCTGCTCGGATTGCCTGTGTCCGGGCAGTGGCAGGAGATTCTCAACACGGATGCGCGCGAGTATGGCGGCAGCGGCGTGGGCAATATGGGCGTCGTCACCGCCACGGACGAGCCCTGGCATGGCCGCCCGGCCCGTGCTCGCGTCACACTGCCGCCCCTGGCCACCATCTGGCTTCGGCCCGGTCCGAGCGTCGCCGACTAGAAGAGCGCGCTGGCCAGGGCAACCCGCGCCGGAGGCACCGCGGGATCGTCGCCGGCGATGGCGAAGAGGTCCACCAGTCGCTCACGCGCTCGATCGCGATCATCTCCCGCAGTGGCCTTGACCTCTGCGATGAGGGCAGCGAACGCCGTCGCCCAGTCCCCTGCGGCGGCAGCAACATCGGCGTCACTCAGCGCACCGGTCTCGTCACCGCGCTCGAGCCGCAACTGCATCTCGCACAGAGCCACACCGGCCTGCGCATCGGCATCAGCTGGAGCGGCTGCGAGCACCGAGCGATAGGCATCGGCGGCCGCCGCCCAGTCCCCCGCCTCGATGGCGTCGAAGGCAGCGACGAATCGCGGATCTACGGGGGGCTCTTCCTCGACCTCTTCCGAAGCTTCGGGAGCCGGTGCGACCCCGACCGTGCCGTTGATGCCGTTCTCGGCGGCGACGCGAAGCAGCTCGTCAATGTAGGCGCGCACCTGCGGCTCGGGCAGTGCCCCTTGGAAGAGCGGGAGCGGCTGGCCGCCAAGGATCGCGAAGACGCTCGGGATCGATTGCACCTGGAAGGCTGCGGCGATGCGCTGCTCGGCGTCGACATCGACCTTGGCGAGCACGAAGCGCCCGGCGTACTCCGCCGCGAGCGTCTCGAGAATAGGCGAGAGCGTCTTGCAGGGGCCGCACCACGACGCCCACAGGTCCAAGACGACGGGCACCGTGGCGCTTTGCTCGATGACCGCCTGAGGGAAGGTCTCCTCGGTGACATCGATAACGACACCCGAGGGCGCACCGGACATTGCGGTCTCACGACGCTGCTCGGCCTCACGCTGGCTCGCGAGTGCTCCGAGGTCGACGGCGCCGCGTAGCGGAAGTGACGGCTGGCTCACGGGCTCATCCTCGCATCCTCAATCACCGCTCAGCGAGGAGCCCATCGGCCGCCGCGAAGGAACTCAGGCGCCCCTCGGCCACCGCGTCGATGACCTCCGGCGACAGCCGCTCCACCAGCAGGATCCGTGCGCGTCCGCCGGCCAGGGCCAGAATCTCAGCAGCGGCGCGCTGTCGACGTCGCTGCAGCCAGTGATCCCCCTCGTCGAGCCACGCACGACGATCGTCGAGCGCGCCGAGCAGATCGTCGATCTCACCGCGCGCCGCGGACGACGTGACGACGGGGGGCATCCAGCCATCCGACGGAGCGCCCAGCCTGAGCATCTGCCGCATTTCCCGAGCCGTGGCCTCCGCGCCCTCGCGATCGGCCTTATTGACGCAGACGATGTCTGCGATTTCCAGGATGCCCGCCTTCGCCGCCTGCACCCCATCGCCCATGCCCGGTGCCAGGAGCACGACCGTGGCGTCAGCGGTCGCAGCCACGTCGACCTCCGACTGACCCACGCCCACGGTCTCGATGAGCACCACCGCGCATCCGGCCGCTTCCAACACGCGGACCGCCTGCGGCGTCGCCGCAGCCATGCCGCCAAGGTGACCCCGCGAGGCCATCGAGCGGATGAAGACTCCCGGATCCGTGGCGTGCTCCTGCATGCGGATGCGATCACCGAGCAGTGCCCCACCGGTGAAAGGCGAGCTCGGGTCGATCGCCAGCACACCCACGCGCTGCCCACGTGCGCGGTAAGCCGCGACCAGCGCGGAGGTGACGGTCGACTTGCCTACGCCGGGTGAGCCCGTGAGGCCGATGACGTATGCAGGGGGTCCGGCGGGAAGGGCCGCGAGCGCATCAGGCAGCCCCGGGGCGCCGTCCTCGACCCAGGAGATGAGCCGGGCGACGGCACGCGCCTCGCCCGCACTGACACGGGCGGCGAGCTCGCCGCTCTCCATCACGAACCAGGCACGCTGATGATCAGGGCATCTCCCTGTCCACCCCCGCCGCACAGGGCAGCGGCGCCGAGGCCGCCACCTCTGCGTCGGAGTTCGTGAGCCAGGTGGAGGACGAGTCGTGCACCGGACATACCGATCGGATGACCGAGTGCGATGGCCCCGCCGTTGACATTGACGATGTCCTCCGACGCCCCAAGCTGGCGCATGGACACGATGCCGACGGCGGCAAAAGCCTCGTTGATCTCGATGAGGTCGAGGTTGCTCACGCTGATGCCCTGCTTCTCACACGCACGCAGGATGGCGCGGGCGGGCTGCTCGTGGAGCGAGGCATCAGGCCCCGCGACGACACCATGGGCCCCAATCTCCGCGAGCCACGTGAGCCCCAGCTCCTCCGCCTTGGCACGACTCATCACCACGACCGCAGCAGCTCCGTCGGAGATCTGGGAGGCGGAGCCTGCCGTGATGGTTCCGTCCTTGGCGAAGGCCGGCCGGAGACCTGCCAAGGATTCGACCGTGGTGTCGGCGCGGATACCTTCATCGCGCGACACCACGACCGGGTCGCCCTTGCGCTGCGGGATCTCCACGGCGACGATCTCGTCGTCGAAGCGACCGGCGTCCTGCGCAGCTGCCGCCAGACGGTGTGACCGCGCCGCGAAGGCGTCCTGCTCCTCGCGGGTGAGCGAGTGCCGGGCGTTGTAGCCCTCAGTCGACTCGCCCATCGCACATTGGTCGAACGCACACGTGAGGCCATCGAAGGCCATCGAGTCGATGGCGTTCCAGTTGCCATACTTCACGCCCTCGCGCGAGCCCATGAGCAGGTGCGGGGCGTTGGTCATCGACTCCATGCCGCCCGCAACGACGATGTCGAACTCCCCCGCGCGAATGAGTTGATCCGCGAGGGCGATGGCGTCGAGACCGGAGAGGCACACCTTGTTGATCGTGAGGGCCGGCACCTCCATGCCGATGCCCGCCTTGACGGCGGCCTGGCGCGCCGTGATCTGCCCTGTCCCCGCTTGGAGGACCTGACCCATGATGACGTAGTCGACCTGGTCGGGGGCCACGTCCGCGCGCTCGAGGGCGGCCTTGATCGCAACTCCGCCGAGGTCCGCGGCCGACAGGCCCTTGAAGGCTCCGAGGAGGCGCCCCATAGGGGTGCGGGCTCCCGCGACAATGACGGACATGACACCTCCGGGCGCGCCCCGGGCGGGCGCTTGCGACGATGGGGTCACCCTAGCGAGGGCCGCCGGCCTAGCACTCCAGGAGGAGCCATGACGACCGATCCGGTGATCAGGCGCATCGACCACGTCGGGATAGCCGTACCCGATCTCGACGCTGCCATCCGCTTCTACGCCGACGCTTTCGGGATCGAGGTCGTCCATGAGGAGGTCAACGAGGAACAGGGAGTTCGCGAGGCCATGCTCGCGGTGGGCGATGCGCACATCCAGCTCCTCGCTCCGCTCCGGCCGGACTCCCCCATCGGCAAGTTCCTCGAGCGCCAGGGCCCGGGCATCCAGCAGGTGGCCTACACCGTGGATGACATCGAGGCAGCGGCCGATCGCCTGCGAGCGGCAGGGGTGCGCATGCTCTACGACGCCCCAAAGACGGGCACCGCCGGCTCCCGGGTCAACTTCGCGCATCCCAAGGATTGCGGTGGGGTCCTCATCGAGCTCGTGGAGCCTGCGAGGGGCGGGAGCCATAGCCACGGCTAGCATGAACGATCGTTAAGCGCCGCCCCAGGCGTGACCCCGAGGGGAGCACCATGGACCAAATTCGCGACGCCATCCTGGCCGACGCCGGGGCCGACATCGCCGGTCTCCCCCTCCCCGATTCCTACCGCGGCGTCACGGTCCACAAGGACGAGGCCGACATGTTCGACGGGCTGACCACGGCGGACAAGGATCCCCGGCAGTCACTGCACATCGACAACGTCCCCCTCCCCGAGCCGGGCCCGGGCGAGGCCCTCATCGCGGTCATGGCGAGCTCGATCAACTACAACACCGTATGGACGTCCATCTTCGAGCCGGTATCGACCTTCGGGTTCCTCGAGCGCTACGGCCGCAGCAACGACATGGCCAAGCGCCACGACCTCCCCTACCACGTCATCGGCTCGGATGCCTCGGGCGTCGTGCTTCGCGTGGGCTCCGGTGTCAACGCCTGGAAGCCCGGTGACGAGGTTGTCGCCCACTGCCTATCCGTGGAGTTGGAGAGTCCGCTCGGCCATAACGACACGATGCTGGATCCCGAGCAGCGCATCTGGGGTTTCGAGACCAACTTCGGTGGCCTCGCCGAGATCACTCTGGTGAAGTCCAACCAACTGCTGCCCAAGCCCGCGCACCTCACGTGGGAGGAAGCCGCTGCTCCGGGGCTGGTCAACTCCACCGCCTACCGGCAGCTCGTGTCGCGCAACGGCGCCGGCATGAAGCAGGGCGACATCGTGCTCATCTGGGGCGCGACCGGCGGCCTGGGTTCCTACGCCACGCAGTTCGCCCTCAACGGCGGAGCCATCCCCGTGTGCGTGGTCTCCAGCGAGGACAAGGCCGACCTCTGCCGTGCGATGGGTGCCGAGCTCATCATCAATCGGAAGGCCGAGGACTACCGCTTCTGGAAGGACGAGCACACTCAAGATCCCAAGGAGTGGCAGCGCCTCGGCAAGCGGATCCGCGAGCTGACAGGCGGCGAGGATGTCGACATCGTCTTCGAGCACCCGGGCCGCGAGACCTTCGGCGCCAGCGTCTATGTCACGCGCAAAGGCGGCACGATCACCACGTGCGCATCCACATCCGGGTTCATGCACGAGTATGACAATCGCTATCTGTGGATGAGCCTCAAGAGCATCGTGGGCTCACACTTCGCCAACTACCGCGAGGCATACGAGGCGAACAGACTCATCGCGCGAGGCCTCGTGCACCCCACTCTCTCCAAGACCTTCCCTCTCGAGGGAGCCGGGCAGGCGACCTACGAGGTTCACCGCAACACCCATCAGGGCAAGGTCGGCGTCCTCTGCCTCGCCCCGGAGGAGGGCCTCGGCGTCAGCGACCCGGAAATGCGTGAGCGACACCTCCCCGCCATCACCCGTTTCGCCGGGGCTTAGGCGAGGCCTCCCACGTACGATGACCCGGGCGGCCGAGCCCGACCGGGGAGGCTCTGCCGCCCCGCCGGGCCGCAGCCGCTCGGGTGCGACACGGCGTCGCGTCGGCGATGCGGAAGGGGCGACGGTGGCCACAGCCCAGATCACCGACCGCCAGCCCTGGCATCTTGACCGCGGTCGCCGAGCAGGCGAGATGGGCTACTTGCCGGGACTTGACGGCATCCGAGCCCTCGCGGTCCTCGGCGTGCTCCTCTACCACGGCGATCTCACCTGGATGCGGGGCGG
Organism: Candidatus Nanopelagicales bacterium; assembly: GCA_044360385.1. Lineage (GTDB taxonomy): Bacteria > Actinomycetota > Actinomycetes > S36-B12 > S36-B12 > Mxb001. Next base: position 24,646 of record JBIKKK010000006.1, read on the forward strand.
CTTCCTCGGAGTCGATGTCTTCTTCGTCCTCTCGGGCTTCCTCATCACGACGCTCATCACGGAGGAGTTCACTCGCACCGGGCGCATCAACTTCAAGCGCTTCTACCTCGCCCGGGCCCGTCGGCTGCTCCCGGCGCTCTTCCTCATGCTCGTCATCGTCGGCATGCTCGCGGCCTTCATCTACCGCGACTCGGCGGCATCCTTCCGAGCCGATGCCATCGCGTCCATCTTCTACGTCACCAACTGGTGGTACATCTTCTCGGACGCTTCCTACTTCGAGGCGATCGGCCGTCCGCCCTTCCTGCAGCACCTGTGGTCCCTCGCGGTCGAGGAACAGTTCTACCTCGTGTGGCCGGCACTGGCACTCATCCTCCTGCGCTGGCGCGGACGCCGTGCCGTGTTCTACACCGCGATCATTGGCGCACTGGCTTCCACCGTGTGGATGGCCTTTCTCGCGATCACCAACGGCTATCCCTTGGAAGCCGACCCCAGCCGCGCGTACTTCGGCTCGGACAGCCACATCATGGGGCTCCTGCTCGGGGCCGCCCTCGCGATGGTGTGGCGTCCAGGGCGTCTGTCCACCCGGCTCACCGCCGGAGCCAAGGCCGTCGTCACGGCGATCGGCGTAGCCGCACTGCTCGTCGTCCTCTACTTCTTCTGGCAGGTCGGCGAGTACTCCAGCTTCCTCTACCGCGGAGGATTCCTCGCACTCTCCGCGGTCGTGTGCGTCCTCATCGCCGCCGCGAGCCACCCCGGGGCGCCCTTCGGCAGGGCGCTTGGCTCGCAGCCCTGGCGCTACATCGGTCAGCGCTCCTACGGCCTCTACCTCTATCACTGGCCGATCTACGTCATCACCCGTCCTGACCTGGACATCCCCCTCGATGGACCCGCGCTCCTCGCGCTGCGCCTCGGTCTGACCTTCCTCGTCGCCGAGATCTCCTACCGCTACGTCGAGATCCCCATCCGTCGCGGCGCCATCGGCGCCTTCATGACCCGGTGGCGCGAAGCCGATCCCGACGAGCGCTCCTACCTCGGTCGACGCGTGCTCGCGGGCAGTGGCGTCGCCATCGCCGCACTCGGGCTCATGGGCGCGGGACTCGCCACGGCCAAGCCGGTAGACCAGGCCATCCCGGCCGATGTGGCGGCGGCCATTGGCATCGACGACGGCGGTCCCACCGAGATCCTCATCGACGAACCCGGCGGAACAGCGTCGCCAAGCCCCTCCCCCGGCTCCGGTGCACAAGACCAGTCGAGCAAGCCCTCGGTCGACGGACTCCCCACCAACGCCAACGGCGCACTCACGGCCATCGGCGATTCCGTCATGCTCGGCGTAGCCAGCCAACTCATGGAGAAGATCGACCGCAGCAAGGTCGACGCGGAGGTGAGCCGCCAGGCCTCGGGTGTCCTCGAGCGCGTGCAGAGACTGTCCAAGAAGGGGATCCTCGCGCCCACGGTCGTGATCCACACCGGCACCAACGGCATTCTCACCGAGGAGCAACTCCGCGAGATGCTCGACATCTTGAGCGACCGCGAGCGGGTCGTCGTCGTCAACACCAATGTCCCGCGGCCCTGGATGGAACCCAACAACGAGCTCATCGCCAAGGTGGTCCCTGACTACCCCAATGCGGTGATCGCGGATTGGTACGCCGTCTCCGCGGACAACCCGGAGTATTTCGTCAGCGATGGCACGCATCCACAGTGGCCCTCGGGCATCAAGGCTTTTGTCCGCGAGATTATGCGCGCCGTCGGCATGGATCCGAGTAAGGCGGACTAGTCGATCTCTATGCGTTCGTCGACAACGACCAGGTTGACGAGGGCCGACGCCACCGTGTCGGGTGCTTCGAGTGGGCTCAGGTGCCCCGCACCCGACACGGGGACCCATGTCGCATGCGGCACCACCTCCAGGATGAGGTTTTGCTCGTCGCGCGGACTCATGCTGTCTTCCTCGCCCATGACCACGGCGATGGGCGCGGTGAGCAGGGCGAGGCTGTCTCGCGTATCGGACCGCGCGGACATCGCGCGCTGGGCCCACGCCACGGTCTCGGGTGATGCGTCAGAGAGTGCCTTCTCCACCGTGGTGACGACATCGGCACGCGTGCGACGCGTCGTCTCCCCGAGAAGGCCATCCACCATCCCCGCACTCCAGTCGCCGCCTGTTTCAGCGAGCTCGGCGATGCGCTTCCGATGGATGCGAGCAGGCTCCGGGTCGGCTGTGGCCTTGGTGTCGACCAGTCCCAGCGCGGAGACGAGATCCGGGCGCCGGGCGGCGATGCCGAGCGCGACGTAGCCGCCCATGGAGCACCCGACCACCACGGCAGGCTGCTCCCCCAGCACGGCCAACATGTCATCGACGAGCACGGAGAGTGCGGGGGCACGTTTGCCGAGTGGCGCACTGCCGAAGCCACGCAGGTCGGGTGCGGTGACGTCCTGGCCCTCCGCACGCAACCGTGCGGCTACCCCATCCCACATCGACCCGGTGAAGGGAAAGGCGTGGAGCAGCAGGAAACGTGCCATGGCTATCGCTACGGCATGGCCGACAGGCCGCCATCGACGATGAGCACCTGCCCGGTCATGAAGGATGCGGCGTCACTGGCGAGGAAGACGGCGGGCTCGGCAATTTCCTCCACACGACCCCAGCGCTGCATCGGCACGCGGGACAAGGCCGCGCGCTCGGCCTCGTCACTCGCGCGAAGGAAGTCCGTGAGGTCTGTCTCGATCCACCCGGGGACCAGTGCGTTGACGCGCACCCCCATCCAGGCTGTCTCCACCGCCAGGGACTGCGTCAGCGAGATGAGGGCGGCCTTCGCCGCGCCGTAGTGCGCCATGGTCGGGGCACCGCGCAGGCCGGCCACCGAGGAGATGTTGATGATCGAGCCCCCACCCTCACCCAGCGCAGGGAGACTCTCCTGGGTGATGTGCACGATGGAGTCGAGGTTGAGACGCAGGGTCTTCTCCCATCCGCTCATCCGCATCTGAGCCACGGGAATCGAGAAGGAGTTGCCGCCCGCGTTGTTGACGAGGATGTCGAGTCCGCCGAGGGCTTCGATCGCCTGCGCGGTGGCGGCCCTTGTCGCTTCAGCATCGAGCACATCGGCGGTGGCGATGACCGCACGGCGACCCAGGGCCTCGATCTCGTCGGCCACCTCGGCGAGCAGGTCGGCGTTGCGCGCCAGCAGGGCGACATCAGCGCCCGCCGCGGCGTAGGCGACCGCGATCCCGCGCCCGATACCCCGCGAAGCACCCGTGACGAGCGCCTTCTTGCCCGTGAGATCGAAGCTCATAGGTCGGTCCACCTCTCCATCGCTCCTTCGGCCTGCGCACGCTCCGCGGGCCAGTGCCAGTCCACGGCTTCCCGGTCCGGACGCATCCGAGCCACCGTCTCAGCGAGCACGGTACGCACCGCCGGCTCGCCGACCCACAGGTGCCCCATCCCCAGCCCCTCGACGATCTCCGCGCGAGGGACGATCGCGAACTCCTGACGTGCCGCCTCGGGCCGCAGGTAGTCGTCGTTCTCGGGCACGAGGCACAGGAGGGGGCAGTCTCGCTCATTCCAGCGTGCGAGCTCATCCTGCGATGTGTAGCGCAGGGGCGGGGACAGCGCGATGACGCCGGCCGGATCAAGATCGACACCGTGACGCAGGACGACATCGGTGCCGAAGGACCAGCCCAGCAGCCACGGCTCCGGCAGCCCCTGTTCGCGTACCCAGGCCACGGCGGCCGCGAGATCAAGCCCCTCCCCCTCGGAGGCGTCGAAGGCACCCTCACTGGTCCCGGCCTCCGAAGACGTGCCGCGGGTGTTGAAGCGAATCACGGCGATGTCAGCAAGCGCAGGAAGCCGCCATGCAGCCTTGCGCAGCACATGGCTGTCCATCATCCCGCCATGCGTCGGCAGTGGATGCACGCATACGAGCGTTGCCTTGGCCGGGCGCCCCGCGGGCAACGCCGCCTCGCCCACCAGGTGCAGACCATCCGCGGTCACCAGGTCGATCCGCCGACGCTCCGCCGGGAGCACGCTTGACGCCCTGATCTCCTCGTCTTCACTCGTCATCGCGTAGGGCCTCGCCGATCCCGCGCGCGCCAACACGGGGTGTGCCAGTGCCGGCGCTCATCGGCCCCGCGGTCGGCCGGCCAGGCCACGGTGTGCGGGGTCGCGGGGAGGATCTCGTGGTCGCAGCCGGGGCAGCGGTAGGCCTTGGTCGAGGACGATCCGGTGATGGGGCGGACATACCAGTCACCGTCGGCGTGCTCCTCGAGCACGTCCACACGGGGCGAGACCGGCTTGCGCGCCGGGCGGCGACGACCCACGTCTACTCGTAGGTGCGGAAGCCACGCCCGGTCTTGCGGCCGAGATAGCCCGCCGTCACCAGGTGCTCGAGTCGTGGCGCGGGAGCGAAGCCAGGCTCGCGGAACTCCCGGTAGAGCGTCTGCTGGATGGCGAGGGAGACATCCAGGCCCACTACATCGAGCAGTTCGAAGGGTCCCATCGGGTAAGCACAGCCCTTCTTCATCGCCACGTCGATGTCATCCGCAGACGCGTAATTGGCCTCCAGCATCTCGACCGCGTCATTGAGGTAGGGGAAGAGCAGGGCATTGACGATGAAGCCGGCGCGGTCGCCGCACACCACGGGGTGGCGACCCGCGCGCTCTGTGACATCCACGGCCGTCGCCAGCGTCTGCGGCGAGGTCGACACGGTCTGGACGACCTCGACGAGGCGCATGACGGGAGCGGGGTTGAAGAAGTGCAGGCCGACGACGTCCTGCGGTCGCGAAGTGACCGCTGCCAGCTCGACGACGGGCAGGCTCGACGTCGTCGTCGCAAGGATCGCACCCGGCTTGCAGATCTCATCGAGATTCTCAAACAGTGCCGTCTTGACACTGATCTCCTCCACGACGGCCTCGACCACGAGATCGACCTGCGCCAGCGCCTCCAGCGATGACGCCCCCGAGACCCTCGCCCGGATCACGTCGCGGTCGGCAGCCTCGAGCTTGCCGCGCTGCACGGCCTTCTCGAGCGACTTGTCGAGCGCGGAGAGTGCCCGGGAGAGACTTGACTCGGAGCGCGCCACGAGGGTGACGTCGAAGCCCCCCTTGGCGAGGACCTCGACGATGCCGGTCGCCATGGTCCCCGAGCCGACTACGCCCACGCTCTGGACGGGCCGCGGGGTGATGCTCGTGGTCGCAGCCGCCAGGCCATCGTCGACGACCTCCGGTGAGTTGGGTGCGGCGTAGGTGTAGAAGCCACGTCCCGTCTTGCGGCCCTTCAAGCCCGCGGTGACCATCTGCTTGAGGATGGGCGCAGGGGCATGGAGACGATCACGACTCTGGCGGTACATCGTGTCGAGGATCTGGTACGCCGTGTCGAGTCCGATGAGGTCCAGCAGCGCGAGCGGACCCATGGGGTAGCCACACCCCAGTCGCATCGCAGCATCGATGTCCTCGCGCGAGGCGTAGTGCGCCTCGTACATCGAGACCGCCTGGTTGAGGTAGCCGAAGAGCAGGGCATTGGCGATGAAGCCGGCCCGGTCGCCGATGACGACAGGTTCCTTGCCGAGCGAACGGGCCAGAGCGACGAGATCATCGACGACACCGGGGTCGGTGACCACCGTGCGCACGACCTCGACAAACGCCTGCACTGGCGCGGGGTTGAAGAA
>JBIKKK010000249.1:0-2624 GCA_044360385.1 Candidatus Nanopelagicales bacterium
ACCCCTTCGTCACCGAGGCCTCCCGGCATCTGGTGGATGCGGGCGGCAAGCGATTCCGCCCTCTGCTGGTGCTGCTCGCCGCGGAGTTCGGGGATCCGGACTCACCGGGCGTCGTCCCGGCCGCGGTCGTCGTAGAGCTCACCCACCTCGCGACGCTCTATCACGACGACGTCATGGACGAGGCCGACCTGAGGCGGGGTGCCGCGTCGGCCAATGCGCGCTGGGACAACACCGTGGCCATCCTCACCGGGGACTTCCTCTTCGCCAAGGCCTCCGACATCCTTGCCGACCTCGGCCCCGAGGCCGTGCGTATCCAGGCGCGCACATTCGAGCGCCTGTGCACCGGCCAGATCCGAGAGACGATCGGGCCGGAGGGCGAGGATGCCGTCGCGCATCACCTGAGAGTGCTCTCCGACAAGACCGGCTCCCTCATCGCCACGTCGGGTCGCTTCGGGGCCATGATGTCCGGCGCCTCCCCCGAGGTGGTCGAGACCATGACGGTCTTCGGCGAGCAGATCGGCGTGGCCTTCCAGCTCGCCGACGACATCGTCGACATCGCCAGCGACTCCGATGCCTCGGGCAAGGTGCCCGGCACCGACCTCCGCGAGGGGGTCCCCACCCTCACGGGCCTCATCGCCTTGGCCTCGGACGACGATCCGCGGTTGCGCGAGCTGCTCACGCGAGCCCTTGACGATGACGATGATCACGCGGAGGCGCTCAAGCGCCTGCGCGAGCACCCGGCGCTGGACGCCGCCCGCAGCGAGGCGCGAGCCTGGGCGGATCGAGCACGCGAGACTCTCGTCGCACTCCCCGAGGGCGGGGCGCGAGATGCCCTCACCGCGCTGTGCGACTACGTCGTCACCCGCACAGGCTGACGGATCTCTCCGACTCCCTCCGCTTTCGCCGGCTCGTGACACTTTCGCCGGCTCGTGATTCTTTCGCCGGCGACCCACTCTTTCTCGCCCGTTATTGCCAGTTGGACGAGGCTGTGGCGCCTCTAGCGTCGTCTAACTGGCGATAACGGTGACGCCAGGGAGGGAAGCAGTCGTCACCCGCACGGGCTAGAAGCCGAGCAGGCGGGCGGCGAGGTCGTCCATGACCTCGGTAGCGCCTCCGCCGATGCCCAGCACGCGAGCATCGCGGTAGTGGCGCTCGACCTCGCTCTCGCGCATGTAGCCCATCCCGCCGTGGAGTTGGACAGCGCGGTCCACGACATAGTCACAGGCCTCGACCGCGGTCTTCTTCGCCTGCACGGCCGGCAGGATTACGTCCTCGCCCGCGGCGAAGCGTCGTGCGACATCGCGCGTGTAGACCCTCGCCACGTCGACCTGGCGGGCCATCTCCACGAGAGTGTGGCGCACGACCTGGCGTGAGACGAGCGGACGGCCGAAGGTCTCGCGCTGCCGGGCCCAGGCGACGGTGAGGTCGAATGCGCGCTGGGCGGTGGAGTACGCCGTGACCGCGATGCTGATGCGCTCCGAGACGAAGTGCCGCGCGAGTGAGGCGAAGCCCATGCCCTCGCCGAGGACATCGGAATCAGGCACGGGCACACGGTCGAAGGAGAGCTCGGCGGTGTCACTGCACCACCAGCCCATCTTCTCCAGGGCACGCGGGGCGGCGTACCCCTCCGCGCGGGGGTCGAGGAGGACGAGCGAGATGCCCGCCGCGGCTTCCTCGGCGGTGCCCGTGCGCACGGCGGCCACCACGACATCGGCGCGCACGCCCGACGTGATGTAGACCTTCGCCCCCGAGACCTCCCATCTCGCGTCGACTCGGGTCGCCCGGGTGCGCAGGTGTGCGACATCCGAGCCTCCGTCGGGCTCGGTGACGGCGAGGCTTGCGATCGCCTCACCACGGAGCACGGGGGCGATGATGCGCTCGACGAGGTCGTCGGCACCCGCGATGTCACCGCGCTGGCGTCTGCGTGCGGCTTCGTCGACCACGTGCGGCAGCGCGATGCCGTGGCTGAAGAGCCCCGAGATGATGCCGCCGCTGCCTCCTGCTTCGAGCAGCGCCTCCGTCATGACGACGACATCGACGAGATCACCGCCCGAGCCCCCGACCTCCTCGGGGAAGCCGATGCCCAGGATCCCGGCGTCGGCGGCCCGGCGATGCAGTTCCCGTGGCAGTTGGCCCTCACGCTCCCAGGCGGGCAGGTGCGGAGCGATCTCCCGCGTCGTGAATTCCGATACGAGGGCGCGCAGGGCACGGCGCTCGGGAGTCTGGAAGGGGTCGTCTAGGGCTGCCGTGGGCATGGCCCCAGCCTAGGAAGGGCAGGTCCAGGAGGGGGAGGCTGTGTGCGAATGGCCGCATATCCGTGCGGGCGGTCCGAGGCCGGGGCTAGAGCGGCGGGGCTCGACTCGCCGCCTCGTCACCGCGCCCCCCCGACGGTGAGAGGCGGCGAGTCGAGCCCGTTCCGCCACCCCCGCGACTGGCGGACCCCCTAGGTCTATCGGTGGTGGAGCTCGGATACCGGCCATCTCCGGGGATATAGACCGGCTATAGCCCCCGATCCCGTGGGCGGAGGACAGGGTTGCCACACTGGGGGATGTCTGAGGCTGCGCGAGGGGGGTGACATGCCAAGGCGTCGAAGCACGGATCGCGAGGCCGATGAGGCTCGCCTT
>JBIKKK010000071.1:0-9847 GCA_044360385.1 Candidatus Nanopelagicales bacterium
GTGCCCGTGACGGGATTGCGCACGACGACGGCGAGGTTGAGCGACAGTCCGCTGATGTAGGGGAAGGGATGGCTCGGGTCCACCGCAAGCGGGGTGAGCACGGGGAAGACGCGCTGGTCGAAGAACGCATCGAGCTCGGTGCGCTCATCCGCCGTGAGGGACTCCCAGTCGAGGATCTGCACGCCGTGCGCGGCGAGGGCCGGACGCACCTCGTCGCGGAAGATCGTCGCCTGCTGGAGTTGCAGCAGGTGGGCTCGGCTCCAGATCGCCTCGAGCACCTCGCGAGGCGTGAGCCCACTCGCTGCGCGTACGGCGATGCCGGTCGCGATGCGGCGCTTGAGGCCTGCGACCCGGACCATGAAGAACTCGTCGAGGTTGCTCGCGAAGATCGCGATGAACTTCGCTCGGTCGAGCACGGGGAGGTCGGGGTCCTCCGAGAGCTGGAGGACACGCTCATTGAAGGCGAGCCAGGAGAGTTCGCGGTCGAGGAAGCGATCCGGGGGAAGCGGACCGGCCTCGGCCTCGACCGTGGCCACGGCCGCGTCGTCCAGCTCGACCTCGGCCTGGGGGATGTGGGCCTGGGGAGCATTGGTGGACATCCGCCTATGGTCCCACAGCCGGATGAGGCCCGGGTGGCCTGCGGATGACGATTCAGGTGGGAGGGGACGAATCAGGCGCGGCGGTAGAGCACGTCGGTATCCCAGCGGGTGAAGCCGAGGCTGGAGTAGAGGCCGATGGCGGGGGTGTTGGCGGCATCGACGTAGAGCATCGCCTGGGTCAGCCCGCGCGCGGCGAGGAGCCGCAGGCCGGCCAACAGCAGCGCCCTGCCGAGGCCGGTGCCCTGCCGGGCCGGATCGATGCCGATGACGTAGACCTCGCCCATGGCCTCGTGTCCATGGCCGTGGGAGTGGTCCACGCCCTCGGCATGCAGGCGCGAATGGTCATCGTCGCCGTGGGCGTGGTCGCCCCCGTGGACCTTGGTCCAGTGGAAGCCGATGATGTCGCCGCGCTCGTCAGTGGCGACGAGGAATCCCGAGGCATCGAACCAGGACTCGCTCATGCGCCGCTGCAGGTCGTCGATCGTCCAGCCGCCCTGGTCGGGCAGATCGGCAAAGGCAGCGGTGTTGACGGCAAGCCACGCTTCGTCGTCGATGCCGGGCAGGAAGGTGCGCAGGTGCACGCCGGAGGGCAGTGGTGCCTCGGGGAGTGGTGTCACGAGCGAGCGGCGCATCTGCCAGAGCACGCGTGCGCGAGCGAAACCGAGTCGCTCGGCCAGTCCGCGGGCCGCCTCGTTCTCGCTGTGGGCCCACAGGCGCAACCCTCGACCGGGGACATCGGCGTCGCTGATGCGGATGAGGTCCTCGACGAGAGCGTGCCCGAGGCCGCGGCGGCGTGCCGACGGCGCGACCACGAGCTCGGCACTCGGGCCCTCGACGAGGTCGGTGACGTCGAGATGCGCGTAGCCGACGAGGCGGCCCTCCTCCGATCGGGCGAGCAGGTGGCGTACGTCGGCGTCGCCACCATGGCGAAGGTGCAGCATCACGTGCTCGGAGATCGGGGTCACTCCGTCATGCCTCGTGGCGTCATCGACGAGGTCGAAGACATCGAGGACCTCCGCCCGGTCGAGGTGGCGACGGACCTCGATCGCGCTCACCTGCCCGCTCGGCTCTCGACCTCGGCGTCGTCCTCCAGCGTGGACACGGTCGCCTCATCGGGGCGGGCGGGGACGAAGCGGTACCCGACGTTGCGCACGGTGCCGATGAGCGCCTCGTGCTCAGGCCCAAGCTTGGCGCGCAGGCGACGCACGTGGACGTCGACCGTGCGGGTGCCCCCGAAGTAGTCGTATCCCCAGACCTCCTGCAGGAGCTGTGCACGACTGAAGACGCGCCCAGGGTGCTGCGCGAGATAGCGCAGCAATTCGAATTCCTTGAAGGTGAGGTCCAGGGTACGCGCGCGCACGCGGGCGACGTAGCCCGCCTCGTCGATGGAGAGGTCACCGCTGCGGATCTCGCCCGGCGCATCATCGGGCTGGGCGTCGAGTCGCGCGACGGACAGGCGCAGTCGGGCTTCGAGCTCGGCCGGTCCGCACGTGTCGACGACGAATTCGTCGATGCCCCAGTCGCGCTGGAGGGCAGTGAGGCCACCCTCCGTGACGATGACGATGAGGGGGTGTTCGATCCCGGTCTGGCGGATCAGGCGCGTCAGGCTGCGCACGTGCGGCAGGTCACGACGGCCGTCGACGAGGACCGCATCACAGGGCGGCGCATCCAGCAGTGCCGTGGCCTGGGCGGGGAGGATCCGCACGGCGTGCGGGAGCAGGCTGAGCGCCGGCAGGACCTCCACGGAGGGCTCTACCGCCTGGGTGAGCAGCAGCAGGCGCACTACGGGAGGATACCGACCCGTGACCGAGGTGCTTCCCGATGGGACCGATGGGGCCGAGGGAGTCGGCAGAGCCCGACAGGGGCGGCTTGGCCGACCCGCCGGGCCGCACCGCATCCCGCTTCCGCCGCAGGCCCAGCCCCTCTCGCTGACGAGCCAGGACGGCGTCGCGCTCGTCGCCATGCACCTGCCGCATCCCACGAGTCGCACGGCACTGGTCGTCGCGCACGGCTTCGGCGGTGCGCACGACCAGGAGCGCGTCGAGCGGATCGCGCGCATCCTCAGTGACGACGCCGCCGTCGTCGCGGTGACCCAGCGCGGCCACGGCGACTCCGACGGTATGACCACGCTGGGCCATCGCGAGCCACTCGACGTCGAGGCAGCGGTGGCGTGGGCGCGTGAGGCGGGATACGACCGGGTTGTCACCATCGGCTTCTCCATGGGTGCCGCGGTCGTCCTGCGTCACGCCGCACTCCTCGGTCCCGGCTCCAGCGATGCGGTGGTCGCGGTGAGCGGTACGGCGTACTGGTACTACCGCGGCACCACCCCCATGCGCTGGCTGCATCGAGGCATCGCCACGGCCGCGGGCCGCGCGTACATCCGCATGGTCCTGGGCACTCGCGTTGATCCTGCTCCCTGGCCAGACCCGCCGCCGATGCCACCCCCCGACGCCGCGGCACGCGTGCGTGACCACGGGATCGACCTGCTCATCGTCCACGGGGATGCCGATGGTTTCTTCCCCCTCGACCATCCCCGTGCCCTGCACGAGGCGGCACCCGGCTCCGAACTCTGGATCGAGCCGGGCTTCGGGCATGCCGAGGGGGCGATCGAGGACTCGCTCGTTCGTCGCATTGGCGCATGGGCGGTGCGAGCGCAGCCGCCCGTGTCGGGCTAGGCTGGCGATATGCTCGAGATCGTCTTCACGGGACTCCTGGTCCTCGCGATCATCTTCATCACGTGGTTCTCGGGCTACGTCGTCTACAAGCTCTTCAAGGGACAGGGTTAAGTGTCCGTCTCGGACCTCCCCGAGGAGCTGATCCCGCTCTCCTGGCTCATCGGCCGCTGGGCCGGGGTCGGACTCGGGCAGTACCCCACGATCGAGGACTTCCGCTTCGGCCAGGAGGTCTCCTTCATCACCGACGGTCGCCCCTTCCTCTCCTATGCATCGCGCAGCTGGCTTCTTGACGACGACGGTGAGAAGGTGCGCCCGCTCGCTCTCGAGACGGGCTTCTGGCGTCCGCGTCCCGATGGCGAGGTCGAGGTGATGCTCGCGCACCCGACCGGCTACTCCGAGCTCTGGCTCGGCAGCCATGAGGTACTGGGCATCGAGGACGCGCGCATCACGAGTGCTCGTGCGACGCTGCGCACCGATGTGATTGCTGCCTCGCCGAGCGCCAAGCCCTACGCCGCGGGGGAGCGGCTCTATGGACTGGTCAACGACGAGCTCATGTGGACCTTCGACATGGCGGCCGTCGGCGAGCCGATGACCAACCACCTCTCCGCGCGACTACGCCCGGCCGACTGATGGGCTGGGACGAGCAGCTGCACGCTCGCGGCTACCGCGTCACCCCGCAGCGCACCCTCGTCCTCGCCGCCGTCAACGATCTCGGGCACGCGACGCCCGAGGAGATCCTCGTGCGCGTGCAGGTGGAGTCACCCAAGGTCAACCTGTCCACCGTCTATCGCACACTCGAGGTCCTCGAGGACGTCGGCCTGGTCACCCATGCGCATCTCGGACACGGCTCGCCGACGTACCACTCCGTGGACGAGGACGTGCACATTCACCTCGTCTGTCGACGCTGCAGCGGTGTCGAGTCCATCCCCGCGGCCGTCGCCCGGGGCTTCCTGGAGTCCCTGAATCGCGAGCAGGGCTTCACCACCGACGTCGGTCATATGGCCATCCACGGCCTGTGCCGCGGGTGTCGGGAAGGCGAGCAGGGTGCCTGACGTTGACTCCGACGTGATGGAGTACCGCAGCCCGGCCCTAGACCTGCCCGGGGCGTGCCCGGCGCCTGAGCGCTCGCCCGACTCGGGCGTGCCCTGGCACTACGGCGACCCGCACGCCGAGCAGCGCCGCCTCGTCGCGGGTGTCGGCGCCGTGGATCTCTCGCATCGTGGCGTGATCACCGTGACCGGACCCGACCGGCTGGCCTGGCTGCATAGCCTCACCACCCAGCACCTGGACTCTCTCGCCCCCGGCTCATCCACCATGGCGCTCATCCTCAGTCCGCACGGTCATGTCGAGCATGTGATGCACATGACCGACGACGGCACCACGACGTGGATCACCGTCGAGCCTGGTGATGCCGCAGCTCTTGTGGCCTACCTCGATTCCATGCGCTTCATGCTGAGGGTCGAGGTGGCCGACGTGAGCGAGGACTGGGCCGTCGTCTGGCAGCCCGTGCGCGAGGCCCATCCCGAGCGCGTCGCGTGGCTGGTCCCCGCCGACATGGCCGGTGCAGGCGCGACGGATACGGGCAGCGACCGTGGCGGTGACGCCTCCAAGTACGTCGACCACCGGCCCGGCGTGCTCATCGGTCGCGAGGTGCTCGTGCCGCGCGCGGATCTGCTGTCGGCGCTGGGTGGGGATCCTGCCGGGACCTGGGCGCTCGAGGCGCTGCGCGTGGCGGCCGCGGTGCCGCGCCTCCGGCACGAGACCGACCATCGCACCCTGCCCCATGAGGTGGGCTGGATCGGGCCGGCCGTGCACCTGTCCAAGGGCTGCTATCGCGGGCAGGAAGCCGTCGCCCGCGTCCACAATCTCGGATCACCGCCGCGGCGTCTGGTGTTGCTGCATCTCGACGGCGGTGCCGAGAGCCTGCCCGCGCACGGCGACCCTGTCTTCCTCGGGGACCGCGAGATCGGGTGGGTCGCTTCATCGGCGCGGCACTACGAACTCGGACCCATCGCCACGGCCGTGATCAAGCGGTCGGCCGACCCTTCGGCTGATCTCATCGTGCGCGCGGGCTCCGGTGACATCGCGGCCGCTCAGGAGCCGGTCGTCCTCGTGCGCTAGTCGACATCGAGCTGATGGTCTCCGTCGCTAGTCGACATCGAGCTGATGGTCTCCGTCGCTAGTCGACGTCGAGGATGATCGTCGTCGGCCCGTCGTTCACCAGGCTCACGCGCATGTCGGCACCGAAGCGACCCATCGCCACGCGCGCCCCCCTCGACGTCAGCTCGTCGGCGACGATCGCCACGAGCGGCTCCGCCACCGGCCCGGGCGCGGCAGCATCCCAGGTGGGGCGACGCCCCTTGCGGGTGTCGGCGTAGAGAGTGAACTGAGAAACGACGAGCACGGGCAGGCCGAGGTCGGATGCCGAGACCTCCTTGGAGCCACCCGGGTCCGTGCACGTCTCGAAGCGCGATGCGTCGAAGATCCGCAGGTCGTAGGCCTTCTGGGCGAGCCGGCGCGCTGTCTTCTCGTCATCGGTGTGCGTGACGCCGACCAGCATGAGCAGCCCGGGGCCCTCGATGCGGCCCACCTCCTCGCCCGCGACGACGACATCGGCTCCATCCACGCGCTGGATCACGGCTCGCATAGACGCACGGTAGCGAGTGCGCCGCGATGGGCACCTGACAGGATGCGCGCGTGAGCGAGATCCTGGTCGAGGTACGCCGTGGCGGTGTCGTCGAGGGCGTGCATCGCGGTCATGCTGTCGTGCTCGCACCGGATGGCAGCATCGAGCGCGCGTGGGGCGATCCCCATGCGCGTATCCTGCCGCGCTCATCCAATAAGCCCGCGCAGGCGACCGCCATGGTGCGCGCAGGGCTCCCACTTGAGGGTGAACTCCTCGCGCTCGCGTCCGCGTCGCACAGTGGCGAGGACTTCCACCTCGACGGAGTGCGCCGGATCCTCGTGATGGCTGAGCTCGATGAGGCGAGCCTGCTCACCCCGCCTGAACTCCCGATCGACGACGACGTGCGCCTGGGCGTGCAGGTCGCCGGCGGCAAGCCCACATCGGCGTACATGAACTGCTCGGGCAAGCACGCCGCCATGCTGCTCACCTGCGTGGTCAACGACTGGTCCCTCGCGGACTACACCGACCCGGCGCATCCCTTGCAGCAGGCGATCGCCGCCGAGACGGCCGACCGCGCCGGCGAGGAGCCGTGGGCGGTCGCGGTCGACGGCTGCGGCGCGCCTCTCTTCGGGCTGACTGTCGCGGGGCTGGCACGCCTGGGCGCGGCGATCGCGACCTCCGATGATGCAGCAGCGCAGCGTGTAGCCACGGCGATGCGCGAGCACCCGGATTGGGTCGCCGGCACGCGCCGAGATGCGGCAGCACTGCAGCGATCGCTGCCGGGATCCCTCATCAAGGAGGGCGCCGAGGCCGTCTACCTCGTGGTCCTGCCCGATGGGCGCTCGGTGGCACTCAAGATCGAGGACGGCTCCGGGCGGGCACGGCCCGTGGCGATGGTGGGCATCCTGCGCTCAATCGGGATCGACAACGACGTCATCGCGCAGCAGTCGCGACAGGTGCTCCTCGGCGGGGGACGCCCCGCGGGCGAGATCGTCCCAACGGTGGAGTGATCGTGACTCAGCTGCGACGTGTCCTCGGGGTGGGGGGCGCCACCGTCGTCGGGCTCGGAGCCATGCTCGGCACCGGAGTCTTCGCGGCGTGGACTCCCGCGATCGCCCTTGCGGGATCGGGTCTGCTCATTGCACTGGCGATCGCCGCGGCGGTCGCGGCGCTCAATGCGACGTCGACCGCATCCCTCGCACGCGTCCTCCCGGAATCCGGCGGCGCCTATGCCTACGGTCGCGCCTACCTCTCCCGCCCTGCGGGAGTGCTCGCGGGCTATGCCTTTGTCTTCGGCAAGGCCGCCTCCGCGGGCGCCGCTGCGCTCACCATTGGCGCGTATGCCTGGCCGGGCTACGAGCGCGTCGTGGGGCTCGTGGCCGTCGTCGTGGCACTCGGCCTCGACCTCAGGGGCATCGTGAAGTCCGTGCGCGTGACCGCGGTGCTCGTGGCGTTCGTCCTCGCGGTGCTGGCTGTCTTCGCGGTGGCGACGTCGAGCGTTGCCGGGGCGACCTCGGTCACTCTTGACGCCCCGAGCGGCACCGGCCTGGTCGCGGCCGCCGGGATCCTCTTCGTCGCCTTTGCGGGTTACGCGAGGATCACGGTTCTCGGCGAAGAGGTGCGCGACCCCGCGCACACGATTCCGCGCGCCATGATCGCGAGCTTCGCCATCATCATCGTCGTCTACGCCGTCATCGCGGTGATCGTCCTTCGCGCAGTTTCGAGCGGCGCGATGCTCTCAGCCGCTCCGCTGGAAAGCATTGCCACGACGATCGAATCGACCGCGATGGACGTCCTCGTGCGCATCGGCGCGGTCGTCGCCGCCGGTGCAGTCCTGCTGTCGCTCATCGCCGGGGTCGGTCGCACGCTCTTCGCCATGGGTCGCGGTGGCGATGCACCACGGGTTCTGGCCCATGTGAGCGCATCGACCGGCGTGCCGGCGCGTGCGGAGATCACGGCCGCGGCTCTCGCGCTGGTCGTGGTGCTCATCGGCGGCATCGCAGTCGCCCTTGCCCTGTCGGCCGCGTCGATCCTCACCTACTACGCCGTCGCGCACCTCGCGGTCCTCGCCCGGGTGCGTCGGGGCGACTTCCCGCGGATCCTCGGGCTCACAGCCGGACTGGGCCTCACAGGGTGCGTGGTCGTGGTTGCGGGCCTGCTCCTCAGTGCGGGGGCCCTTCCCACCGGCTGAGTCAGCCCGTCGGGGGCGGCGCAGCCGTGGGGTGACCCATCTCACGCTTGCTCCCGCTAGCGCTCCGCTTGCAATTGCAAGCACTCGGGGGCACCATGGAGACATGGCACGCATTGAGGCACTCGGGGACTACATCCGCGAGCAGCGCGATCAGGCACAGATGTCGGTGCGGCAACTCGCCGCAGCGGCGGGGGTGTCCAACCCCTATCTGAGCCAGATCGAGCGAGGCCTGCGTCGCCCGAGCGCCGACATCCTGAATCGACTTGCCGGCGCCCTGCGCATCTCGGCCGAGACCCTCTACGTCCAGGCCGGGATCCTCAGCGAAGACGATCGACCGGAGGCGAGTCTCTCCGTGGTCGATTCGATCGCTGCCGACACCAGCCTGACCGAGGCGCAGCGGCGCACGCTGCTGGAGATCTACCGGGCCTTCCAGGCCGAGAACCGCGCCGGGGAGACCCCCCGGGACTCACGAGAGGACATCGCATGAGCACGCCCGAGACCCACAAGGTCACTGCTCCCCAGACGGCTGCTGCCAAGAAGCCCGCCGCCAAGAAGTCGACGGAGAAGGCCAAGCCCAAGAACGCTGTCGCCGCCGCGCGCGCGACGACCGCCAAAGCCGCTGCGACGGCCAAGGACACCACCAGCAAGGCCGCGACGTCCGCCAAGGCCACCACCATGAAGGCTGCGACGACGGCCAAGGAGACCACGGCCAAGGCTGCGACGACTGCCCAGCAGGCCGTCAACAGTGTTGCGCCGCGGACGGTCCCCTTCACCTCCATCGAGCTCCCGGCGATCGAGATCTGGTCCTTCGAGATGCCGAAGTTCGAGACGCCCTCGGTGGTCGCGGATGTCATCGAGTCCGTGCAGGAGAGCGTCGTCTCCGTTCCCGAGACGGCCAGCCGTGCGTGGCACCAGGTGACCGACCTCGGCCGCGATGCCCGCGAGCAGGCCCATGACCTGGCCGTCGATGCGCGCGAGCGCGCTGTGCGCCTGGCCCGCGAGGCAAAGTCGACCGCTACCTCGGTTGCCACCGAGGCCAAGGCGACCGCGTCCAGCGTCGCCCACGGTGCGGAGCGCACCGTCGTCCTCGTCCGCGAGGCCGTCGGCATCTGATCCAGCAAGTGGGCCGATGGGTCGGCGGAGCCGCCCCGGTCAGCCCCCACTGCGCGCCCCGCCTGCGGAATGCAGGCGGGGCGCGTACGTTGGAGGGATGTTCGATCTCACCCAGAACCTCGTCATCACTGTCCTGTGGATCGTCTTCGGGGTGGTGAAGATCTGGGCCTTCGTCGACTGTGTGCGCCGGCCCACCCAGGCCTTCCCCGCCGTGGGCCGCGTGTCGAAGCTCCTGTGGCTCCTCCTCACGGGCATCGCCATGCTCACCGGCCTGATCCCGGGCCTCACGCTGGGCATCATCGGGATCGCCGGAATCGTCGTGGCGCTCGTCTACCTCTTCGACGTGCGCACGCGCATCGCCGAGATCACCAGCTGACCCGCACCCGGTTTTCGCCAGTTATCGCGACTTCCGAGCGTAAGGAAGTCGACGCAACTGGCAAAAAGTGGGGAGAGGGGAGGGGGCTCACGTCCAGCCGCCACCTTCGGGCAGGTGGCCGTGCTCCTGCCACATCCACAGGGCGGTGTTCTCCAAGGTGCTGCATTCGAGGCGATCGGCGCGTCCTTCATCGTCTACCAGCGTGTAGACGTAGGTCACCGTCACGCTTTCTCCAGAGCCTGAGGTGACCTTGACGGGCTCGGGGAG
>JBIKKK010000250.1:0-2619 GCA_044360385.1 Candidatus Nanopelagicales bacterium
TCCTATCCCACCGATCAGCTTCGCGCTCTGGCCGCGTGGACCGCTGAGGGCACATCACCGGCGTATGTCGTCTTCGACAACACCGCGGGCCCGGCCGGGGTCGCGAATGGCCGAGAGCTTCAGGAGTTGCTCGGCGCCTGACTCGCACGCCTGTCTCGCCACCATGCGACGCCAGCGCTCCACGCGCCTGTGCACCACAGCGCCCACACGACGAGGAGAGGCTGGAAGAAGAGGCGTACGACGCGTGCAGCATCGGAGTCGAGCCCGAAGGCGTCACGTCCTTCGATGTACTGCCAGACATTGCCGGGGAAGATGATGACGAAGAATGCCGCGACGATCCAGCCCACGATCGGCAGTCTCCGTCGCGTCACGATCAACGCGATACCGAGCGCGATCTCGACGACACCGGACGCATAGACGACGAATTCCGGGGCCGGCATCCACGGTGGCACCTGAGCGGTGAACTCACCGGTCGAGATGAAGTGGCCGGCCCCCGCAATGAGGAGGAAAACGCCCAGGACCAGCCGTGCGAGAGTCGCGATCACGGCTTGATCCTCCCGCGTCCGAGTCAATGCGCCACTCATACGCGCCGATCGGGCTACATTCATCGCGATGGACTGGGTCAAGACCCTCGGCGTCGCGGTGCTGCTCATGGCGTCCTTCACCGCGGGAATCTGGCTTGCCATCGCTCGCCCCGGCCCGCTGCTGCCATGGGAGTCGACGACCACCGCCGCCGAGTCGGATCCTGCGCCCACGACGTCTTCGGCGGAGCCCACACCGACGATCAGGTCGCCGTACACCGGCGAGGTCCTGGCCTTCGGCGACTACGTGCTCGTCAGCGCCAAGCCCTGTCTGAAGAAACTCGACTACGTGGTCGATGCCACCACCGACCGGAGGGTGACTTCGGCGGCCACTGACCTTCGCGCTCGCGGTGACGACATCCCTGGCGGCGTGCTCGTCCACCTCGGCGCCAACGGTGGCGCGACACCGCAAGACCTCGACGCGATCATGGAGATCCTCGGCCCCGATCGCACGGTGGTGTGGACGACCATCCAGATCCCCGACGATCCCGAGCGCTACACCTTCGAACAGGACACCAACGCCGCCATCGCGGGCCTCGCCGAGGTCTACTCCAACGTCCGGGTCTTCAGTTGGAACGCGATGTCCCCCACCAACCCGGATTGGCTCAATGCCGATGGCAGCATGACCAAACTCGGCTGCAAGGCCTTCGCGGACTTCGCCGACCGGGTGATGCGGGGCTGATCGGAGCGACTACTCCGAGGAGCTCACGATCCAGACCTTGCGCAGCGGCTCGGTGATGACCCAGGTGGTCTCATCGTCGGGGTGGAGCACCCCCACGACACCCGGGGCCAGCTCGATGACGTTGCCGTGCTGGTCGGTCACCGTGCCGCGCCCCTCGATGACGACGAAGATCTCGTCGTCGAAGGAGTCGGTCGAGGTGCCGGCGGAGTGCTCCCACACGCCGACCTCGAATCCGGCATCGGACCACACCTCGGCGATCGCCGTCCGCACTCCCGGAGTGAGGGACTTCTCTGCGGGCAGGTCAGCCCACTCAGTCGTGACATCGCGAGCCTGGAAGGAATTGATCATGGCACCACCCTAGGGGCCGTCTATCCTGGAGGCAACCAGGGAGGGACATGCCCGAGATCACCCGGCCGGACGAACCCATCGACGACATCTTCGCCTTCTGCAACCACGTCGCGTGGCAGGCGGGCGGCCCCGTGCTCATGTACGACAGTGACTGGGGGGTGGTCGCCTATTCGACCTTGAACCAGGCGATCGACGAGGTGCGTCGGTCCATCATCCTGCGTCGCGTCATCCCCACAGACCCGAGCGTTTCCGCCTTCCGCCAGTTTTCCGAGGATCATTTCGAGGCGGGGACACCCTCTTTCGAGATCCCTGATGCGCCGGGGGTCCAAACGCGGCGCGTCGTGTCGACCATTAGCCTCCTCGGCGTCCACGTGGGGTCGCTGTGGATCGCCGAGTCCGCGGGCCCCCTGCACCCGGATGCCGTGGATATCGCCGAGCACGCCGCGAAGCAGGCGAGCTTCTACTTCCAGCTCCGTGATGACCAGCGCCGACGTGAAGCCGATCGCTTCGCGAGCATGCTCCTCGAAGGCAATCAGGACGAGACCCTGCTCGCGCAGTACCTCGGCATCCCCCCGGCGAGCCGGGTGCGCGTCGTCGCCGTCTGGCACGGCGATGGCGATCTGCGAGACCAGGCGCGCGAGGTGGCGCGAGTGCTCGCCGAGCGACAGTCCGTGGAGCACCTGCTCCTGGAGACCGAGGACCGGATCTACCTCGCGTTCTACGACGGGGGCGGTACCGCAGAGCACCTCACTCCCGCGGTGCGCGCCTTCGCTCGCGAGATGGGCGCGACAGATGGTCGACTCCTGGTGGGCGCCGGCCGCACGACCACGCGACTGCGCCACGCACCCACCTCGAAGGCGGATGCCGACCGTGTCATCTCCTACTTGAGTCGCACGCCGGGTGAACGCATCGGGAGCGTGAACACTCTCCGCACCCAGATCGCTCTCATGAGATTGGTGGAGATCCTCGGGGGGCAATTCGAGCCGCTGCCCGATCCGCTCCGCGCAC
>JBIKKK010000072.1:0-9808 GCA_044360385.1 Candidatus Nanopelagicales bacterium
CTTCTGCGCGGGGGCAGCCGCCTTCTTCGCGGGCGCAGCCGCCTTCTTGGCGGGGGCTGCCTTCTTCGCGGGCACGGCCTTCTTCGCGGGCACGGCCTTCTTCGCGGGCACGGCCTTCTTCGCGGGCACGGCCTTCTTCGCGGGCGCAGCCTTCTTGGCGGGCGCAGCCTTCTTGGCCGGGGCCTTCTTCGCGGGCGCAGCCTTCTTGGCCGGAGCAGCCTTCTTGGCCGGAGCAGCCTTCTTGGCGGGCGCGGTCTTCTTCGCGGGCGTCGGCTTCTTTGCCGGAGTGGCCTTCTTTGCGGGCGCGGTCTTCTTCGCCGGAGCCTTCTTTGCAGGCGCTGCCTTCTTCGCAGGCGCTGCCTTCTTCGCAGGCGCAGCCTTCTTCGCGGGGGCCTTCTTCGCAGGTGCAGCCTTCTTCGCGGGGGCCTTCTTCGCAGGTGCAGCCTTCTTCGCGGGGGCCTTCTTCGCCGCTGCCATCTACGCCAACCTCCGCGCGGGTCCCATGAAGAGGGCCCGAGTCAAGTCCGAGGACTTGCCGGGCGCCACGACCCGGTGACCCGGGACGCGACTAGTCTCCCACGGGCCGGACCCGTCACCGACGCCGGGCACCCCCGAACGGGGGCGTGTCACCGGCCTCAGCGGACGAGGACCGCCCGGCCCTGGCCCACGGGGACCGTGGCCCGCGCTTCCTGAGTCACCGGCGCTTCCACCGCCAGCGGGCCGACTCCCGCCATGACATAGGTGGCCTGCCACAGGGCGGTCACCTGCACCACGGGGCTGCCCGATTGTCGATAGACGTGGGAGATGGAGGCATCAGGCCAGCACCTTCCCGCACTCGTGGTCGTGAGGGAATCCGCGCCGAAGGCCCATGTCCACCGGGGACGGGCGGTGAGCTCGATGGGCAACCCCAGGAGTTCGAACGACTCCACGAGAGGCGACTCCGATTGCGTGACGCCGAAGATCACCGGCACATGCGGAAGCGTGCGACCCTCGGGCTGGCGCCAGACGCGCAGCGGAGGGACGAAGGCCGCAACGCGGTCACGCAACTGCGCCTCCGCGACCTCTCGCGACACCGGCCCACCGGAGCCGAAGCAGGCCGCCCCCAGGTCGATCTCGGTTCCGTCCGGACGCGTGAGGTAGACCCGCAACCAGGAACCGTCGGGCCCGCACAGGCGCGCGGGCCCTCGGCAAGCCCCCGCCGAGGTCATCTCGCACTGGACCACCGAGCGCCACCGGCATCCGGGACACGTGGCGGCGACCTCGCGCCAGTCCGTGGCGATCTGCGGCGGCAGGAGCAGGCTTCCATTGCCCACAAAGGCATCTTGATCGTCGTCGCCGATGATCGTGACGTCCGCCTGCGCCTGGTGGACGGGGGCGGCAACCGCGATGACACCCATCAGTGCTGCGCAGGTGAGGGCAGGAGCGGCGAGCGTGATCAGTCTGCGGAGGCGCATGTCAGGACGCTAAGCCGGGTGCCACGCGCACGGCTACGCCGGCGGTGAGAGTGATCACTCGGCGTGCGCGGTCAGATCAGCCCCGCGGGTCGGTGCGGACCCCCCTGTCGGACTAGGTTACGGGCACGGCACTGAGCGCATCGCGCACGATTGCGCCGACCTGGTCCTTCTCGACCAGGAAGCCGTCATGACCGTAGGGCGATTGCACGACGTGCAACGGCCGGGCCCCCGGCGTCGCGGCGACGAGCTCCTCCTGCAGGCGGAGTGGGAAGAGTCGGTCGGAGTCCAGTCCCACGACGGTGAGAGGGGCGTGAATCCCCCCGAGTGCCTCCGCTACTCCCCCGCGGCCTTCGCCGAGATCGAAAAGGCTCATGGCCCGCGTGAGCGCGACGTAGGTGTTGGCGTCGAAGCGCCGCGCCAGTTTGTCTGCCTGGTGGTCGAGGTAGGACTCGACCGCGAATCGACCCCCTTGCGAGGGGTCCTCGTGTCCCTGAGGATCGCGACCGAAGCGCAGGTCCAACTCGCTCTCACTGCGATACGTCAGGTGCGCCACCCTTCGCGCGATGCCCATGCCGAGGTGCGGGCCCTCGCCCGCGGGCTGGTCGTAGTAGTCACCGCCGCGGAAGCGCGGATCCGCCTCGATAGCGGCGATCTGCGTCGCATGCGTGCCGATCTGGTCGGCCGTCACCGCGGCGGTCGTGCCCAGGATCAGCCCCGAGCGGACGAGATCAGGGTAGGCAGCCATCCACTCGAGCACGCGCATGCCTCCGAGCGAGGGACCGAGCATGAGCGCCCAGGAGGGGATACCCAACTCACGCATGACTCGCAGCTCCACCTCGACCATGTCGGCCACGGTGATGACGGGGAACCGGCTCCCCCAGGGCAATCCGTCGGGGGCCGTACTCGCCGGGCCCGTCGTCCCCTGGCATCCGCCCAGGACGTTGGCACACACGACAAACCACTCATCACTATCCACCGGGGCACCCGGCCCCACGAGGCCGTCCCACCAGCCCGCCGTGAGGTGGCCCGGCCCCGCTTCTCCGGTGACGTGGGAGTCGCCGGTGAGCGCGTGACACACATATACGGCGTTGCTGCGCTCCTCGTTGAGCGTGCCCCACGTCTGGTACGCCACACGCACGCCAGGAAGCGTGACCCCGCCAGCCACGGTGATGTCTCCGACATCAAGGAAGCGACGCTCCCCGACGGGACACCCCTCCCGCCAGGCACCGCTGGCAGGAGGGGGACCGTCGTAGGAGAGCGGCCCGTAGGGAGATGAAGTCCCGTCGGGGTTGGACATGACTGGACTCAGGACTCCTTCGCCGCGCGGAAGCCCGCATCGAGATCGGCGAGGATGTCATCGATTCCCTCGATGCCCACGGCCAGGCGCACGAGGCCGGGCGTGACGCCGGCGGAGAGCTGCTCCTCGGGTGTGAGCTGCGAATGCGTCGTTGAGGCCGGATGAATGACGAGGCTGCGCACGTCGCCGATGTTGGCCACGTGGCTGTGCAACTCGAGCGCCTCGACGAACCGCCTGCCCGCCTCCAGCCCACCCTCGATCTCGAAGGACAGAACCGCACCCGAGCCTGCGGGGGCGTACTTCTCCGCCAGTGCGTGCCACGGGCTCGAAGGGAGACTCGCGTAGTTCACCTTGAGGACCTCGTCGCGTCCCTCGAGGAACTCCGCGACCCTGCGCGCATTGCTCACATGCCGCTCCATGCGCAGGCTGAGGGTCTCCAGGCCCTGCGCGAGTAGCCAGGCGTTGAACGGCGCGATGGCCGTGCCCAGGTCACGAAGCAACTGCACGCGCGCCTTGAGGATGAAGGACAGGTTGGCGCCGAACGCCGAACCGACGCCAAGATCCCGCGCGTACACGAGGCCGTGGTAGCTGGGGTCTGGCTCGTTGTAGTTGGGGAAGCGCTCGGGGTACTGGGCGTAGTCGAAGTTGCCCGAGTCGATGATGGCGCCCGCGACTGCCGTGCCGTGGCCACCGATGTACTTCGTCGCGGAGTGCACCACGATGTCGGCGCCCCACTCGATCGGACGAATGAGGTAGGGCGTGGCCACGGTGTTGTCGATGATGAGCGGCACGCCGATCTCATGTGCGAGGGCTGACACCGACTGGATATCGAGGATGTCGTTCTTCGGATTCGCGATCGACTCGCCATAGAACGCCTTGGTGTTGGGCTTGACAGCCGCACGCCAGGACTCGATGTCGTCCGGATTCTCGACGAAACTCACCTGGATGCCCAACTTGGGCAGCGTGTAGTGGAAGAGGTTGTACGTCCCGCCATACAGGCTGGGGCTCGAGACGATGTGATCCCCCGCCTCAGCCACGTTGAGAATGGCAAGCGTCTCTGCTGCCTGGCCACTGGACACCAGCAACGCACCCACTCCACCCTCCAGCGATGCCAGGCGCTCCTCGACGGCGGCCTGAGTGGGGTTCATGATGCGGGTGTAGATGTTGCCGAGTTCCTTCAAGGCGAAGAGATTCGCCGCGTGGTTCGTGTCGTTGAAGGTGTACGACGTCGTCTGGTAGATCGGCAGCGCACGGGCATTGGTGGTGGCATCGGGTGCCTGCCCGGCGTGGATCTGACGGGTCTCGAAGGACCAGCCGTTACTCATGGTGTTCTCCTACGTGTCGATCGGAAAGGGTGTCGTTCGCGGATCCGGTCACACCCGACGGCGCAGCCCAGCTGCCCCGCCGGGCGAGGTCCGGATGGTGGGATCGTGCTCGCCTTGCGAAAGGGGACGCTAGAAGCGGGACATTCGACAACAGCACATAGCAACCTCCGAGCCATCCGGGGCCTTGCCCTGTGCAAGACCCGCGCTTGCCTGCTAAGCAGGCCCGGTCATCACCCGGGGCACCCCACCGCGGTCGGAGGGTTGCCGGCCAGCAAGCCGGGGCTTTTCGCTGGCGCTCATGACCTGCGGAAAGGCTACACAACCCACCGGGAGCCTTCAACCCGACCATGTGTCGCCGGTGCGGTGGCCCGCTTAGGCCGACCGGCGGCACTCCTCGCGAGTCAGCCCGGCCAGGCCCTCCCGCCAGGTGGCCGGGTGCAGGCCGGTGGCGAGGCTGCGATCGATGAGATCGGCCAGGGTGTAGGTCGGTTCTGCGGCCAGTGCACGCGCCGTAGCGGCGGCCGCGCGGGTGCCGTCGCCCGACTGCCAACGGAGAATGGCGAGGAGGGTTGCGGGGGGAGCCAGGTAGTCATCCGGTGCAGCGCGGACCACCTCGGCGAGGCGATCTGCCCCCACTGCCCAGCCCCGAGGCGAGTCCTGCATGAGCTCCCACAGCACGGTGTCGCGCACCGCGGTATCGCGCAGCGAGAGAAGGATCTCGGCCACGAGCGCCGCCGGCAGGCTGCTCCGCGCAAGGTGGGCGCGCACGTCACGGATAAGCCGGTCGCGATCGGGGGCGCGCACCGCATGAGCCCCCGCGACAGCGAGGACACGCGTCACCCCCTCGAGCGCGACGACATCCGGGGCGATGTCGCCGATGTACTCCTCACGGCTCGGCCGCCATGTGCCGAGCCCCCAGCGGCGTGCGGTGGCCGACACCTCCGCCTCCGAGATGACCTGCTCCCGGATGACCTGCGTACCGAACTCCCCCGAAGCAGACCACGCGACGTCGCCGCCATCGAGTCGAGCCAGCAGGACCTCGCCGGTGGGCACTCCGGTGCAGGTGAGGGCTTCCGATGCGTGCAGCCACTGAGTGGGGCTGACTGTGCCGGGCGGCGCGAACACCACCAGGTGGATGGCGGCGGGACGCGCACCTGCGAGACCGAATTGACGCAGGGGCGGCAGGACGACATCGCCGTCCTGTTCCCAGCGCATGATGAGCAGGACGCGATCGTCACGGTCAACGACGATCGCGCACGCCGACCCATGCGGCCAGTAGCCGAGCATGAGCGGTGGAGCAAGGACGATGTCAGCAGTGGTGCGCAGCGGCGCGTGGGAGAGGGCCATGGCCACACCCTGGGGATCCCGACTGCCGCCGGAAAGGGGTGCTGCGTTCCCTGTGGATGGATGACGCCCTGTGGACGGCGAACCCTTAGCGGGTGATGCGCACGACTTCGCAGGACCACGATCCGCGAGGCGAGGGCACCTCGAGAAGATCGCCGACGGCTGCGCCCAAGAGTGCCGAGCCAAGCGGCGAATCCCACGAGATTCGCTCGTCGTCGATCGTGGCTTCCTCCGGATGCACGGGCCGCACGCGGACTTTGTCCCCGGAAGCATCCCGGATCTCCACGAGGGCACCGGGTGCCACGCGAGCGCGCTTGCCCGTGGGGGGCGTGGGGAGTTCAACGGACGCAGCGACCACGGCCTGGAGCCGCTCGATCTCCGCGAGTGCTCGCTCGAACTCCGCCACATCGCGCTCATCGCGCTCCGGACCGATGAGGTGGGGCCGGAGAGGATCGAGGACGTCGGTGCGCAAGCGCTCCATGCGCTCCTCGAGAGCCCGGCGCCCCTCCTCGGTCAGCGCAGGAGTGACACGGGCGGTGGGGCGGGGGTCGTCGGCAAGATGCGTAGGCATGGTTCCTCCGGGCGAGCGAACTCGCGACCGAAGGTCTCCCGCCGCCGGTCTGGTGAGACCGACCCATGGGCCCGGGGGCCGCGGCGGCCCCGTGATGACGAACCCACGGCGAGGGGGTACTCCCCTTCTGTGCCCGTGAGTCTAGGGGTGCTCGATCGCGTACGCATCCGGAGGTGGAGATCCCCAGGCGGGGCGCTTGGCCACGATCCCGTCCCCGGAACTCTGCCCCCGCAGGCGGCGGCCCAGCCAGGGCCCGAAGTGGCGGCCCGCCCATGCCGCGTGCCCGCCGGCCCGACGCAGGGGCGACGCGGGGGGTGGAGCCGGCAGGGGCGTCCGCCATCCACTATCGCGGAGCCCGAGGGTCGACAGGGCTGCTCGGGCGGCGAGCTCGTGGCCGGCGGGCGACAGGTGCAGGCGATCCTCATCCCAGTACCCGTCGTCGTCGAAGACGGCACAGCCCCAGAAATCCACGACTCGACAGTCGTAGTGCTCCGCAATCGCACGAGTCGCGTCATTCGACGCGGCGATACGTCGCGACACCGAACCCATGACACTTGACCGACGTGAGGGGTCCCCGAAGGCAACGAGCACGACGTCCGCACCGGTGCCACGCAGCGCACGCACCGCGTTCTCGAGATCCGTCGCGGACGCATGCATGTCGTAATTGCGTCGCAGTGCGTCGTTTACTCCTGCCGCGAGAGTGACCAGGTCGGGCTGTAGCTCGCACGCCAGGGGCACCTGCTCCGCGACGACCTGGCTCATGAGTTTGCCGCGCACCGCGAGGTTGGCGTACTGGAATCCGGGGGACGAGAGGGCAAGGGTCGCGGCGAGGCGATCGGCCCACCCCACGTGTCGGCCGTCCGGTCCCGTGACATCCATGAGGCCCTCGGTGAAACTGTCACCCAGGGCGACGTACCTGCTCCACATGGGCCGAGTCGAGGGCTACGCAGCGGGGCCGGAGGCGGGCGGTTGCACCGTCTCGGAGGGCTTGGTGCCGGCGAAGGCGCGGTTGGCCCGCCGGAACCACAGAAGCAGCGCGATGATGCCGATGATGATCTGGGGCAGGTAGGAGGCCATGCGCCAAACAACATCCGCGGCCTGAGCCACGGAGCCGGACACGCCCATGCTCTGCAGCAGGGCGATCATGAGCGCGTCGGTCGTGCCCAGTCCACCGGGCGTGATCGGCACCATGAGCATGATCTGGCTGGTCGCGAAGGCAGCGAAGGCAGCGAGCGGAGAGGTGCCGGCGGCGTCCCAGCCTTCCACTCCGCGCAGCGAGGCGTAGAAGATCGCGAACTGCGTGAGGATGACGGCAAGCTGCGCGATGGTGAGGAAGAGCCAACGCTTGCGGAGGACGTCGTACATGTCCGCGCGGAACTTCGAGATGGGCGCGACCAGATCGAGGTCCTTAAGCTTCGCGACATGCTTGCGCAGCGGATTGATGAGCTTGTTGCCGAGCTTGCCGACGGCCACGGCGAGCTTGGGGCTGCGCATGATGAGGACGAATCCCACGATGATGACGACGAGCACCGCCAGGCCCAGCGGCGCAACCCAGTTGTAGGAGCTGTTGCCGCCCTCGATCGTCAGGGCCGCGACGCCAAGGATGGGGAGGCCGAGGCTGACGAAGATGCTCCACAGGCCCACGGCCGTGATCGCGGCGGTCGCGGCCGAACCGGGGATGCGATACGACGCGAGCATGGCGTACTGCACGGCAAGCCCGAAGGCTCCTCCGGCCGGCACACCGTTGGAAATGGCAAAGGCGGCCTGGTTGACCTGCTGCGACGGCCAGTACTTCAAGCCGGGTGTGGCCGCCATGAAGGGGAAGCCGTAGGCGACGAGGTAGAGGAGCACGGTCGCGCCGATGATGATGAGCGCCAGGGGGGTCATGTCGGCCAACTCGGCGAAGGCCGCCTGGTAGCCCGACCCGGTCACCTGCGGGATCACCTTCCAGAAAATCAGGACGATGAAGATAAGGCCGATGATCCCGAGGATGATCGACTTCTTCTTGTCGAGCGCAGCCGTCGGCGGCGCAGCCGCATCGAGGTTGGCAGCCGCATCGGGGTCGGCTGCCGCAGGGGTCGTCGCCCCCGTGCTGTCGGTCGTGTCGCTCACGAGACCTCCCTGTCGGCTGAGACCTTAGTCCCTGCCCGGCCGGGTCGGATCCCTTCCCGGCCAGGAGGGGCCCGCCGGGGGGTGGGTGTCGGCTCCAGGCCCCCCATTGACAGGATGACGGGCATGCGTCTCGACCACGTCTCCTACGCCTGCGCACCGGGTGAGCTCGCCGAGGTCGTCCAGCGCATCGGATCGGAATTGGGCGCTGCCTTCGTCGACGGAGGCATCCACCCCTCGTTCGGGACGCGCAACTTCATCCTCCCGCTTGCCCACGGCGTTTACGTCGAGGTGGTCGCGGCGCTCGACCATCCTGCGGCGGAGAAGGCACCCTTCGGCCGCGCCGTGCGCCACCGAGCCGATGAAGGCGGCGGCTGGCTGGGATGGGTCGTGGGCGTCGATGACATCTCATCGGTGGAAGAGCGACTCGGTCGCGCAAGCGTGGGCGGCCACCGCATCCGCCCCGATGGCAAGGAGCTGCGCTGGCGCCAGATCGGCGTACTCGATCTCATGGACGATCCTCAGCTTCCCTACTTCATCGAGTGGCAGACCGAGGAATGTCACCCCGCGCGCGATGGCGGCCCAGTAGAGCTGGCTTCGATCGAGTTGAACGGCGACCCCGACACGCTCGGTTCCTGGCTCCAGTCCGCGGACGCCCCCCTGGGGCAGATCTCGTGGGTGGCTGACGATGAGCCGGGGATCATCGCCTGCGGATTCCTGACACCCCGGGGTTTCGTCCGCATCGACTAGGCAGCGTCCGCTAGCGTCCCCGCATGAGCCAAGCCTCTCCCTCGACATCAGCGCCGGCACCGTCCGACGACGGCACGAGCGACTTCGGAGTCCCCCAGACTCTCCGAACCTGGGCCGGGATGACCTGGCGCATCCTGGTGATCCTCGCGGGCTTCGGCGTCCTGTTCTTCATGATGGGACAGATCTCCATCGTCCTCATCGCACTCTTCCTCGCGGCGTTCTTCACGGCCCTGGCATCCCCGATCATGGACTTCCTCCGGCACAAGGCAAAGCTGCACAAGGTCCTCGCCATGATCCTGGCGATCATCTTCATCGCCGTAGCCGTCGTCGTTGTGCTCACCATCGTGGTGCGTTCTATCGTCAGCGAGGCCCCGGACCTCTCACAGTCCGTGACCCAGTCGATGACCGAGCTCCAGAAGTGGGCCTCGGGGCCACCGCTCAATCTCTCCAGCGACGACTTCAACAATTACGTCACCGAAGTGGAGAACTGGGGCAAGAATTTCGCGCTGGATATCGGCTCGTCGGCGCTGGGCTCCGTCGGTGACCTCGTGCTTGGCGGGTCGGTCTTCATCTTCGGCGTCATCTTCTTCATGCTGTCCCCCGGCCCCATCTGGCAGTGGGTCATCAGCTGGATGCCCACCCGCTCACGCCCCTACGTCAACACCGCTGGCGAACTCGGATGGGACTCCCTCTCCGGCTACACCCGGGGCGTGGTCGTCGTCGCGCTATGCGACTCGATCCTGGTCTTCATCGGGCTCGTCATCCTCCAGGTGCCGATGGCGCCGGCCCTCGCGGCGATCGTGTTCTTCGGCGCCTTTATCCCCGTGATCGGCGCACCCATCGCGACCTTCTTCGCGGCGATCGTGGCCCTCGCGGAACGAGGACCCATCATCGCGCTCCTCGTGATCGGGCTCACCGTCGTGGTCGGGTCCTTCGATGGCGATGTGATGCAGCCGCT
>JBIKKK010000251.1:0-2595 GCA_044360385.1 Candidatus Nanopelagicales bacterium
AGGTGGCGCGCCTCGCCGAGCCCACCTCGGCTCTCATCCGCTAGTTCGCCCCGGTGAGATCACGGCGGCGCTAGTCTTCCGTGGGTGACCATTGAGGCCGCCCCCCAGCACATCGGACTGCTCTCTGCCCGCATGCGCCTCGTCGTCGCGAGCGCGCTCATGCTCTTCGTGCAGTTGGCGCTCATCAGGTGGTCCGGTGCCAACCTCGTGCACCTGTCCTACTTCTCCAACCTGATCCTTCTGGCGTCCTTCCTCGGGATCGGCCTGGGTTTCCTGCGTGCGCGCAAGCCGCGTGACCTCGGGCGCTATGCCCCCGTGGCGGTCCTTGTGCTCATCGCTTTCATCTTCTTTTTCCCGGCCCGCATCGAGGGGTCGTCGAGCGAACTCATCTTCTTCACCGAGGTAAGGCCGACCGGTCTGCCCACGTGGGTCACCCTGCCGCTCGTCTTCCTCGTCGTCGCCTTCGCCATGACCTTGCTGGGCGAGATCACCGGCCGCGCATTCCTCGCCTTTACCGCACTGGATGCCTATCGCTGGGACATCGTCGGCTCGCTCAGCGGTACCCTGCTCTTCACCCTCGTGGCCTTCCTGCGGTCGCCTTCGTGGGTCTGGCCGACGGTGATGCTCGTCGCGCTCGTGCTGCTCTACGGCAAGGCTCTGCCGATCCTGTCGTGGCTCGCCGCACTCGGGATCATCGCGCTCCTCGTCATCGAATCCCTGACCCCGGGAGTCTCCTGGTCGCCGTACTACAAGGTGACCACGCAGGACTACACCAATACCGCTCCGCCGTACACCGCGGTGCAGGTCAATGGCATCCCGCACCAGAACGTGCTCGACGCCGAGAGCCGCTTGGAGTTGGAGCCGCTCTACGGCCGTCCCTATGAGCGCGCGGTCGACAACCCGCTGCGCAACGTGCTTGTCATCGGTGCGGGCACGGGCACCGATGTCGCCCTCGCACTTTCGCGTGGCGCGCAGCGCGTCGATGCGGTCGAAATCGACCCGCGCATCCAGCAGATCGGCGTCGAGAAGAACCCGAACCAGCCGTACGCCGACCCGCGGGTGACGACGTACATCGACGACGGTCGCGCCTTCCTCTCGCGCACCGACGCGGAGTACGACCTCATTCTCTTCGCGCTGCCCGACTCCCTCACTCTTGTTTCGGGTGCGAGCCAGTTGAGGCTGGAGTCCTATCTCTTCACGCGGGAGTCGATCCAGGAGGCCTATGACCACCTGAGCCCTGACGGTGTCTTCGCGATGTACAACTACTACCGCGAGGACTGGCTCATCAATCGTCTGGCGGGCACGGTCGAGGAGGTCTTCGGTCACGCGCCGTGCATCGATCGATTCACCGCTGTGCAGTCACTGGCCGTCATGGCCATCGGCAAGTCACAGGACAATGCCGTCTGCGCCGATACCTGGGAGCGCGATGTGATCGCGTCTGCAGGCCAGGAGATTCCCGCGCCCTCGGCGGATGACCGACCCTTCCTCTACCTGAAGGACGCGTCGATCCCGCAGATCTACCTCATCGTCATCGGGCTCATCCTCGCCGTGTCGCTCATTGCCATCCGTGTTGTCGGCGGCCCGCTGCGCCAGATGCGTGGATATGCCGACCTCTTCCTCATGGGCATGGCGTTCCTGCTGCTCGAGACCCGCTCGATCACGACCTTCGCGCTTCTCTTTGGCACGACCTGGCTGGTCAACGCTTTGGTCTTCGCCGGCGTCCTGCTCGCTGTACTCCTCGCCATCGAGGTGACGCGTAGGTTCTCGCCGCGAAGATCCTGGGTCATCGCGGCGCTCTTCATCTCCTTGGCGGTCGCCTGGCTTGTGCCCAATGCCTGGCTGCTCACCCTGCCCGTGCCCGTGAGGCTGCTCGTCGCGGTGGTCCTTGCCTTCGCGCCGATCTTCTGCGCCAACCTCTACTTCACGTCGAGATTCAAGGAGGCAGCCAATCCGACGGCGGCCTTCGCGGCCAATCTCTTCGGCGCGATGATCGGGGGCACCCTGGAGTACCTCTCCCTGGTCACCGGCTACCGCTTCCTGCTCGTGGTCGCGGCGGTCATCTACCTGGCGGCGGTGCTTGTGGGGCGGCGG
The DNA here is from genome assembly GCA_044360385.1 of Candidatus Nanopelagicales bacterium. Classification (GTDB taxonomy): domain Bacteria; phylum Actinomycetota; class Actinomycetes; order S36-B12; family S36-B12; genus Mxb001. The sequence continues at coordinate 2,092 of JBIKKK010000251.1, forward strand.
TTGGGTGCGAGGGCCGCCCCGGTCGGGGCGTGATCGGCCGTCCCTGTGTAACCTTTCCTGGCTGCCCAGGCTTGGTGCGTAGGCAGCGTGGGGCCTATAGCTCAGCTCGGTTAGAGCGCTTCCCTGATAAGGAAGAGGTCGGTGGTTCAAGTCCACCTAGGCCCACATGAAGAAACTGCTGCTCCTCATTGCCCTGGCCGGCATCGGCTACCTCGTCTACCGCCAGATCCAGGCGAGCAAGGCCGAGGATGACCTGTGGACCGAGGCAACTTCGGTCCCCGACCTCACCTAGGCCCTCTACTGTCAGCGCGTGAGCGCTGACGCGGAGTCCGGCGGTGGCGGCGGCCCCTCAGGGGTCGTTCGCGGTCATCCGCGCGTCCTGGCCCTCGTCGCGGCCAACACCTTCAGCAACTTTGGGTCTGCCGTGGCGATGCTGGCGTTCTCCTACGTTTCCTATGTCATTACGGGAAGCCTGATCGCGACCGTGGCGGTCATGGCCGCGTC
>JBIKKK010000252.1:0-2593 GCA_044360385.1 Candidatus Nanopelagicales bacterium
CCCTTGTTGAAGATCTGCGCGAGCGACCACCACACGCTCTCGACGTACTGGGGATCCATGGTCCAGTAGGCGTCGTCCATGTCGACCCAGAAGCCCATGCGGCGCGTCATCGCATCGAACTCGTGCACGTGCCGCAAGACGGACTCCCGGCAGCGGGCGTTGAACTCCGCGATGCCGTAGTCCTCGATGTCCTTCTTGCCCGTGAAGCCGAGCTCCTTCTCCACGGCGAGCTCGACGGGCAGGCCGTGGCAGTCCCAGCCCGCCTTGCGGGGGACGTGGTAGCCCTTCATCGTGCGATACCGGGGGAAGATGTCCTTGAAGACGCGGGCCTCGATGTGGTGCGTGCCCGGCGTGCCGTTGGCCGTGGGCGGCCCTTCGTTGAAGACCCACATGGGGCGGCCCTCGGACTGGGCGAGGCTGCGGTCGAAAACATCGTCCGCGGCCCAGAGATCGAGGATCTCCCGCTCCATCGCCGGCAGGTCGACGTGCGCCGGCACCTGGCGGTACATGGGCGAACCTCCGGATCGGGGACGAGGGGGAAGCCTACCCGGGTCATCGCCTTGACGTCGCCGAGCGCTGTGCCGCCCTCCAAAGCCGCCACTCAACGAAGGTGGGCGGGGATGGAGCGCTGCGCCTGCTGGGCTGACACACTCGGGGCAGGAGGGATCGCCATGGACTTCGGCTACGACGCGACCACGCAGGACTACCGCGAGCGTCTGCTCGCCTTCATGGACGCACACGTCTACTCGCGCGAGGCGAAGTTCTACGCGACCGTGGGCAGGCAGGGTGACTACTGGGCCTGGAGCCGTGACCCGATCCTGCGCGATCTGCAGGGCAAGGCGCGCGCCGAGGGACTGTGGAATCTCTTCATGCCGACGGAGCCGTTCGGCGCTGGGCTCACCAATCTCCAGTACGCACCCCTGGCCGAGATCATGGGCCGCAGTCCGGGCCTGGCACCCGCGGTCTTCAACTGCGCAGCGCCCGACACGGGCAATATGGAGGTGCTCGTCCTCGCGGGCAACGACGAGCAGAAGGAGCAGTGGCTGCGTCCGCTGCTCGAGGCCGAGATCCGCTCGGCCTTCGCCATGACCGAGCCCGATGTCGCGTCTTCTGATGCGACGAACATCTCGACCTCGATCGTGCGCGATGGCGACGACTACGTCATCAACGGGCGCAAGTGGTGGATCACCGGGGCGATGAACCCTGACTGCGCGGTCTTCATCGTCATGGGTAAGACGGATCCGACCGCCGACCGGCACCAACAGCAGTCGATGATCCTCGTCCCGCGCGACACTCCGGGCGTGGAGATCGTGCGAGCCATGGAGGTCTACGGCTACGACGACCACGACCATGGCGGTCACGCGGAGATGCGCTTCACCGACGTGCGCGTGCCCGCGGGCAACCTCCTCGCGGTGGAGGGTGCCGGCTTCGCGATCGCGCAGGGCCGGCTCGGCCCGGGTCGCATCCACCACTGCATGCGCAGCATCGGCATGGCCGAGCGCGCCATCGAGCTCATGTGCGAGCGGGTCGATGGCCGCGTTGCCTTCGGCAGGCCGCTCGCCGACCAGGGCGTGATCCGCGAGTGGATCGCGCGCTCGCGGATCGAGGTGGAGCAGTTGCGCCTGCTCACCCTCAAGGCTGCCTGGCTGATGGACACGGTCGGCGTACGCGGGGCCCACACCGAAATCCAGGCGATCAAGGTCGCGGCACCGATCACCGTGCAGGGCATCCTCGATCGCGCGATCCAGGCACATGGCGGCATGGGCGTCTCGCAGGACACCCCGCTCGCGGCTATGCAGGCTGGCATCCGCACGTTGCGTCTCGCTGATGGGCCGGATGAGGTGCATCTCGCTGCTCTGGGCAAGTACGAGATCAAGAAGCAGCGCGAGCGCCGCGAGGGCTGATCAGGCGGGGTAGACGTCGAGGTCTGTGGCCTTGGCCGTCAGCCAGACATCAGCACCCTCGTGCAGGCCCAGGTCGGCCACGGCCGCCGGAGTGATGACCGCCGTGAGTGCGGGTGGCCCGTCGACTTCGAGGCGCACGAGATCTCCCCGTGCCTCGAGGCTGCTGACACGCGACTGCCACACATTGCGCGCGCTCCCCTCGGGGTGCTGCAGGTGCACGGAGATGGCTTCGGGTCGCAGCGCCACGATGACGGCATCCTCGATCGATTGATCCGCGATTCGAATCTCGCCGCCGTCATCAAGGGTGACGACTCCGGCGTCCGCCTGGCCTCGCAGCATGTTGACGCCGACGAGCTGTGCGACGTAGGCGGACTCCGGTCGTCGCGCGACGTCACCGGGAGTCCCCTCCTGCACGGCGCGCCCGTCCTCGAGCACGACGACGCGGTCAGCCAGCACCATGGCATCCATCGGATCGTGCGTGACGAGCACGACCGCTCCGCGGAAGTCGGCCAGGTGGCGTCGCAGGAGTGAGCGCACCGAGGCTCGAGTGCCGGCATCCAGCGCGGCCAGCGGCTCGTCGAGCAGGAGCAGATCGGGTTCGATGACGAGGGCGCGCGCGAGTGCGACGCGCTGTGCCTGGCCGCCCGAGAGCTGGCCGGGCTTGCGCGGGGCCAGGTCACCGATCTCGA
>JBIKKK010000073.1:0-9714 GCA_044360385.1 Candidatus Nanopelagicales bacterium
GGTCAGACAGGATGTCGCCGAAGAGGTTGGACCCCAGCACGACGTCGAATCGCTCTGGATTCAAGACGAGTAGTGCCGCGAGTGCGTCGACGTGGTAGCGCGTGAGTTCGACATCGGGGTATTCGGCTGCAATCTCACTGACCACCTCATCCCAGAAGGGCATGGTGTGGATGATGCCGTTGGACTTGGTCGCTGAGGCGACCTTCCCCGTGCGTGTGCGGGCCATATCAAAGGCGTATCGCGTGATCCGCTCGATGCCAATCCGAGTGAAGACCGCCTCCTGTATGGCCATTTCATCGGGACGGCCACGGAACATCCGTCCTCCGATCTCGGAGTACTCACCCTCTGTGTTTTCGCGGACGATGACGACGTCAAGTCGATCCCGTCCGGCCGCGAGGGGACTGTCAACTCCGTCGAGGAGGCGGACGGGCCGCAAAGATACGTACTGGTCAAAGCCGCGTCGAATGGGGATGAGCAGTCCCCACAGTGAGATGTGGTCGGGGACATCCGGACGCCCCACCGCCCCGAGCAGGATCGCGTCGGCGCTCGAGAGTGCACTCAAGCCGTCCTCGTCCATCATCGATCCGGTCGCCAGGTAGTAGTCGCATCCCCAGGGGTACTCCTGCCATTCGAATCGGAATCCCGCATCGTCGGCGACGACGTCCAGCACCCGACGTGCTGCTGCAACCGTCTCGGGGCCGACGCCATCGCCTGGGATGCATGCGATGGCGTAGGAGCGATCCTGGGTTGTCATGTTGTTAGTCTATGGATATGACTACTGCCCGACAAGGGGCAATGGGTCGCAGCGTGGTGACCCGCTCTCGCCGGGGCCTGGAGTCTCCCCATTCGTGCCAGCGGTCAAGGTCGCTAGGTGGCTAGCGTTGCGAGCCGATCCAGGGCTTCCAGTAAGACCTGCGGCCGCTTGCAGTAGGCCCACCGCAGTGCCTGGTCGCCTACACCCGCGTGGTCACACAGCGCCTGCTGGGGAATCGCAACCACACCAGCCCGGCGAGGGAGGTCTCGGGCAGCGGAGAGTGCATCCGGATAGTCCGCCATCGGGCCGAGATCAGTGGTGAGGAAGTAGGTGCCCTGGGACTCGGTCGCGGTGAAGCCGAGTTCACGGACTCCGGAGGTGAAAAGGTCACGCTGGGCTTGCAATCCGTGACGGAAGTCCTCGTAGTAGGAGTCCGACATACGCAGCCCGTGGGCGATGGCGTGCTGGAAGGGTCCGCCCGACACGAAGGAGAGGTGCTGGCGGATCGACCGCACCGCCTGGATGAGAGCGGTCGGCCCGGTCGCCCACCCGACCTTCCAGCCGGTGAAGGAAAAGGACTTGCCCGCGCTGCCGAGTGTGATGGTGCGCTCGGCCATCCCCGGGAGGGTCGCGATGGGGATGTGGGGATGCCCGTCGTACCAAAGATGCTCGTAGACCTCGTCCGACAGGACGATGAGGTCGCGCTCAATGGCGATGTCAGCGATGCCCTGTAACTCCTCGCGTGTGAAGACGACGCCGGTGGGATTGTGCGGTGAGTTGACGATGAGCAGGCGAGTGCGATCGGTGATGGCATCGCGCAGGGCATCGATGTCGGGGCGAAAGGTGGGCGGTCGCAGGGGCACGGACACGCGAGTGGCTCCGGCCAGGGCGATCCCCGTCGCGTAGATGTCGAACCACGGCTCGAAGACGACCACCTCGTCATCACGCTCGCAGAAGGCGAGGATCACGGACTGGATCGCCTCCGTGGCGCCGGTGGTGACGACGACGTCGGTCATGGGGTCGACGGTCAGTCCGTAGAAGCGCTGCTGATGCTCGGCGATCGCCAATCGCAGCTCGGGCAGGCCGTGCACGGGCGGGTACTGGTTGCCGCGGCCCTCGGTGATCGCAGCTCGCGCCGCTTCCTTCATCTCCTCGGGCCCATCGGTGTCGGGGAAGCCCTGTCCGAGGTTGATGGCCCCCGTCTCCGCAGCCAGGATCGACATCTCCGCGAAGATCGACGTCGCATAGGGCTGCATGCGGGAGACGAGGGCTGGCTTCATCGGGCTGCGCTCGACAGGTTGTACGTCGTGACAGTGAACTTGGTGAGGAGTTCGGGGATCGGCGTCACGCCCAGCCCGGGGCCTGAAGGCACATCCATCATCCCGTCGGCAGACATGACGAGAGGCTCGGTCACATCGGTGGCGAAGAACCGGCTGGATGAGCTGGTGTCACCGGGCAGCGTGAAGCCGGGAAGGGCGGCGAGGGCCACGTTGGCCGCGCGGCCGATGCCGGTCTCGACCATGCCACCGCACCACACGGGCACCCCCCTGTCGAGACAGAGGTCGTGGATCTCCTTGGCCGACAGGTATCCGCCGACACGGCCCGCCTTGATGTTGACGATCTCGCAGGCGCCGTAGTCGATTAGCGACTCCGCGTTGTCCCTGGACAGGATCGACTCGTCCAGGCACATCGGCGTGGCCATGCGATCGGCAAGGCGGCGTAGTCCGAGGTAGTCGTCCTCGTGGATCGGCTGCTCGATGAGGAGGAGGTCGAAGTCATCGAGTGCCGTGAGGTGATCGATGTGCTCACGTGAGTAGGCCTGGTTGGCGTCGACCTGGAGAGGGATATCGGGATACCGCTCTCGGATGACGCGCGTCGGCTCGATGTCCCATCCGGGCTGGATCTTGAGTTTGACCCTGCGATAGCCCTCAGCGACGTAGCCGTCGACCTCGGCGATGAGGGTGTCCATGGAGTCATCCGCGGGGATTCCCGTCGAGACTCCGCAGGGGATCGTCGTGCGGGTGGCTCCGAGATACGTGGCGAAGGACAACTCGGCCTGCCGCAACTGGGCGTCGAGGATCGCGAGCTCGAGAGCGCCCCGGGCCATGGGATGGCCGCGCACCGCGGAGAGCAATGCGGGCACCTCCTCGGCCGTGAGGTCCCGGTCGAGCACACGCGGCACAAGGTGATCACGCAGGACGAGGAGCGCTGCGTCATTGAATTCATGGCTGTACGACGGGTCGGGTGCCGACACGCACTCACCCCAGCCGGTCACGCCCGAGTCGGTCGTCACCTCGATGAGGATGACATCCTTGGCGTACTCCGTTCCGAATGAGGTGCGGAAGGGCCTGACGAGGGGGAGTGACAGCCGATGGGCAGTCACGCTCTCAATGCGCATAAAGCTCCTGTCGTCTGCGCCCGCGCTCAGGCGCCGACGAGGTTCTTGCGCGGATCGATTGCCCGGAGGACCCCGTCGATACCGGGCTGGTTGAAGCCCTTGAAGCCGTCATTGCGCTCGAGGTTCTCCAGGTGCGAGCCGATGGACCCGTAGAGCCGGAAATCCTCCGCTGCCTCGGCGGTGATGTATCCGGCCTGCTCCAGGGCGTCGACGCGAGTGGGATCGACCGGCCACCACTCACCCTCGGTGAGGGCTTGGTAGAGGTGCGGGAAGTCCGAGAAGGGCTGCATGAAGGCCACGCCCTCGCCCTCGAGCTGGCGCGCAAGGCGCTCGTGGTCGTACATGCACTCGAGATGGTTGATGCCGGACTCGAACATGGACTCCCCGTGCAGTCCGCACCACAGGCCCGCGCGACGGAGGAAGGGAAGTGGCTCCAGTTCGATGTGGGCGAAGTCAATATCAAGCTCATCGGGTGCGAGATCGATGTCGGCGAAGATCACGCTGCCGATGGCCGGCTGCTCGAGGATCTGCGATCCCCAGCCTGCGGCGTCGCCAGCGTAGAAGAGCTCGCGGCACTCGAAGCCCAGCGCCTCCAGTACGCCCACGCAGCGGTGGAACCACTCGCGGGAGCTGTCGTAGGTGTGGTGGTCCTGATTGGCCCAGCCGATGCCATGGGCATCCTGGCGCGCCTTCTGCAGGCGACCCGCGCTGTTGCGGGACTCCCAGTACTCGCGCTCGGCACGCAGCCACAGCCAGCAGGCCCAGTCTTGGCCGAGATCAGCGACCGCGGCGGCGACCATGGCATCGGTCGCGTCGTAGCCAGCGGCGACGCTGTCGAACGAACGCCTGCGAGTGCGGAAGGTCTGCAGGTGGAGTTGCGCGGCTCGCAGCGTTGCGGCCGAGGGATCGTCGGCCTCGAACCCACGGGAACCGCGGCGCTCAATGGCATCGAAGGCGACGCCGCCCGCCTCGGCGAAGCGCACGCGCCGGAAGGGAGCGTGCATCGCACCCTCGACCGGCGCGCTCAGGCCCTGAGCCGCGACGAATTCATGGACGTACTCGACCTTGAAGCCGATCGCGGTGCTGTGGCCGCGGGTGAGCACGACCGGGAAAAGCCCGGTGGGATTGCGGAGCACGGTCGGGTCTGCCGCATCGGGCTCCCAGCCCGCGACGACGAAGGCGCTCACATTGGAGCCCTCAGGCAGCGAGATGTAGTCGAGGATGTCGATGAGGCGCACGCCAATGTTGTCGCGCAGGCGGGATGCGAGGGCCTGGGCGTCCGGCACTGCCGCAAGGGCGTCGTCGAGGGTTAATGTCACCAGGGCTGTGGCCTCAGGCTGCGTTGTCCACGTGCGGTCGTAGTGGGTCATCGGTCATCCCTCCGTGCGTTGGCCAGTGTCAGCTCAGCGCGCATTTCGGCGGCGCGCAAGGTCGTGATGCGCTCGCGCGCAGCGTGGTCGAGCACTTCCCGTGTGGTGTCGTAGATGCCGTCCACGCGCCGGACCATGTCGTCATGCGTCTCGTTGAGCAGGGCGACGCTCCCGGAGATCACCCCGCCTGAGTTGATCACGAAATCCGGGGTGTAGACGATGTCTCGGGCCGAGAGTGCCTCGGCGTGACGGCTCTCGGCGAGTTGGTTGTTGGCTGCGCCGGCGATGACCTCGGCGCGCAGGCGTCCGATGGTGGTGTCGTTGAGGATCGAGCCGAGTGCGCAGGGGGAGAAGATGTCGGCCTCAACGTCGTAGATGGCCTCGGGAGCGACCACGGAGGCGCCCAGTTCGTCGGCGAGGCGCTCCGCGCGCGACGTGTCGTGGTCGGTCACCACGAGGGTGGCGCCTGCCTCGCTGAGATGGCGGGCGAGTGCCTCGCCGACATTGCCGCATCCCTGCAGGGCGACGACGCGACCCTCGAGCGCGGGTGTGCCCCACCGGTGCTCGGTCGCCGCGATCAGGCCGGCCATGACTCCGCGCGCGGTCCACGGTGACGGATCGCCACCGCGGCCGTCGAAGCCGGCGACCCACTCGGTCTCGCGTGCAGCGACTTCGAAGTCGGCAGGCGTTGTGCCGACGTCCTCGGCGGTGATGAAGCGCCCGCCGAGACTCTGCACGGCGCGACCCTGCGCAAGGAAGATCTTCTCGCGATCGAAGGGCTCCGGGGGAGCGAGGATCACGGCCTTGCCACCACCGAGCGCGAGACCGGCCAAGGCGTTCTTGTACGTCATGCCGCGCGACAGGCGCAGTGCGTCGACGAGCGCGTCCGAGGTCGAGGCGTAGGGCCGCAGCCGTGTGCCACCCGTTGCCGGGCCCAGTGCAGTGGAGTGCAGGGCGATGATCGCCCGGTAGCCGCTGGCCGGATCCTGACGGAAGACGATCTCCTCATGCCCGAGCGTGATGATCTCCTCGAGTGGGGACATGCGCATCGCTCCTAGGGCCCTGATTGTGGGTCCTAGGAGCATAACAAAGTTACGAAGCGGGGGTGGGCTCGATATCGATCTCGCGGACGATGAGCCGCTCGAGGTGCGGCACGTGGGCCGATTCCCCTTCTCGAGCGAGGGTCCCTATTACGCGCTCATCCTTGCTCCGGGAACCCTGGACACCAAGGGGGGACCGGCCATCGACGCGCACGGTCGCGTTCTCGACTACATGTCCAGGCCTATCCCCGGCCTCTACGCCGCGGGCAACTGTGCCGGCTTCCCTTCGGCCAACGCGTACTGGGCTGGGGGAGCGACCGTGGGCCTAGCTGTGACGTTCGGCTACCTCGCCGCCCGCCACGCTGCCGGAGATAGCGCGGCTGCAGCGCTCGGCACGAATCAGGAGTGACCCGGCGTCCCTACTTCGGAGTCCATGGCTGCTCCGGTGGGACGACCCCCGGCGGGAATTGCGGGGGCACGACGCGCTCGGGTGGAGCCCCGGCCTCACAGGCGAGGACTTCGACGACGAAGGCGGGGGCCAATGTCCGCAGCGGGTAGGTGACCTGCTCGTAGGAGGTGCCGCGGGGGATACCGACGACGGCATAGCCGACGTCGGTGCGGGATTCGTCCTGCGCCCGGAGCACGCAGTAGACATCCCACTCCTGCGAGCGGCGCACGTCGAAGGTCACATCCACGCGATCGGCGGCTACGTCGTTCCAGGCGAGCAGCTTGTACGTGACCTTGGGCGAGACGAGATTGAAGGTGACGAAGGCCAGGGCGGCGATGAAGGCGGCGATGCCGATGAGCCCGGCGATCAAGGGGAGGCGGGATCGGCGACCCACGCCGTAGCGTGCCTGCAGGTCCGGAGGCAGGTTGCGTCCATCGATGGCACTGCTCACGGCACCTCCCGTCGCGCATGGGGCGATCACTTGCGAGACTAGCGGGGTGTCCGAACCCCTTCGCCTCATGGCCGTCCATGCGCACCCGGATGACGAGTCGAGCAAGGGGGCCGCAACCCTCGCCCACTACGTCAAGGAAGGTGTCGAAGTCCTGGTCGTCACGTGCACGGGCGGGGAGCGCGGCGACGTGCTCAATCCCGCTGCGCAGGCCGACGTCGACGCCCTCGGCATCGCGGAGGTGCGCCGCCAGGAGATGGCTGAAGCGGTGCGGATCCTCGGAGTGGGGCACGCGTGGCTGGGCTTTGCGGACTCCGGTTATCCCGAGGGTGATCCGCGGCCGCCGCTGCCGTCAGGCTGCTTCGCCGACCTCCCTCTCGACGTCGCGTCGGAGCCACTGGTGCGCCTCGTCCGGGAGTTCCGCCCGCATGTCATCACGACGTACGACGAGAACGGCGGGTATCCGCATCCCGACCACATCCGCTGTCACGAGGTCTCGATGGAGGCGTTCACCAAGTCAGGCGATAGCGCGGCCTACCCCGACTCCGGTGAGCCGTGGCAGCCGCTCAAGCTCTACTACAACATGACCTTCACGCGAGAGCGTGTCATGACGTTCCATGAGGCGTTGACCGCTGCGGGCATGGAGTCTCCCTACGCCGAGTGGCTGGACGACTGGGATGAAGGCGAGGAAGATCGCGTCACCACGCGCGTGCGCGTCAACGATTACTTCGCTGTGCGCGACGACGCCTTACGAGCGCATCGCACCCAGGTGGATCCCGAGGGACTCTGGTTCGCTGTCCCTCTGGAGATGCACCGCGACCTGTGGCCCACGGAGGACTACCACCTCGCCCTCTCGCGCGTTGAGACCGAGCTGCCGGAGTCCGATCTCTTCGCAGGGATCCGGGAGGGATCATGGTGACTGTGACGTCTGTTTTCGCTGTGCTCTTCATGGAGGAGAGTCCGCTTCCGAATCCCTTGCCGGAGGAGCCTCCGATCGACCCGTCGCGCGTGACGCCGGGGCTGCTGGCCCTCATCTGCTTCGTCTTCCTGGTCATCGCGATCGTGTTGCTCTACCGGTCCATGCGCAAGCAGATCGCGAAGGTCGATCCCAACCTTCCTGAGGGGCCGGGCGACGCCGAGCGCGCTGCGGATGAGCACTTCACCGAGGAGGCCGAGGAGCGCGGTGCCCAGCAGCAGGACTCCGACGGCTCCGGGGCCGACGAGCTGCCGTCGCGTTGATATGTCCGTCAGCGCGCGGTCTGTCGCGCTCACTGTCCTCGCCGTAATCTTCTCGGCCCTGTGCGTCGTCGCCGGCCTCTGGCAGGGTTCGCGCACCCTTGACATCGTCGAAGCCGAGCAGGCTGCCATCTCCGCGCCGATCCCCGTGCTCGAGGCTGCGAGCGTCGATGGTTTCCCGGCCACCTCGGTGGGGCGACCGGTCACCGCAGCGGGGGAGTACGCCGACGCCGAGCAACTTCTCGTCGCCCAACGTGAGCTCGACGGGCGTCCCGGCACGTGGGTGATCGCCCCCTTCGTCATCGACGGTGTGACGGTCGCGGTCCTGCGCGGGTGGGTGGACTCGCCGTCGAGCCCTGCGCTGGCCCTTCCTGCGGGGCCCGTGCGGCTCGAGGGTGCGCTGCAACCCTTTGAGGACTTCTATGCCGAGCAGGCACGTCGGCCCGATGGATCCCTCGTCGCGGTCTCCCGCTCGGAGATCGAACGTGCGTGGGGCGGCCAGGTCGTATCGCTCATCCTGGTCCTGCGGAGTCAGGACCCCGCCTCGGTGCCGGCACCCGAGCTCGTGCCGCTCACCGTGCAGACCGCTGACGTGCCCTTCCCGCTGCAAAATGCGGCCTACACGCTGCAGTGGTTCGTCTTCGCCGGCTTCGTCTGGGTGATGTGGTGGCTATGGGTCATCCGCCGCGATCCGGCAACCACGGATAGCCTGGACGCATGAGCGGTCTGAGTGGCGCACTGCTGCGCTTTCGCATCATGGCCTGGGTGACCGGCGTCCTGCTCGCCGTCATGGCCGTGGTCTTCCTCCCGCTGAAGTACGTCTTCGGGCTGACCGAAGGGGGGATCCTCGGGACGATCTACGCCCTCGGCTGGCAGGCCCACGGCTGGCTCTACGTGCTCTACGTCGCCACGGGGCTCGACATCTCCTTCCGCATGCGATTCACCGTGGTCCGCACCGTCGCGGTGCTGCTCGCGGGCACGATCCCCTTTGCATCGTTCTTTGCCGATCACTACGTCACGCGCAGTGTGCGCGAACGCATCGCCGCGCAGACCTGATCGCCTCATCCGCCCCGAGTCAGGCGTGCGGGGAGTCCTCGATGCTCGCGGCTCGATTGCGGTCAGGCCGTGTCGCGAGGAATGAGCCAAGGAGCACGAGCGGGAAGCCCAGCACGAGCCCCCACGTGATCGGTTCGGAGAGCACGATGACGCCGAGCATCACGGCGACGGCCGGATTGACAAAGGTGATCACGGTCGTGCGTGAGGGTCCGACCTCGGCGACCAGTGCGAAGAGGATGAGGAAGGCGATCGCCGTGGCGAGCACGCCGAGGACGACGATTGACCACCAGGCGACGGGCGGCACGGGAGTGGTCGGCCGTTGGAGCCACGCGAGCGGTGCATAAATGACGGCGTTGGCGGCCAGTGCCAGGCTGATGACGGCGAGTGGCGGAGCGTCAGCGAGCTTGGTCGTGATGACGATCGGTCCAAGCGCGTAGCCGACGACCGTGATGGCAGCGGCTCCGACCGCCCACCACTGGTCACCCGGGACGTCGAAGCCGACCAGGACCGCAACACCGCTGATCCCGATGGCGAGACCGAGCAGGCGCAGCCCGCCGAGGCGGGCATCGAGTCCGAGGGCCCGGGCGAGCACCGCAGCGACAATCGGCACCGCAGCGATGAGCAGTGCCGCGGTCGAACTCGTAAGCGCGGTCTCTGCGTAGCCCAGCATGAGGAAGGGACCGGTGATCTCCACGAGGCCGAAGACTGCAATCCACGGCAGGTAGGGCCGGATGCCGCGGAACTGCCCGCGGATGAGCGCCACGGGGAGCAGTAGCAGCGCGGCGAGCCCGACGCGCAGCGCGACCACGACAGAGGGCTCGACGTACTCCACGGCAATGCGGATGAATAGGTACGGCGTGCCCCAGATGATCGACAGTGCGATGAAGAGGGACAGGCCTCGGCGTGACATGGCGCGATCTCGAGTGGCAGACGCGGATCAGAAGGTCGGCATCGGTGATGTGAA
>JBIKKK010000253.1:0-2579 GCA_044360385.1 Candidatus Nanopelagicales bacterium
CGGAGATGTGCCGGCCTTCAATACGCCGACGTTCTTCCCCATGGACATCACTTGGCCCAAGAAGCCCGGGGTCTATGGGCTTCCCGTGCGGCAGTGGTGCGATGGCGCCACGAATGCCTGGGATGAGCCCGACGGCCCGGCCACAGCCAACAAGCCTTCCCCGCCGCTCTATCCGCTCCCCCAGGTCAAGGTCCTGTCGAAACCTCGCGGCCGCTGACTCGACCCGGCGCGGCTAAGCGGCAGCACAACTAGACGGCTGCTCAGCTAAACGGCAGCGCACTCCTGCGTGATGCGCGCGATCCCGGACGCGTCTCCGTCGCCGAGGTTCGCCACGCTCTGCACCTCTGGGTACATCACGTTGGCGCGGGATACAGCATGGCCGAGGCCAAGAACATGGCCGAGTTCGTGCGCATAGACGTGTGCGAGTGCTGACGGGTTGCTGCGCGCCTGCTCGATCGCATAACGGCGCATAAAGATTGCGATGCCGCCGACGATGCGACGCTCCTCTACCAGGACCAGCGTGGGCTTGGCGAGGCCGACCGCGCCACCGGTGAGGATCGGCACCTGCTTGCGCGCCTTGAAGGCGATGTAGACATGGTGCTCCACCGGCGAAGACCCATCGGAGGGGACGAGCCCGTAGCTCGCTGGGTCGTAGGCGAGAGCCTGGCGCCCCGTGAAGATCGCCTTGACTCCCGCGGCATCGGCCCACAGGCGCCAAGCATCGCGCAGGCGCGCGATCTCGCGCCGCGCCTGCGCAGAGGTGAGGCCCCGCGTGTCCGCGCTCCAGGTGATCGGTGCACAAGTGGCCCAGCCGGCCCCGCGCAACTCCCCGTCGCCGAAGAAGCTCGAGTAGTCCGCGCTCGAGTGGGTGGGCGAGGCGTGGGCGGCCTGGATCGGTGCCACGCCCAGGGCCAGCGCGAAGACCACGGCGGTCATGACCACCTTGATGACTCTTTGCTGACCGGTCATGTAACCAGTGTCACCCGGGGCTCCACCGGTGTCACCCCGAGTCCACGAAGGACAGTGGACCGCCCTTGACCTTCCTCACCTCTACCTCACGATGAAGAAGGGGTCGCCTCCGAGGCGGTCTCATTCCCCACATCTGCCGGCTCCACCCTCAGGCCCAGGGCTTTGGCAATGGGCACCGCCGTGAGCCCGTAGAACGTCACGGTCACCGCGATGATGATGAACGCCGCCGGCAACAGGTCCTGGGCACCGGGGACCTTCGCGGCTACCAGGACTGCGCCCACGCTGGAGGCGGTGGCGGCCGCGACGATGCCGCGCGGGTCCATGGCCGCGATGAAGACGCGCTCCTTGCGCGTGAGCCCGGCGCCGAACGAGCACAGGGCGCTGATGAGTGGCCTCTGCACGAGGATGAGGAGCACGGCCAGGATGACCGTCGGGATCCAGATGGCCTGCACCGTCTCCAGGGGCACGAGCGCCGAGATCGACACGAAGAGCACGCCGATGCCAATGGTCACGATGGTGTCGAAGAACGCGCTGCCCCGGTCCAAGGACGTGCCCAGCCTCTTGGCCACGCGCGGTGCGGTCATGCCCATGAGCACTGCAGCCAGGAGTCCGCTGTCCTGGGTGACGAGGTTGGCGAGACCTGCCGTGACGAGGACCGACGCCAGCACCACCTGCACGTCGAGTGTTCCGTTACCTCGCGCAAGGCGGCCGCCGATGACAAAGAGCGCGGTGCCGATCGCGGCGGCCACGACGGCGACAAGGATCCCGCCGAAGAAGATCGCGATGCCTTCGGGGATCGACGTCGCATCGCTGGCCTTGATGATCTGGAAGACCACCACGGCCGCCAGCGCCCCAAGCGGGTCGAGGAGGGTCCCCTCCCAGACGAGCACGCCGCGCACGCGCGCACTCGGGCGCGCGAAGTCGAGGATGGGATTGATGACCGTCGGCCCCGAGACAACGAGAATCGCACCGAGCATCGCTGCGATCGGCCATGGCATGCCGATGATGAAGTGAGCTCCGGTCGCGGCAAGCACGCCGGTGACCGGCGCACCGATCCACACGAGTCGGCGCACGACATTGCGCTCCTTGGCCTGGAGCTTGATCGCGGTCAGGCCCATACCCCCGTTGAAGAGGATGATGGCCACGATGAAGTCGACGGCCGTGGGGAAGATCGGCCCGAGGACCGCCCCCGGCATGTCATCGGGCGCGATGATGCCCAGGAGGAAGCCGGCGGGCAGGAGCAGCACGAGCGCAGGGATCCGCAGTTTCGGCGCGATCACCTGGCAGGCCGTCGCGACGCCGAAGACGAGCACGGTCGCGAGGATCACCTGCTGGGCCGTGGGCTCCGACACGGCGATCACTCTAGGGGCCGGCCCCCCACCACACTGCCCAAAGGCACGCGATGGACATGCGCCGCGAGCCGGAGACTCCTAGCCTCGGCAGATCATGGAGTCCCTCGAGCAGGGCGTCGATTCCCCTGGCCTATCACGGCGACGCTGGGTCGTGGGGCTCATCGCCGTCGTAGTCCTCGGTGCGGTCGGCGCGGCGGCGTGGCAGGTCGACATGCGCTGGCGTGAGGCCTCGGCATCGGACATCGCCTTGGCGTTCGA
>JBIKKK010000074.1:0-9679 GCA_044360385.1 Candidatus Nanopelagicales bacterium
TCGTCATCGGTGGAGGTCACAACGGCCTCACCAACGCCGCGTACCTCGCGCAGGCCGGTCAGCGGGTGCTCGTGCTCGAGCAGCGCCACCTCGTCGGCGGTGCGGCGATCACCGAGGAGCTCCGCCCAGGCTTCAGCTTCACGACCTTCTCCTACGCCCTGAGCCTGCTGCGACCGGAGATCATCGCCGAGCTCGATCTCGTGCGCTTCGGCTTCATGCCGCTCTACATGCGCTCGCACTTCGCCCCCATGGACAACGGCGACTACTTCCTCACGGGGCCCGATGCCGCGGTCAACCGCGCCGAGATTGCGCGCCACTCCAAGGCAGACGTCGACGGCATGGAGCGTTTCCAGCACGACACCGCCCGCGTGAAGCAGTTCATCCGACCGCTCTTCGACAACATGCCCCCCAATCTCTTCAGCGATGATCCCGCTGACACCGAGCGCATGGCATGGCTGGTCAAACACCTCGGCACCGCCGACAAGAAGCTTCTCCACGACACCGTGCGCCTGCTCACCGGCAGCATCTCGGACTTCGTCGACGACTACCTCGAGTCCGACATCATCAAGGCGACGATCTGCTCGGCCGCATGTGTCGGCATCAAGCTGGGTCCGATGTCACCGGGATCTGGCATCAACTGGCTCTACCTCTCCATGGGCGAGCACGACGGCTTCATGGGCGAGTGGTCCTTCCACAAGGGCGGCAACGGTGGCTTCACGCAGGTCCTCGCGCGCGCGGCCACGGCGTACGGCGCCGAGATCCGTCTCGAGTCTCACGTGTCCAGCCTCATCACCGAGGGGGGCGAGGTGCGCGGTGTCGTGCTCGACGACGGCACGGAGTTCCGGGCTCCCGTCGTCGTGAGTTCACTCGATCCGCGGCGCACCTTCCTGCAGATCGCGGACCCGCGCGAGCTACCCGCCGACCTGGTCGAGACGATCCAGCGCTTCCGCTTCCAGGGCATCACGTCGAAGGTCAACTTCGCCCTCGATGGAATCCCCTACTACCCCGCGCTCGGCGATCGCACGGACCAGTACGGCGGCTTCATCAACGTCGCACCGACTGTGGAATACATGGAGCGGGCCTACGACGCGGCGAAGTACGGCTGGTACAGCGAGCATCCCTACATCGATGCGTCGATCCAGTCCTTCATCGATCCCGACATGGCTCCCCCCGGTAAGCACGTGATGTCCTGCTACGTGATGTACACCCCGTACCAGCTCAAGGACAGCACCTGGGATGCCCAACGAGAGAACATGGCCGACCGCGTGCAGGCGACAATGCAGCGCTTCTTCCCCAACTTCAACGACCTCGTGCTCCAGCGCGAAATCGTCTCGCCCGACATCATCGAGGCCAAGACCGGGCTATCGGAGGGCAACATCTACGCCGGGGAATTCTTCCCGCATCAGATGTACTTCTTCCGCCCGGCCCCGGGCTACAGCGACTACCGCACCCCGATCCGCGGCTATTACCAGTGCGGTTCGGGCACGCATCCCGGCGGCTGCGTCATCGGCGCGCCGGGACGCTTCGCCAGCCAGCAGGTGCTGGCCGATACCAAGCGGTAGGACTACCGCTCCGCGTCGCCACTGCCCTGACATGCGAATG
Organism: Candidatus Nanopelagicales bacterium; assembly: GCA_044360385.1. GTDB lineage: Bacteria > Actinomycetota > Actinomycetes > S36-B12 > S36-B12 > Mxb001. The sequence goes on from JBIKKK010000074.1 coordinate 1,603, forward strand.
GCGCCGGACTGGCATCCACCAGGCCGGCGCCATAGCGCGATTACTCCTCGATGTCGGACTCCGGCTCTGTCTCCTCGAGATCGCCCGACTCGTCGCTCGACTCTTCCTCCACCTGCTCCGTCTCGTCACCGGACGACGAAGAGCACGCCGTCACCGCTGGCAGGACGAGCCCCAGGCCCAGGATGGTCGCTGCGCCCAGTCGTGCACCGCGCAGCCATGGCTTGCTGTCCTTCATGGTGGTGTCCCTTCGGTGGTGGTCCGTTCTCGGCATTGAGTGTGACTCAGGTCGTGAGGGTGAAGCTGTGTGGATCAGGAACTAGGGACGCAGCCTGGCACGGCAGGTCTCACCGGTCGAGGAAGTCGCCCGCACCTCGACCGCACCGCTCCGTGAGGGCATGTAGCGCCAGAAGTCGAATTCCCCCTCCCGGTTGGTCGTCTTCATCGTCGTGTTCACCACGCGGCCTTTCTGCGAAATGGTCACGGTCCAGCGCTCACGGGATCCGGCGTAGATCTCGATGTCGGCCTCCAACTGACGGCCCTCGCGCGTGAGCTCCAATGTGATCTGGCCGCCACGGGAGCATTCGGACGTCGTGATCTGCCTCGCAGAAGCAGGGGCCGCCAGGCTCAGTCCGAGGACACTGGCGAGTCCGACAGAGGTCACCACAGCGGCCGTCTTCTTCGTCGTCGTCTTCTTCATGGCTTCAGTGCATCCCTTCGTCGTCTTCTTCATGGCTTCAGTGCGTCCTTTCGTCCGTCGGTGTCGGATTCCGAGTCATGGTCGGTGGCCTCTTGTCCTACTTCCTTCCCGCGACTCACCCACAGGCTCGCGCCGATTGAGATCGCGATGATGGCAATGACGATGCCCAGGCTGATGGCCGTGGGAATCTTGAAGACGGCGTGACTCACGATCATCTTCACGCCGACCCACACGAGCACGAGCGAGAGCCCGAGCTTGAGGTAGATGAACCGGTGCATGAGGTCGGCGAGGAGGAAGTACATCGCGCGCAGCCCCAGGATTGCGAGGGCATTGCTCGCGAAGACGAGGAAGGGCTCCTGCGTGACCGCGAAGATCGCCGGGATCGAGTCGACCGCGAAGATGATGTCCGTGACCTCGACGAGCACGAGCACCGCGAGGAGCGGAGTCGCCATGAGCACGCCGTTACGGCGCGTCCAGAACTTCTGACCGTCGTACTCCTCCGTGGTCGGCACGAAGCGGCGGAAGAGCTTGAGCGTCTTGGACTTCCCCGGATCGATGTGCTCATTGCGCTGCATCAGCATCTTGATGCCCGTGAGGATCAGGAAGGCACCGAAGATGTAGAGGATCCACGCGAAGCTGGCGATCAGGACCGAGCCCGCGGCGATGAAGATCGCGCGGAAGACCAGCGCTCCCAGCACGCCGTAGAAGAGCACCCGGTGCTGATACTGCCGTGGCACCGCGAAATAGCTGAAGATCATCGCCCAGACGAAGACGTTGTCGATCGCCAGAGACTTCTCGATGATGTAGCCGGCGAAGTACTGCAGGCCGAATTCGGTGCCGTAGGCCCACCAGATGAGGCCGCCGACGCCCACGGCGACGGCGACCCAGATGAGCGACCAGACGGCGGCCTCCTTGACGCCGATGACGTGCGCGTCGCGGTGCATGAAGAGGTCGACCGCGAGCATCGCGAGGATGCCCACAAGCAGTGCGCCCCAAACCCAGAGTGCGACGTCCACGTCAGCTCCCCATGCTCACGAGAGCGCACGCGGTCTGGAGGGTCTGGCGGGCGACACCGAACTCGGTCTGGTCGGACCCGAGGGACTCACGCGCCGTGGTGAGCGCCTGGTCGATCTCTGCGGCCCCGGGCAGGCCGGGCGTCGCGGCGAGCGCTTCGTCGACGATGCGGGTTGCCTCCTCGATCGCGGCGTAGGCGTCGGCCGAGCTGATTCCGGGCACCCAGGCGACCTGTGCCGCCGCGCAGGCTGCGCCCAACTGGGCACCCGCTCCGATGAGACCTTCGGCCGCGTCCACAGCCTGGCTTGCTCCGTCGAGAGCCTGCTGGCCTTGGGAGACGGCTTCGTTGACGGCGCCGCAGCCGGTGAGCAAGACCCCGGCCAGCGCTGCGGAGCCCAGCAGGGCGACAGCGCGCCTACGGCGACCAGGTGAGAACGACATGGAGCACTCCTCGAGAACGTCGGACAGACGTCTCGGTCTCCCATCACCGTGATTGCTCACGGCCGAAGCCCCGGTCACCCATGGGGTTGACGTATTGACGAGGTCTCCGCGCGGAGGTACTCCCCTTGACTGCCCTCCACGTTAGGGAAGGTCGCCGTCCGTCGCAAATCCGGCGCGCAAGCAACGCCGACGGGGCCGTCGCGCTAGGCCAGAGCCTTGATCACCCGGTCGGGGAAATCGGTGATGATCCCGTCCACGTGGCATTCATCCACGAGGAGGCGCACGAGAGCGTCGAGGCTCGGGGCGCAGCGGGGCAGATCATCGGCTCGGACCGTCCACGGCGTGACGTAAAGGCCGGCCGCATGCGCGCGGGCCGCGAGGTCGCTCGCTGCCATCGGAGTGCCGTGCTGCAGCAGCATGCGCACATCGGGCCCGATGCCGTCAGCCCACTCGCTGATTTGCTCCATGGCATCCGCCTCAAGCATCCAGTCGTAGTCGTAGTTCTCCCACGCCCCATCCGGCATACGCTCGTAGGTCTCGTGATCCTCGGTATGACCGATGAGCTGCGTGAGGGGTACGTCGACCCCCGCCACCGGGCCCACCTCGGTGCGAATGCGCTGGAGCGCGTGGGGGTCGAAGCTCATGACGCGGCATCGATCCTCGCGCGTGCGGTAGCCGTAGCGCGCCAGGACGTCGTACACGGCCGCGACCAGATCCTTGCCCTCCTGGTCGTGGAACCACGGCGACTTCAGCTCGGTGAAGATGCCGACGTCGCGGCCCATGCTGTGGCGCAGGCCCTGAAGGAACTCGAGCTCGGACTCCAGGGTGTGGAAGTGGAAACTCGACTGCCAGACCGGGAAACGATCGGGGAAGACCGCCACATCTCGGCCGTCGACGACGGTGAAGCGCTCGGTGACGGAGAGGGTCAGGATCTCGTCGAGGTCGAAGTCGATGACGTAGAAGTGCCCATCGGGCCGCTCGCGTCCTGGGAAGCGCTCCGCGACGTCGCTCACGTTGTCGAGCCACAGATCGTGATTGATGAGCAGGTGGTCATCACGGGTCATGACGACGTCGTGCTCGACGTAGTCCGCGCCCATCCCCACGGCGAGCGCCTTGGCGGGCAGGGTGCCCTCGGGGAGGTAGGCACTTGCTCCACGGTGGGCAATGACGAGAGGCCTCATGGCGCGCAGGCTAGCGTCTTCCGCTCCTACGAGCCCTTCTGCATCTCCCGCTGGATCTGGTCCTCCGTGAGCGGCTTGTTCATCATGGTGTTGACGCCGTAGAAGATCGCACCGATGAGGAAGCCGCCCATCACCCAGACCGGCCAGAAGTAGCCCCGGCCGCTGAGGAACCAGATGAGCACCATGAAGAGGGAGATGACCACGGCCCCGGTGACGTAGTTGAGGAAGCCGCGGCGCTGGTGGAGTCGATGAATCGCCTGCTGACGAGAACTGTCATCTGTCATGACCCCACACTAGGACGGGTGTCAAGGAGTGGGCCCGGCGTGAGTCGCAGCCTCGACTTGCCAGCGCCACGAGCGCCGGGCACAGTGGAGTGATGAGCACACTCACCTGCCCCAAATGCCACGGTGACATGCGCACCTACGAGCGCAGCGGCGTCCATGTCGACCAGTGCGCCGAGTGTCGCGGCATCTTCCTCGACCGAGGCGAGCTCGAGCGCCTCATCGATGGCGAGAACTCCTGGGCCGACCGTGTGGCCGCCCCGCCCCAGGCACCTGCAGCCCCGCCGGCCGCACCTCCCTCGCAGCCGGGCTACGCCGTGCCGCCGGCGTATGACCAGGGCTACGACCAGCGCTACGACCGGGGGTACGACGACTACCGGGGCAAGAAGCCCTACAAGAAGCGCAAGAGCTTCCTCGAGGAGCTCTTCGACTGAGGTCAGCGCCTAGCATGGCCTGATGCGCCGGGCTGGGAACGTCCTCGTGAGTCTCCTGCTCACGCTGCCGCTCGTCGGCACCGTCTCCTCCGCGACTGCCGCATCCCCTGACACCACACCAGCGCACCGCACGGTGACCGCGTCCGTCGAGAGCACCGCCACTCCGCGCGCCCCCCTCGACTGGCGCTCCTGCGGCTCCGGGAGCCCTGCCCGCTGCGCGACCCTCACTGTGCCGCGCGACTGGGGCGACCGACGCGTCGAGGGCACCTACCGCATCTCGGTCGCGCGCATCCCCGCCGAGAAGCCCTCGGAGCGCATCGGCGTTATCACCTTCAATCCCGGCGGGCCCGGCTCGGCCGCCGTCTCCAACATCACGTGGGTGCAGGGCATGCTTCCCCAGCGCGTGCGCGATCGCTTCGACATCGTGGCGTGGGACCCGCGTGGCGTGGGCGGGTCCGAGCCCAGCATCTCCGGCTGCAGCGTCAAGGACATCGCACCGCCCAAGACCGGCCCGGTCGACTGGGACGCCTGGGCGGACAAGTACGTGCGGGTCAATGGCGAGGCCGCGGCAGGATGTTTCGAGGCCAATCGTCGGCATGCGCCCTACGTCGGCACCTGGCAGCTGGTCCGCGACCTGGACGCTCTGCGCGCGGCACTCGGCGAGGAGAGTCTCACCTTCTGGGGCATGAGCTACGGATCCACGGTCGGTCGCGCCTACGCACAGTACTTCCCCGATCGCGTGCGCGCCCTGCTGCTCGACGGCGTGATCTCGCCGCTGTCGACCATTGAGCTCTGGGCGCGCGAGCACACCTGGGATGATCCGCTGGCGATCGAGACGATGCTCGCGGCGCTCGGCCCGGCCTACCAGGCGAAGTACGAACGAGTCATGTCGTCACTGCAGACGCGCACTCTCCGCTCGAGCGACGGAAGTCGCATCACTCGCTGGACGGTCGGCAAGGACATCATCAGTTGGGCGTCGTACCAGTCCACGTGGAGTTCCGTGGCTGCCCTCCTCGATCGCGTCAATGCCGGGCTGCGCGCCCGAGATGCCGCGGTGGGGCAGCGGGATATCGCCGCGGCAGCCCGCATGCTCTCGGCAACGTCAGCGAGATCGTCAGGACCGGAGCCCAAGGGCTGGTTCGATCCGCAGTGGACCTACGTCAACTGCTCGGACATGCCCGATCGCCCCACTCCCGCACGCCTCGCCGAGATCGCGCGCGAGGGAGCTGCGGCCGGGGGCGTGCACGTCGGGCAGGCAGTGCTGCGCGAGGGCGCGCAGTGCGCCGGCCTCCCGCGCTTCGGCCGACCGATCCCGCGCATCCTCAGTTTCCTCACCCTCGACACGCCTCCGCTCGTCGCCAACGCGCTCGCCGACAACCGCACACCGTGGACCGCCGCGGTGGAGATGTCTCGCGCCTTCACCGGTGCGCGCACCGTGCAGTACGGCGGCACCCATCACATCGTCTACGGCCGCACCACGCCGTGCGTCGACCGCCCCATCACGCGCTACCTGGTCAACGTGAAGCTCCCCGGGCGAAATGTCGTCTGCCCACTGCGGTACTGACATGGACGCCCTTCCGCGCACACTCCCCCAGGCGGTACGCCGCGCCGCTGCCCTGTGGCCTGATCGAGTCGCGTGGATCTTTGACCTGCGGGACGGGCCTGAGGCTCAGGCATCTACCTCCCTCACCTTCGCCGAAGTAGCCGCAGGCTCAGATCGCGTGGCACGCCACCTGCGTTCCCGAGGCATCCGCGCCGGTGACCGGGTCGGCGTCCTCCTGCATAACCGGCCCGAGGCCGCGCTCACCTGGCTCGCCCTCGCACAGCTGGGCGCCACCGCCGTACCGCTCAACACCAAACTGCGCCACGCCGATGCGAGCTGGATCCTCGCCAAGTCGCGCGCGGTCGCCCTGGTCACCACGCCCGCACTGGCCGAGGGCATCGCACCCCTGGAGCTTCCCGTGATCGATGTGGCCGACTTCGCCACCGAACTCGGTGAGTCCGACACCGCGCATGCCACACCGCTGCCCGACGTGCACGACCCCGATGACATCGTCAACGTGCAGTTCACGTCCGGCACCACGGGGCACCCCAAGGGCTGCCTGCTCTCGCACCGCTACTGGCTGCACCTCGCCACAAGCCTGGTCGAGGGATTCCCGCGTCTGCGTCCTGATGACCGCATGCTCACCGCGCAGGCGATGTCCTACATGGATCCCCAGTGGAATCTCACCGCATCGCTCATGAGCGGCGCCTCCCTCGTGGTGCTCGATGGCTTCCATCCCTCGAGCTTCTGGGACCGCGTGCGCGAGCACGACATCACCTACTTCTACTGCCTTGCCGCAATGCCCGTGCTCATGCTCACCACGCCCCCCGATCCGCATGATCGCGATCATCGAGTGCGCGTCATCCAGTGCTCCGCCATCCCGCCCTCGCGGCACGCCGAGCTCGAGGAGCGCTGGGGGGCCCCCTGGTTCGAGGTATTCGGCATGACCGAGACCGGAGGCGATATCCACGTCACCGACATCGAGCACGATGCCCTCGTCGGATCTGGCTCGATCGGAGTCGCCAAGCCCGGGCGGGAGGCGCGCATCATCAACGCAGACGACGCCGATGTGCCGGCCGGCGAGATGGGCGAACTCGTCCTGCGCGGCCCGGGGATGATGTCCGGCTACGACGATGAGCCCGAGGCCACCGCGCAGGTTTTCCGCGGCGGCTGGCTGCACACGGGCGACCTTGCCCGCCGCGATGCCGCGGGGATCATCTCCCTCGTCGGCCGCCTCAAGGATGTCGTACGCCGCGCCGGCGAGAATGTCGCTGCTCGCGAGGTCGAGGACACCCTGCTCTCCCATCCCGCCGTGCGCATGGTCGCGGTGGTGGGCGTGCCCGATGACATCCGCGGCGAGGAGGTCAAGGCCTACCTCGTCCTCACCGACGATCGCGATGCCCAGCACGCTGCCGCAGAGCTCGTTGCCTTCTGCACCGATCGCATCGCGCGCTTCAAGGTGCCGCGCTACTGGGAGGTGCGTGACGATCTACCTCGCACTCCCTCGGAGCGCGTCGCCAAGCCCGAGCTTGTCGCGGGGCACACCTGGGATGCGCAGGAAGGTGTGTGGCTGCCATGAAGGAGATGCCGTCATGAACGTGCTGCTGCGCGACTACCGCCCCGCTGATGATGCTGCCGCGCGCGCGATCTACGAGGAATCCTTCCCGCCAAGCCTGCGCGCGCCGTGGAACGCGCTGGTCGACCACCGTCACGATGAGCGCTTCGTCGTGCTGGCGGACGCCGACGGCACCGCCGTCGGCATCGCGCTCGTACGCAGACTGGGCGACACCGACATGGCCTTTGTCCGCTACCTCGCGGTCGATCCCGCACGGCGTGATCAAGGCCTTGGCAGCCAACTCGTGGCGTATCTGCGCGAGCTACTGCGTGACAGCGGGGTCGGCGTACTCGTGCTCGATGTCGAGAAACCGGTGAGTGCGCATGCGGAAGATGATCGGCGGCGCATTGCCTTCTATCAGCGGTGCGGCGTCGACCTTCTGGATGTGCCGGACTACTCACCGCCGGAGCATGGTGAGACGGGTGAGATCGTGCCCTTGCTCCTCATGGGCGCGGTGCTCGATGGCGGAGCGGCACTCATCGGCGCACGCCTGGACGAGGCGGTGCGGGCCGTCCTGCTGCATCGCTACGGCGTGCAGTCCTAACGAGAGTCGTCAGACCTGCTTGCAGACGACGCCGCGGGCGCGTGGCGCGTCGGTCACGGTGACGACACACGTGGCATCGTCACCAGTGAGGGTGAGCGTGACCTTGGGGCCCTTAGAAGCGACGCGCGTGGTCACATCTGCTGTCGATGCGAGCTGCCGCATGAGCGGGCTCAAGGAAATCGTGATCAGCTGATCGGCCAAGGTGTCGGGCCAATCGAGTTTGAGTTGCTCGAGCACGGCATCGGCGAGGCGGTCGGTCTCCATGTTGGCGGCCGAGGGCTTCGCGGGTGCGCTGGTCGGCGCGGGTGTCGGCGCGGCCGGGGAATC
>JBIKKK010000255.1:0-2563 GCA_044360385.1 Candidatus Nanopelagicales bacterium
GCATGTGCATCGGTCGTGACTTCGCCTACGTCGAGGGGATGGCGGTGCTCTCGGTGCTCCTGAGGCAGGTTGCGGTGTCGCGCGTTCCCGGTGTGGTGCCGCGCCCGGCCGCGCTGGTGACCCTGCGGCCGGCCGACGCGCTGCCGATAGTCGTGACCCGCAGGACGTGAGGATGCTGATTCGCACGGAGCGTCTGACTCTCTCGACACTCACGACGCGGGAGTGGGTCGCGGTCGCTGACTGCGACGTCCCGAAGGCGGCACCGGACTACCCGACAGAGGGCGACCTCGTCGTGGCTCGACTCATCGTGGCCGGTGACTGGCCCAATGACGAGTGGGGACCGCTGCAGGTACGCCGACTCGCGGACGGCATGGCCATCGGCGGCGTGGGATGCAAGGGAGCTCCCGACGATCTGGGCCGCGTCGAGATCGGGTACGGGCTCGCGGAGTCCGCACGCGGACAGGGCTACGCAACCGAAGCGGTCCTCGGCCTGCTCGACTGGCTGGCAGAGCAGGGTGTGAGCGAAGTCGTCGCCGAATGCGATCCCGGCAACGCGCCCAGCATCGCGGTGCTGCGCCGGTGCGGTTTTGAGCCACCGGGCGCGGAGGCTGTGTGGTCCTGGCGGGCTAGCCCCGCAGGATCTTGATGGCGTCGTCGTGCAGCAGCCCGTTGGTCGACAGCGACACCGAGCCACCGGGCGCTCCGGCCTCCACGCTGTCGAAGCGCCCACCGGCCTCGATCACGATCGGGATCAGCGCGGCGGCGTCCCAGATGCTTAGTCCCACTTCCGCTGCGATGTCGACGGCGCCCTCGGCCACGAGCATGTGTGACCAGAAGTCGCCGTATGCGCGCGTGCGCCGAGTGCCCGCGATGAGCGCATCGAAGGCCCGGCGGTCCCACCCGTCCGGGTCGCTGTAGGAGAAGGACGCGTCCGTGAGAGTGGGGACCGTGCTCACCCGGATCCGTCGCGGCTCGGGTGACTCCGGACCGGTGCTCCACGCGCCCTGTCCACGGGCGGCCCACCAGCGCCTGCCGAGGGCCGGAGCGCTCACCACGCCCAAGGCAACGCCGTTATCGTCGCCGAGGGCGATGAGTGTCGCCCAGACCGGGACGCGACGTACGTAGTTCTTGGTGCCGTCGATGGGGTCGAGGATCCATCGCCGTCCGGCTGATGCATCGCCGCCGTACTCCTCTCCAACAATGGAATCGTTCGGGCACTGGGCCGCGATCATGTCGCGGAGCCGGCGCTCGGTGGCCTGGTCGGCCTCGGTGACCGGCGTCATGTCGGTCTTGGTCTTCACGCTCAGGTCGTGGCGCATGGCGTTGGACATCGTGATGGCGTCAGCCTCATCAGCCATGGCTAGGCCTAGCGCCAGATCAGGATTGGTCTCTTCGGGTGTCGCCACGCCCACACCGTAGCCGGGTGAGTCCGTCCCAGCGTCGTAGCCTGTGCCCGTGACGGACACGATCTTTGGGCTGCCGACCCACACCCTCGTCGTCCACGCTGCCGTGGTGCTTCTGCCGCTCGCGGCTCTCGGGGGCATCATCATGGGCTTCTCCCAGAGGTTCTCGGTGCGCTTCGGCCCGGTGGTCGTCACGGTCGCGGCTGTCGGCACCGTCGCTGCTTTTTTCAGCCGCGTCACGGGGGAGGAGTTCACCGAGCGGGTGGGCAATCCTCGGGAGCACGCCGAGGCGGGCCAGTTGCTGCCCTTCATCGCGGTCGGATTCTTCGTGGTGCTGCTCCTGCTGTGGTTGCTCGATCGGCGTGGACGCCGTGATCTGCTCACTCAGATCGTCGGTGTCGTCGTGATCGTCGCGGCTCTCATTCTCACCGGGTGGACTATTCGCACCGGACACTCGGGCGCGGAGGCGACTTGGAAGTCCATCATCGAGAACACCCAGCCCGGCTGACGAGCAGATGATCCCTCGCCTGCGCGCCGCGTTGCTCCTGCTCGCTGTCCCCTTAGTCCTCGCCGCGTGTTCGTCGTCTGCGCCAGCCGCCACCGAGCCCGGCACCCTGCACGGCCCCTATCCGGTCGTGCGCTCAGTTGACGGCGACACCATCCGCGTCGACCGCGACGGCGAGGAGATCGCCGTCCGCTTCATCGGACTGGACACCCCCGAGACTGTCGCCGCAGACCGCCCCGTGGAGTGCTTCGGCCCTGAGGCCTCAGCGCGTACGGCGGCACTGGTGGAGGGCGGGCAGGTTTGGCTCGAGTACGACGAGGCGTCGGGCCTGACCGACAAGTACGACCGCACGCTGGCCTTCGTCTGGCTCGACCAGCAGACGATGCTCAACGAGCTCCTCATCCGCGAGGGCTTCGCGGAGGAGGTCACCTACACCGACGGTTACGCCCACCAGTCCGACTTCCGTGCCGCCGAGGATGCGGCGCGCAATGCCGGGGCGGGTCTGTGGAGTGCGTGCGCAGGGGAGGTCCAGTGAGCACCGATTCCTCGAGCCACACCTCGATCGCACCGCTCGCCGCGCGGACTAGATTGGTTCGGCGCTCGGGTCTTCTTGTGTGGTCGGGTCATCCGACCCGCCACGCGAGTTGAGCAGGCG
>JBIKKK010000254.1:0-2563 GCA_044360385.1 Candidatus Nanopelagicales bacterium
CGGGTCGGCAACATCGCCATGGCCCTCACCTGGCTCGCCACCGGCCTGCTCCTCGTGGGCCTGGTGCTCCGCGGCATCTGGGCGGGACGCGTGCCGTGGGGCAACATGTACGAGTTCTCGCTCGCCTGGACCTTTGGGATCCTCGCCGTGTTCCTGGTCGTGTCCCTGCGCCGTGACATCCGCTGGCTGGGGCTCCCCGTCGTCTTCCTCGCCCTGCTCAGCCTCGGCCTCGCCGTCACCGTGCTCTACACCGAGGCAGCCCAGCTCGTGCCCGCACTGAAGTCCTGGTGGCTGGTCATCCACGTCGCCTCCGCCATCATCTGCGGCGGTGCCTTCACGGTGGCGGCGGCAATCTCCGGCCTCTACCTCTGGCGCGAACGCGCGGAGCGCAAGGGCCGCGTGACGGGCATCGTCGCGTCACTGCCCGATGCGGCACGCCTGGACACCCTCGCCTACCGGATCCTCGCTTTTGCCTTCCCGCTGTGGACCTTCGCGGTGATCAGCGGTGCGATCTGGGCGGAGAATGCCTGGGGTCGCTACTGGGGCTGGGACCCCAAGGAGACGTGGGCCTTCATCACCTGGGTGATCTACGCCGGATACCTGCACGCCCGATCGACGGCGGGCTGGCGCGGCCGGCGTGCGGCGTACATCTCGATCCTGGGCTTCGTGTCGTTCCTCATCAACTACTTCGGCGTCAACATCTTCGTCAACAGCCTTCATTCGTACGCCGGCCTCTAGGTCGCGCCTTCGTTGAGTGGCGCCTCGTGCTGAGGTTCCTCGGCGTGTCGCGTGCACAAGCCGCCAGTGAACGAATGCAGGAGACTTAGGTCGACGGCTGCTCGTCGGCCTCGCCGCGGCGGCGCTTCATGCGCTCGCTCCAGGCGTCGTCATCGAGTTGGCGCAGGAAGGCCGGGTCGTCGTCGGGGGCGACGGGCCCGCGCTTGCGCCGACGGCCCTGTCCGCGTGGCCGGCCGCCCAGGAGCCACAGGACCCCTCCTAGGAGCGGGATGAGCACGACGATGAGCAGCCAGACGTACTTCGGGAGGGTCCGGATGCTCGCGCCGGAGGTGCGCAGCACATCGACAATGAACCAGATATAGACGGCCAGTCCCAGCAGGACCGCCACGACTCTGAGCATGCTCACCTCCCGCGACCACGATAACCCCCCGCCACTCGCACCGCGCGATCACGCCTCTGCCCCCGAGCGTGCCCGCCGTGCGGCAACGCAGATAACGTGGAGGGATGCGCGGCATCGCGGTCTACACGGGCCTGCGGGTGGCCCTCCTTGCGGCGGTGTGGCTGCTCATCCAGGTGGTCACCCCCATGCGGGGGCTCCTCGCGGTCGCCGTGGCGCTCGTCATCTCCGGAGCGATCAGTTTCATCGTCCTGGATCGCACGCGCGACAAGGCGAGCGCGGGACTCTCGGGTGTCTTCCGTCGCATCGACGAGCGCATCGAGCGCAGCAAGGTGGCCGAGGACTTCGATGACGAACCGGTCCCCTCAGGACAGGGCGAGGCCCGCCCCGAGCAGGAGTCCGTAGACCAGCACGAGGAGTCCGCTGGCTTGGAGGACCGGGACGAGAGCGCGTCCGGTGGCGCCGGTGGTCACCGCGATGACGGGGCGGATCGCCAGGGCAGCGGAGACGATGCCGAGCCACGCGAAGGCCAGGCCGAGCCCACCCGGTAGTGCGATCGGCGGGATGACGGCGTAGGCCGAGACGATGAGTACGACGTAGGCCACCCGCGTGGCGCGGTCTCCCATCCGCACGGCGAGCGTGCGCTTGCCGACCGCGGCATCGGTGGGGATATCGCGCAGGTTGTTGGCGACGAGCACGGCGCAGGTGAGTGCTCCGACTCCGATCGAGGCGACCCAGGCCGCTGCGGGGATGGTGAGTGCCTGGACATACGCCGTGCCGACGACGGGCACGATGCCGAAGAACGCGAAGACGAAGACCTCACCGAGCCCGAAGTAGCCGTAGGGCTTGGGGCCGCCGGTGTAGAGCCACGCGGCGAGCAGCGCCACGGCTCCCACGCCGAGCAGCCACCACTGTCCGGTGAGAGCCACCAGGATGAGGCCGGCCGCAGCGGAGACGAGCAGGCTTGCCAGTGCCGCAAGGCGCACGTGTGCCGGAGCCGCGAGTCCCTGCCCCACGAGTCGCACCGGTCCGACACGCTCCGTGTCGGTGCCGCGGATCCCGTCGCTGTAGTCGTTGGCGTAGTTGGCGCCGATCTGCGCAGCGAGCATGACGATCAGCGCGAGGCCGGCTCGCACGGGCTGGACCGCGCCGATGGTGGCGGCCGCACCAGTGCCCACGGCGATGGGAGCAATGGCAGCGCCCAGTGTGCGCGGGCGAGCGCCCTCGATCCACTCGCGTGCGGTGGCCATGCGACCTCCCGGTCAGTCGGTCTGCGCGAGTGCGCGGAGGCCGAGGCGGTCGATCTTGCCACTGGGCAGCATCGGCAGGCTCGCGACTGGCACGACCTCGGGTCGCGCCGCGCCTCCCAGTCTCTCGGCGACGAGTGGTGCGATGGCCGTGAGACCTGCGGGGTCCTCCATGACGACG
>JBIKKK010000256.1:0-2550 GCA_044360385.1 Candidatus Nanopelagicales bacterium
GTGCCAGCGGCTCGGACCCTCTACCCGGCCGGAGCGCTCCCACCTCCTCCAGGATGGCGATCCCTGCGGCCACCGCTCGACGGTCAGGCGGGTCGAGGAAAGGGAAGTCCGCGATCTCGCCCAGGCCGAGCGTGGCCATCTGCAGGAGGACGCTGGCGAGGTTGGTCCGCAGGATCTCGGGATCGGTGAAAGCTGGGCGCGATCCCAGGTCCGACTCGTCGTACAGCCGAATGCACACCCCCGGTCCCAGTCGCCCGCAGCGCCCGGCGCGTTGGGCGGCGCTCGCCTGCGAGATGGGCTCGATCGGAAGCCGCTGGACCTTGAGGCGCGTGGAGAAGCGCGACATGCGCACCAGGCCCGTGTCGATGACCGACCTGATGCCCGGCACGGTGAGCGATGTCTCCGCCACATTTGTGGAGAGCACCACGCGCCGTCGCGTGTGGGGCGCGAAGACTCGATGCTGCTCCTCCGCTGACAGGCGCCCATAGAGGGGCGTGATCTCGACGGCGTCACCGAGGCGGTCCGCGAGCGCATCGCGCGCGTCGCGGATCTCGCGCTCGCCGGTGAGGAAGACGAGGATGTCGCCATCGGTGTCGCGTAGGAGCTCGGCGACGGCCCCGCACACCGCGTCGACCTCGTCGATGTCGTCGTACGGCCGGTAGCGGATCTCGACCGGGAATGTCCGTCCTGACACCTCGATGACGGGGGCACCGGCGAAGTGAGCGCTAAATCGCTCGGTGTCCAATGTCGCCGACGTGATGACCACGCGCAGATCCGGGCGCTGGGGCAGCAGCCAGGCCAGATAGCCGAGAAGGAAGTCGATGTTGAGCGAACGCTCATGAGCTTCATCGATGATGATCGCGGCGTAGCTCTTGAGCATGCGGTCGCGGCGAATCGAGGCCAGGAGCACGCCATCGGTCATGACGGTGATGGCGGTATCCGCGCGGGTGCGGTCGGTGAAGCGGACGCGATAGCCCACGCCCTCGCCGAGCGGTGTCTCAAGCTCCTCCGCGAGGCGCTCCGCGACCGCACGCGCAGCGATGCGGCGTGGCTGAGTGTGCGCGATACGGGTAATGCGCTCATGGCCGAGGGCTTCCAGGAGCATCTTGGGGACCTGGGTCGTCTTGCCGGATCCCGTCTCGCCGGCGACGACGACGACCTGGTGATCCCGGAGCGCCGCGATGATGTCATCGCGTCGCTCCGAGACCGGCAGGTCCGCGGGGTAATGAACGCGCAAGGGTAAGGCGTCCATCGTCACAGGGGAACCCTAGAAGGCTCCCCGGTTCTAGCCGCGGTGGCGGCGGGCGATCCAGTGTGCTTCCGCACGGTCCCGATCGCCGGCACGCCGCTCTTCAGGGGTCTGCCTCGTAAGAATCGAGGACCACACTGAGCCGAACGGCGACATTGAAATCACTCCTTTGTGGGGCAGCCACGCGTGTGCGGCGGCCCCGTGCGAGTCGAGGGATCTCCCCGACCTGCCTCCACTGTGCCGGGCGTGGGGGGCGGCGGGGCCCGGGGGTGTCCGGCCGAGTGGCGCGCGTCACCCGGGCTGCCCGACAGGGGCGACTGTGCCGACCCGCCGGGCAGCCCGACAGGGGCGGCTCTGCCGACCCGCCGGGCCCCGCCGCGCCTCCGGAACCGTGCCGGGTTTCAATGGGGGGGTGATGTGGATGTGGCGCGGGCTCGCGGTTGTCGCGGCCCTGCTGGTCGTCGTCGGCATCGGGGTGGCGGCAGCTACCGGCCCCACCACCGCCGCACCCACGCTCGCCACCTCGGCGTCGGAAGGCAGCGTGCCCAGCGTCGAGGCGACCGCACCGACGACCGCACTTCCGCTGCCGACCGGATCTGCCGAGCCGTCCTCGAGTCCTGCGGCAGCCGTGCCCGTGGAGCAGCGCCCTGTCGCGGTCTTCCTCGGTGACTCGATCACGCGCGGTGCCACCCTCGATCCCACATGGGGCGGGGTCACCGAATGGTCCTGGTTCTATCGCCTGCTCGATGACACCGAAGGTGTGGTGAGGTACGGAGGCATGGTCGCCGAGAACGGCATGACCACGAGCTGGATGGTGGGGCAGGCATACAACGCCCTCGCTCTCGGCCCGGACATCCTGGTGGTGCACGGCGGTACGAACGACGTCTCCGGCGAGGTGGACCCGGCGTACATCATCGGAAATCTCCAGCAGATCAAGGATGCGGCGGATGCGGTGGGGGTCCCCATGGCCGTCTGCACCCTCCCGCCGCGAGCCGATCTCGCCGCTGACGCCCGCGTCATCGCCGTCAATGCCGCCATCCGGGAGTGGGCCGCCGCCGAGGGGGTCGTCCTGCTCGACACGGGGGAGCCCCTGCGGGATCCCGTGGGCGGCTGGCGCTCCGGCTACACCAACGACGGCCTTCACCCCACCCCTGAGGCGGCCGTCCTCATGGCCCGGGCTGCCGCGGAAGCCTTGCGTCAGATACCCCTGGGGGTATAGTCTCGTCCGAGACCACGAGGAGGCTCCGCCCATGACCGCACCCGGAATCCCGCACGTCCTCACACTCGACTCCAGCGGGCTC
>JBIKKK010000075.1:0-9594 GCA_044360385.1 Candidatus Nanopelagicales bacterium
GGATCGTGTCCCTCGGTGGCCGGGCCGGCACCGGCAAGAGCGCCCTGGCCCTGTGCGCTGGCCTCGAGGCGGTGCTCGAGCGCCGCCAGCATCGCAAGGTCGTGGTCTTCCGACCCCTCTACGCCGTGGGTGGTCAGGATCTGGGCTATCTCCCGGGCACCGAGAACGAGAAGATGTCGCCCTGGGCACAGGCGGTCTTCGACACCCTCGGGGCGGTGACCACCTCCGAGGTGGTCGAGGAGGTGCTTGACCGGGGCATGCTCGAGGTCCTCCCGCTCACCCACATCCGGGGTCGCTCGCTCCACGATGCCTTCGTCATCGTCGACGAGGCGCAGTCCCTGGAGCGCAATGTCCTGCTTACGGTCCTCTCCCGGATCGGCCGCGACTCCCGCGTCGTCCTCACCCACGATGTCGCCCAGCGCGACAACCTCCGCGTGGGCCGCCATGACGGTGTCGTCGCCGTCGTCGAGAAGCTCAAGGGTCACCCGCTCTTCGCCCACGTGACCCTCACTCGGTCAGAGCGCTCGCCGATCGCGGCCCTGGTCACCGAGATGCTCGAGGAATTGCCCGTGTGAGGTGGATCACTCTTTCCCCCCCGTAAATTCGCGACAACACGCCCGATAAAGGCGATTAGTCCACTAGTTATCCACAGGTACGCCGTTATCTGGGCGTGACATTTCCGGATTCGTTGGGCACGGTAGACCGGTGCTGACCAGACAAGGACCTGCCCGCCGAGCCCTCGCCGCTGTCCTCGCGACCGCGGTCCTGGGCGTTCCGGTCGCCCTCGTCGCGCCGGCGGCGATGGCCTCTCCGCGCGCCGAGGAGCCGCCCCCCAACGAGCGAGCCCCCCGCGTGCCCACTCCGCCGGACCTTGGCGATGCGCCGTGGACCAGCCCTGAGGCCAGGGACATGGTCGGCTACCGGCTGAGCACCTACACCGGCAAGTTCTACGACAAGCGCTTCGAGCAGTACCGGCTGTGCGTGGTCCAGCGGGAGAGCGGTGGCCGCTACGGCGAGAGCTCCGGCGCCCACATTGGCGCCTACCAGTTCTCCTACAGCCTGGCCGCGTCCGCGCTGCGGGCCATGAGGACCGAGATCCAGGACGTCTACGGGCGGCCCGGTCTGGCGGCCCTCGACCGCCTCGACGGCAAGCCGATGTACACCTGGCACCGCTTCTGGCAGGACGCAGCCTTCTGGACGACCTTCAACGGCGGCCGAGGCTGGTCCCACTGGTCGAGCCAGTGGGGTGCCAGCTGGAACTGCGACCACAGCCCGAATGCGGAGAGCGGCTGGCCCAGCCCGAGCCGTTGGAACTACTCGCCTCTCGAGCGTGGCGCCCAGAGCCGTACGGCAGTCGTGGCGACCCGGGGGACCCCGGAGAGCAACCTCGCCCAGGCTCGCGCCTTCATCCGCGACCGCTACGGCTGGCGCTATCCCGAGTTCCGGGCGCTCAAGGCGATGTGGTGGCGCGAGAGCAACTGGCGCCACGATGTGATCAACAATCACCCCAACGGGCCGTGGTACGGCCTGGGCCAGGTCAATGGCGGCTTCATCGCCAGCCGGGGCTACACGATCAAGGAGTACATGAAGTCGCCGCTGGCCCAGATCAAGGTGGGCACGGCGTACATCAAGGAGCGCTACGGCTCGCCCACGAAGGCGTGGTCCTTCTGGCAGTCCAACGGCTGGTACTAGTCGAGTCAGCCTGAATCGGCGGGTGGGCCCACCTGGATGGTCCGCGCCACCGGCCTGAGGGTGTCGGCGAAGAAGTCGTTGCCCTTGTCGTCGACGACGACGAAAGCCGGGAAGTCGACGACATCGATCTTCCACACCGCCTCCATGCCCAGCTCGGGGAAGTCGATGACCTCCACCGACCGGATGTTGTCCTGCGCGAGGATCGCGGCGGGGCCGCCGATGGATCCGAGGTAGAAGCCGCCGTTGTCCTGGCAGGCCTTGGTCACGGCACCGCTCCGATTGCCCTTGGCGAGCATGACGAAGGACCCGCCGGCCTTCTGGAACTGGTCGACGTAGGCATCCATGCGCCCCGCCGTGGTGGGGCCGAAGGATCCTGACGGCATCCCCTCGGGAGTCTTGGCCGGCCCGGCGTAGTAGACGGCATGGTCACGCAGGTACTGCGGCATAGGCTCGCCGCGATCGAGCATCTCTTTGATGCGCGCATGCGCGATGTCGCGCGCGACGACGAGGGGTCCGGTCAGGGCGACACGCGTCTTCACGGGCAGTGCGGTGAGCTGCCGCCGAATGTCGTCCATGGGCTGGGTCAGGTCGATGCGTACGACATCGCCGTCGTCCTCGTGCTCGATGTCGGGGAGGTAGTGCGCGGGATCGCGCTCGAGTTGCTCGAGGAAGGCACCCTCCGGTGTGATGCGCGCGAGCGCCTGGCGGTCTGCCGAGCACGAGACGGCGATGGCGACGGGCAGCGAGGCACCGTGGCGGGGAAGTCGTATGACGCGCACGTCATGGCAGAAGTACTTGCCGCCAAACTGCGCGCCGATGCCGAAGCCGCGAGTGAGATCGAGGACCTGTGCCTCCATCTCGAGATCGCGGAAGCCATGTGCGTCCATGCTTCCGTGCACGGGAAGGGTGTCGAGGTAGCGAGCGCTCGCCAGCTTGGCCACCTTGAGGGCGTACTCCGCACTTGTGCCGCCAACCACGATCGCCAGGTGGTACGGCGGGCATGCGGCGGTGCCCAGCGAGCGCAGCGCGGTGTCGAGGAATTCCCGGAAGCGCGTGGGGTTGAGCAGCGCCTTGGTCTCCTGGAAGAGGAAGCTCTTGTTGGCCGACCCGCCGCCCTTGGCCATGTAGAGAAGTTCGTAGGCGAGCTCGTGCCCCGGCTTGGTGTCGGCGTAGACCTCGATCTGCGCCGGGAGGTTGGTACCGGTGTTGCGCTCATCCCACATGGTGAGCGGCGCCATCTGGGAGTAGCGGAGGTTGAGCATGGCGAAGGCGTCGTAGATGCCTCGGCTGATCGCCTCTTCATCAGGGCCCTGGGTGAGCACCTGCTGGCCGCGCTTGCCGACGACGATGGCGGTGCCGGTGTCCTGGCACATCGGGAGCACCCCGCCCGCGGAGACGTTGGCATTCTTGAGCAGGTCGAGGGCAACGAACTTGTCGTTGGCGCTCGCCTCGGGGTCGTCGATGATCGCGCGCAGTTGTGCGAGGTGACCCGGTCGCAGCAAGTGCGAGATATCGCGAATCGCCTCCACGGTGAGCAGGCGCAGCACCTCGGGCTCGACCTGGAGAAAGGTGCGATCGCCCAGTTCCAACGTACGCACGCCCTCGGTGGTGATCAGGCGGTACGGCGTCGCGTCGGGCCCCAGCGGCAGCGGGTCGACGTAGGCGAACTCGGGCATGGCACCAGCCTAGGCGGTGGGGCTTCGGTAGGTTCGGCGCCGTGAATCCACCCGTGGTCGCGGTCCTCGGCGAGCGCATCGTCGACTTCGTGCCGGGCGAGGACCCGCAGGCCTATCGCGCGGTCGCTGGCGGCTCGCCGGCCAACGTCGCCCTGGGAGTGCGCCGCCTCGGGGGCGAGTCGGTCCTGCTCGGTCGCGCCGGTGACGACGGCCTCGCCGCGCTCCTTGATCGCGCGGTGGCCGACAACGGCCTGTCGACCGCCGCGCTCCTGCGTCGTACGGGTCCCAGCCTGCTGGCTGTGTGCACGCGGCAGGAGGACGGGTCGGTGAGCTACTACTTCTACTACCAGGGCAGCCCCGATCTCATGTGGGATGCGGCCGACCTCGCCGAGGCGGTGGCGGCGGCACGTGCCGCGGGGGCGACCGCCTGGCACACCGGCTCCCTGGTGAGCTGGCTCGGCCCGGGTGTCGATGCTGTCATCGCCGCGTGGCGGGATGCTCATGATGCCGGTGATCTCACGTTGAGCTACGACCCCAACGCGCGCCCCGGCACGGTGCCGCGCGAGGTCATGCGCGCCCGCGTGGAGGACTTCGTGGGCTTATCGCACGTCGTGAAGGTGAGCGACGAGGATCTAGCCTTCCTCTACCCCGGCGAGGAGCCCGAGGCCGTGTGCTCGCGGTGGATCGAGCAGGGTCCCGCGTTCGTCGTCCTCACGCGCGGTCCGCACGGGCTGGCCGCGTGGCGCTCGGGCAGGCCCGTGGTCGACGTACCCGGTCGCGATGTCGACGTCGCAGACACCGTCGGGGCGGGTGACACGGTGACCGCGGCCCTGCTCGTCGGCCTCGGCGACGCAGGAGCGCTGGGATCAGGGGGCGATATCGCGGGACTGTCGGACCAGGTGGTGCGCGCGATCCTGGAGCGAGCAGCGGTCGCAGCGGCGATCACGTGCTCGCGCGAAGGGGCACAGCCTCCGACACGGGCTGAGGTCGAGGCGGCTCTCGTCTAGTCGGCACGCGTGAAGTCGACGATGGCGTACTGACCGAGCTTGTCCAGGCGATGCTCGCTGGCCACCTCGCGGATCGTCCCACTCTTGCTGCGCATGACGATCGAGTGCGTCTGCAATCGGTGAGAGGCGTAGTGCACGCCCCTCAAGAGCTCGCCGTCGGTGATGCCGGTGGCGCAGAAGAAGACGTTGTCGCCCGTGACGAGGTCATCGGTGGTGAGCACTCGATCGAGATCGTGGCCGGCATCGATGGCCTTGGACCGTTCCTCCTCGTCGCGCGGCCACAGTTGACCCTGGATCACGCCGCCTAGGCACTTCACGGCGCAAGCGGTGATGATGCCCTCGGGCGTGCCGCCGATGCCCATGAGCAGGTCGACACCGGTGCCGGGGCGCATGGCCATGATGGCGCCTGCGACGTCGCCGTCGGAGATGAACTTGATGCGGGCTCCTGCCTCGCGCACCTCTCGCACGAGCTCGTCGTGCCGAGGGCGGTCGAGGATGCAGACGGTGAGGTCGCCCACGGACATGCCCTTGGCCTTGGCGACTCGGTGGAGGTTGTCCGCGCACGGGGCGGTGATGTCGACGACGTCGGCGGCCTCGGGCCCCGTGACGAGTTTGCGCATGTAGAAGACCGCGCTGGGGTCATACATCGACCCGCGCTCGGACACGGCGAGCACGGAGATCGCATTGGACATGCCCTTCGCGCACAGCGTGGTGCCGTCGATGGGATCGACGGCGACGTCGACCTGTGGCCCGGTGCCGTCACCCACCCGCTCGCCGTTGAAGAGCATGGGCGCGTCGTCTTTCTCGCCCTCGCCGATGACGACGACGCCCTCCATCGAGACACTGCCGATGAGCTTGCGCATGGCGTTGACGGCGGCGCCGTCGGCGCCGTTCTTGTCCCCTCGGCCGACCCAGCGTGCGGCGGCCATGGCCGCGGCCTCGGTCACCCTGACGAGTTCGAGGGCGAGGTTGCGGTCGGGAGCCTCCGTGACGCGCATGGCTGACTCTCTCACGAGAAGGGCCCCTGGGGGAGCACCAAGATGTGCTCACCGCGGGCATCAGGGAGCATAGTCGGGTGAGTGATGACCGACCCGGCACTGACGCTGCCGCGGGGCCGCACCCCGCTCCGGTGACGCCGGGCGAATTGCGCCCGACGGGGCATCCGAATGCCCGGCTGCGCCAGACGGTCCGCGACATGGTGATCTCGCTTGCGGTCGTTCTTGCCTCCATCGCGGTCATCATGGCCGTCACGTGGCGGCCCACCCCCGATCCGGTGCGGGTCATCGACCCGACTCCGGCACTGGCGCAGGCACGTGCGGAGGCGGACTATTCGATTCTTTACCCCGCAGGTCTTGATGCCGCGTGGCGGCCGACGAGCGCGCGCTGGGAGATCACGCCCGCCTCGGCACCGGACGCGGCGTGGCATGTCGGTTTCGTCACGCCCGACGATGCGTATGCCCAACTGGGGCAGTCGGCGACAGAAGACCCGTCCTACGTCGCAGGTCAGATCGGTGCCGCCGAGCCGGCTGGGGAGTGGCAGGGCTGGCTTCGGTACGACTCGATCGACCAGCGGGCGCTCGTCCGTGTCGACTCAGGAGTGACTGTCGTGGTGTCCGGCACCGCTCCCTGGCCGACGCTGCAGGTGCTCGCCGAGCGGCTCAGTCCGACGGGGGAGCCGACTCGCTCAGGGACGGCTCCTGCGGGCTGAGGCGCTCCTGGGCACCGGCTAGCCATGTCTCGCAGATCTGCGCGTACTGCTCACCCTGCTCCCACAGTGCCAACGCTTCCTCGAGCTTGGCGTCGCCGGACTCCAGTGCGGCGACCACCTCGGCAAGCGCAGCGCGCGCTTCCTCGTATCCCATCGATGGTGTCTCGCTCGCCATGGCCATCAGGGTAGGTCCTCGACGTTCACGGTGAAGGCACCGCCGGCGACCCGCGCATCCAGGGACTCGCCCGCGGTGAGGGTCGCGGGATCGCGGACGACGGCGCCTTCGCGGGTCCGGAGCACGGCATACCCGCGCTCGAGTGTCGATGCGGGCGAGAGGGCGGTCAGCCGCGCCCGTAGGTGGTCGAGGTCGACGCGGCCGTGATCGACGCGGCGCTGCACGCTACGCCGCGCCGTGGCCACGGCCCGCGCCACGTCGCTGGAGTCAGCGGTGATCCGCCGCTCGAGGATGCGTCGTGCGCGCTGCCGTTGCTGCGTGATGCGCTCCCGCTCCTCCGTCACGTCGGGGACCACCCTCTTTGCCGCGTCCGTGGGCGTGGACGCGCGCACATCTGCGACGAGGTCGACGAGGGGCACATCCTGCTCGTGGCCGATCGCTGTGACGACGGGCGCGCGCGACACCACCACCGCCCGGATCAGCCGCTCATTGCTGAAGGGGAGGAGATCCTCGACGCTGCCGCCACCTCGGGCCACGACGATGACGTCGACGTCGGGGTGCGCATTGAGGTCGGCGAGCGCTTCGACGATCGCGGGCACGGCGGTGGCTCCCTGGACGGCTACCTCGCGGATCTCGAAGTGGACTCCGGGCCAGCGCAGGCGCGCATTGACGGTGACATCGCGTAGTGCTGCGCTCGCGCGCCCCGAGATGAGTCCGACGCGGCGCGGCAGGAAGGGGAGGGATCGCTTGCGTTCGGGAGCGAAGAGGCCCTCCGCCTGGAAGAGCGCCCGGAGTCGCTCGAGCTCCTCGAGCAGGGCGCCGCGGCCTACGGGCCGGATCTCGCGTGCCCGGATCTGCAGTGCGCCTCGGCCAGCGTAGAACTCCGGCCGGCCGTAGATGATCACGCGCTGGCCTTCGGCGAGCGGCGGGGAAACGACATCAACGACGGTGGTCTCGGCGACGACGCTCAGGGAGAGGTCGGCGTCGGTGTCGCGCAGCGTGAGCCAAAGCGTGCGCATGCCCGGGCGGCGAGAAATCTGCGCGATCTGGCCCTCGATCCATATCCCGCCGAGTCGCCCGATCCAGTCCGCGAGGAGCCGCGAGACCGTGCGCACCGGGGCCGGGGACTCCGGGGATGTCTCGAGCGCCATGGGGGCAGGCTACGGCCACGGATGCCGGCCTGAGGCGCGCACCTTACGATGGCGTTATGCCCGGCAAAGTCCTCCTCGCAGCTCCGCGCGGCTACTGCGCGGGTGTTGACCGCGCCGTCGTGACCGTGGAGAAGGCCCTCGACCTCTACGGGCCCCCCGTCTATGTGCGCAAGCAGATCGTGCACAACAAGTACGTCGTCCACCGGCTCGAGGAGCGCGGGGCCGTCTTCGTTGAGGAGCTCGACGAGGTGCCCGAGGGGTCGACCGTGGTCTTCTCGGCGCACGGGGTCGCGCCATCGGTCCATGCGGAGGCCGGTGAGCGGAGCCTGAAGACGATCGACGCGACCTGCCCGCTCGTCACCAAGGTCCACCTGGAGGCCAAGCGCTTCGCCGCCGAGGGCATGCAGATCCTGCTCATCGGTCACGAGGGTCACGAGGAGGTCGTGGGCACCATGGGGGAGGCACCCGACGCCATGACCCTGGTCGAGTCGCCCGCGGACGCCGAAGACGTGACCGTGGATCCGGAGCGCCCACTTGTGTGGTTGTCGCAGACGACGCTGTCCGTCGACGAGACCCTCGAGACGGTCGGTCGGCTGCAGGAGCGTTTCCCGCATCTGCAGAGCCCGCCGAGCGACGACATCTGCTACGCGACGCAAAATCGCCAGGCGGCGGTGAAGGAGATTGCCGAGCAGTGCGACCTGCTCATCGTGGTGGGCTCGGGCAATTCCTCCAACAGCGTGCGCCTCGTCGAGGTCGGCCTCGAATCAGGTGCGAGTGCCTCCTATCGCGTCGATGGTGTCGAGGAGCTCGATGAGGCCTGGCTCGACGGTGTGTCCACAGTGGGGCTGACCTCGGGTGCATCCGTGCCCGAGGTGCTCGTCGATGGCGTACTCGATTGGCTCGCCGCGAGAGGATTCGGTGACGTCGAAGAGGTCACCGCCGCGCAGGAGACCCTCGTCTTCGCCCTGCCGCCCGAGCTGCGGCGCGATATCAAGGCTGCGGGCTCGGCGTAACCGGCGCTGAGCGCCGGCGCCGCACGAGCACGATCGCCAGTGCGACCAGGGTCGACCCGAAGATCCAGGCGGCGTTGGCGCCGAGTGTCGTGACGATCATGAAGGCCTCGCGCACGAGCAGATCGCCGGTGGGCGGCAGCGTGAGTTGGCCCGCGGTGATGGTCGCGAGGAAGAAGGCCAGCGGGGGCGCGATCACGGCGATGATGGCGTCCTCGCGGCGGACGACCAGCGCGCCGTAGACGCTCGCTGCCAGAAGGGAGATACCGGTGAGCCATCCCAACTGAGTGCGGCCCACGACGAGTGCGTCGGCGAAGCCCATCACGACAGTGACGCTGATGACGACGAGCCACACTCCCGTCGCTCGTACTCCGGGTGCGGCGTGCGCACGTCGTCCAGACGCCGCGACGGTGCCGGCGGACGCATCTGCAATGTCCTCGTGAGCGCTCGCTCCCTCGACGCCGGCGTCCACGATGTCAGGGCGCGGCGCAACCTCGGCGTACTCCAGGCTGGGGTCGTCGGCAAACGAGGGCGCCGCCACAGCGGCGACTACGGGAGCTGCCACCACCGCAGGGACGACCACGGGAGGTGCCACAAGGGAGTCGCCGCCACTGCCGAGAGTCACCGTGCGCAGGCCCACAGCCTGGTCGAGGGTCAGGGCCGGGACGGCGGCATCGGCCGCGCCGCCCTCGGCACGCAGGGAGCGGAAGAGGCGACCCGTGCCTGCCGAAGTCTCGCTCACAGCGGCTAAGGCTACGGGACTGGCACGACCCCGCCCGTCGCCGCCGGCTCGCGGGTCCGCTGGGTGATCGGAGGGATGTCGGGCAGAGGGGCGTCAGTGATGCCGTGCTCACCCAGTCTCCGTGCGGAGACGAGCACCCGTCCCTCGAGGGAGCCCACGAAGCGGTTGTAGTGGCTCACGGTGTTGTCGAGCGAGGAGCCCATGCGTCGCAGGTGGTCGAGTGCCACGTCAAGGCGCTCGTGGAGCTCGCGCCCGAGCGCATGGATCTCGCGGGCGTTGTCGGCGATCGCCTCGCGCCGCCACACGTGCGAGACGGTGCGCAGCAGCGCGAGAAACGTCATCGGGGTCGCGAGGATGACACCGCGAGAGAACGCCCTCTCCAGCAGTGCCGGGTCCTCGCGCAAGGCAATGCCGAGGATCGACTCCGCGGGCA
>JBIKKK010000076.1:0-9534 GCA_044360385.1 Candidatus Nanopelagicales bacterium
CGTGGATGGCGGTGTCTGCGGAATGAGTGATTGCGACGGAGGTGATGTCCATGACGTGACGTTACGTCGGCGGTCTGACAGTCAGAGTGCGTCGTTCGCCGTGTTCCACATTGCAACGAGCGAAGTGTTTTCGTCGTACGCCACTATCCACAACGATGCAGGAATTCCCTCGAGCAACCTTGCCGACACTATCCACAGCGATGCAGAGATTCCCTCGGGCAACCTTGCCGCGGCCGCACGCGCCGTCGACGTACCGACCCAGGCGTCGTGGCCCGCCTGGTCCACGGCGCTACTCTCGCCCCATGTCGTACGTCGATTCGCAGGCCGTCGCTGACTATGCGCGAGACGGCGCGGTCGTCATCCGGGGCTGCTTCACGCCCGAGCAGGTCGACCTCGTTCGCGCAGGAGTCGCCCGCAACCTGGCGGAGCCGGGCCCGCTGGTCGCGGTCGCAAGCGAGGAGAGCGACACCGGCCGCTTCGTCGAGGACTTCTGCAACTGGCAGCGGATCCCGGAATACGAGGAGTTCATCCGCACCTCTCCGGCCGCCCACATCGCCCGTGAGCTCATGGAGAGTGAGCACGTGCGGCTCTACCACGACCACCTCCTCGTAAAGGAGGCCAAGACCAAGCAGCGCACGCCGTGGCACCAGGACCAGCCCTACTACAACGTCGAAGGCCGCCAGAACGTCTCGATGTGGATGCCGCTCGATCCGGTACCGCGTGAATCGACGCTGGAGTTCGTTGCGGGCTCGCACCTCGGGCCGTGGCTCATGCCGCGCACCTTCCGCGACGAGCAGGCCAAGTGGTTCCCCGAGGGCACGCTCGGCGAGTTGCCGCGTGTCGATGACGATCGCGATGCCTATCCGATCCTCGGCTGGCCGCTTGAGCCAGGCGATGCCGTGTGGTTCCACATGCTCACGCTCCACGGGGCGGCGGGGTCGCAGAGCCTACGTCGGGCCTTCAGCCTGCGCTTCCTCGGTGACGACATGGTCCACGCGCCGCGAGCGTGGCGTACCTCGCCGGAGTTCGCGGGACTTGCTGACGAGTTGCCCGCGGGCGTGCCGATGGATCACCCGCTCTTCCCGGTGCTCGTGTGAAGGGCACGTCGCGGTTGGCCGCGGGCACGACGCGACTCGCCGTAGCTCTCGCGTGCACTGCACTTGCCTCGATCGCCCTCACGGCACCCGTCGCGAGCGCACAGCCTCCCGAGGTCGGCGGGAGCGCAGGCCCGGTTCCCAGCGCCGTCGCTGTCGCCAATGATGGAACGTTGGCGGCTGCAGGATTCGGCGCACCCGATGTCGTAGGGCTCATCCCGCTGGAGGGCTTGGCGCTGAATGCGTCCCTCGGCTGCAGGCCGGTCGATGTGGCTATCGCACCGGATGCGACGTACGCGTGGGCTGTCTGCCAGGGCGACTCGCATATCCACGTCATCGATGTCGGCACGGGTGAGTTGGTGAGGGCCGGGATAGGCACCGTCAACACCGACGACATCGTCTACCTGCCCGACGTCAAGCGCCTCGTCGTGGCCGACCTCGAGGGTGAGATCGTCGTTGTCAGTGCCACGAGCCTCAACGACTACGAGATCGTCAAGCGCATCGCCACCCCGGACTTCTATCCGACGGAGCTCGCCCCCCTTCCTGATGGCAGTGGGACCTACGTCGTCAGCGATTCAGGGCGCCTCGCCTACGTCGACTTCGCGAGCGGAGCCGTCACGGAACTCACGGCGCAGGGACCCGAGACGCTCCTTCTGTCGCTCTCCCTCGCACGGACGGGGACGCTGCTCTACGCCGGTGCGGTGATTGGCCCGAGTGACGGCACGCGCCGCTCGGCGGTCGTGGCGCTCGATCCGGCGACGGGTCGCGTGCGTCAAGAGCTGCCGCTTGAGTTCACGCTCCCCGGCTCCACGAGCATCGCCGTGTCCACCGGCTATCGGAGTCTCAGCGTGGGCACCGGGCTCGGAGTCCTCGTCGATGGAGTGGAGACCGGGGCACTCGAGGTGGCCCTCGACCCGCAGGGACGGATGGGGGCGGTCACCGCGCTCTTCCCCTACACGGCCTACGCCGCCGATGTGAGTCGTAGCGGAGACGGCACGTGGGCCGGTGTCGCGACCACGGACGCCACGGTCGTGGCCGCCGACGTCGAAGACTCGCCCTATCCGCCGCAGGTGACGGTGAAGAGCTCGCTCCGCGGCGCGATGCTGACGCTCTCCGGTGCGACGGGCGGGATGCGGCCGGGTGCGCGCGTCACGGTGCACATCAAGGACTTCACCAAGAAGAAGTCGCGCTTCGTCAGGCAGGCAGTCGGGGCAAAGACCACGGCGACCGGCGAGTACCGATGGAAGGGCAAGGCGCCGTCCGCCCGCATGCAGGTCCACACATCCGCGAATGGCGTGAAGAGCAAGACGATCACGGTGACGGCGCGCAAGTGACCCGCATCGAGATCCAGCGGCGCTTCAGCGACCTCGACCCACTGGGTCACGTCAACAACGTCGCGTATCACGACTACCTGCAGGAAGCCCGCATGGGACTCATCGGCGAGCTCGACGCGGTCGTCAATGATGATTACGCCCAGATCGTCGTCTCGCAGGAGATCCGTCACGTCAAGCCGCTGGGCTACTCCCGCGATCCGGTTGTGATCGAGGCGAGTGTCACCGACATGGCACGCACGTCGTACTCCATCGTCTATCGCATACTTGACGAGCACGGCGAGGTGGCAGCGGAGGCGTCGACGCGTCTCGCCGTCGTCGACGCCCAGACCGGTCGCCCGATCCGCATGCCCGAGGAGCTGCGCGAGCGCTTGCTTGCAGAAGGCTGACTCAGCCCTCGGACCAGAAGAAGCGCCGACCGTCGGCCATCGACGACGACACGGGTACGCCGTATGCCCGCGTGAGCGTCTCCGCGGTAAGTGTGGTGTCGGCTGGGCCCTGTCCCACGACGCGTCCACGCGCGAGCAGCGTGGCCGAGTCCGCGAGCGCGGCCAGGCGTCCGAGGTCGTGACCCACGATGACGATGGCGTCGCCAGCATCACGGCGCCGGCGAATCGCGGCGTCGAGATGAGCCTGGCCCGCGAGATCGAGCGCAGCATCTGCTTCGTCGAGGAGCAACACCGGTGCGCGCTGCGCCAGGACGCGGGCCAGATGCACGCGTGCACGCTCACCACCCGATAGCGAGGTGACAGGTCGGTCGAGCAACTCCCCGAGCTGGTGCTCGGCGACGACGGCCTCGAACACGTCGGTGTCGTGCGTGGCTGCGTCACTGCCGCGCCACGGCAGCCGTCCCCAGCTCACGACCTCGCGCACGGTGAAGGGGAAGGCCAGGGGTGTCTCCTGCGCCAGAAGCGCGCGACGACGAGCCGCCACCCGGGCGCTTGTGCGCGACCACGACTCACCCTCGAGGAGGACGGTGCCGGAGTCGGGTGAGAGATCGCCGGCAAGCACAGCCTGCAGCGTCGACTTGCCCGAACCGTTGGGCCCGACGAGCGCGTGCACCTCACCGGGGGCGACAGCGACACTGACATCGACGAGCCGATCCCGCACGCTCACCCCGTGGGCCTCGACGCGCGCGATCATGCCCAGCCTCCTTGGGCAGCGCGCGTGCGGCGTAGCAGAACGACGAACACGGGAGCGCCAATGACCGCCGTGACCACGCCGAGGGGGAGTTCGACGGGTGAAACCGCCGTACGCGCGATCGTGTCAGACACGAGCAGCAGCAGCGCACCCGCGAGCGCGGAGCCGACGAGCAGCGCACCGTGTCGCGGGCCGATGAGTATGCGCACTGCATGCGGGACCACGAGGCCGACGAAGGCGATCACGCCCACGACGGCCACGCCCGCGGACACCGCGAGCACCGCGCCGGCCAGCGCGAGCAGGCGTGTCCTGTCGACATCGACGCCCGCGGCTCTCGCCGCGCGATCACCGAGCGCGAGCACGTCGAGGTTGCGCGCCACCAGCCCTGCGAGCACCAGCGCCAGCACCAGGAAGGGGAGGGTGGTCCATACGCCGGGCCAGGTGGCCAGCGCGAGGCTGCCGGCGGTCCAGAAGGTAGTCGAGCGTGCACCCGCGGTGTCGGAGACGGCGACCACCACGGAGACCAGTGCCGCCGCGAAGGCCGTCACCGCGACACCGCCGAGCACGAGCATCACGACCTCGGTGCGTCCTGATCCCACACGGGCGATCCACAGCACCAGTGCCATGCCTGCAAGTCCTGCGAGCGTCGCGCCGAGCGCAGCGATCCAGGGGAAACCCGACAGGGGCATCCCGGTCGATCCGCCGGGCCAGATCGCCGCCCCTAAGGCAATCGCGATGACCGCGCCAAGCGCGGCGCTCGCGGAGACGCCGATGATGCCGGGGTCGGCCAAGGGATTGCGCAGTGTGCCCTGCAGGAGTGCACCGGAGATGCCCAGGCCTGCTCCCACGACGAGCGTCAGTGCGATGCGTGGTGCGCGGATCTCGGTGATGATGACGCTGGAGGTGTCTGCAGCACCGACCAGCAGGGCCGCGCCTGCCGCGATGACGAGAACCAGCGCGAGCACGGCGAGCACGACCGCCGTGGGGAGGCGAGCCGTCATGACATCCGTGCGGCAGAACTGATCGCGGACCGCAGCAGCTCGACCAGTGCACCCGTGCGGGGTCCGTAGGAGAGCAGCACCTCGTCATCGACCGCGACGACGCGGCGCTCGCGCCCCGCCGTCGTCTGCGCGACTCCGGGGAGGGCCAGGAGGCCCTCCATGCCGTTGACGGACTCGAGTCCCCCCGTCATCACGAGGAGCACATGGGGATCGAGTGCGACGAGTGCTTCCGCGGTGAGCGGCGTGAATGCCTCGAGCCCGTCCTCCGCGCCCACATCGATCCCGCCCGCGGCGGTGATGAGCGCGTCGGCCCCCGAGCCCTCGCCACCGAGCAGGTAGATGGCGGAGGTGCCGCGCAGGTAGAGGAAGGCCACGCGAGGGGCGTCCGCCGTCGGGTCGCCGGTGACCGGGCTCGCGTCGGTCGCAACGTCGGTCGGCAGTGTTGCGTCGGTCGGCAGTGTTGCGTCGGTCGGCAGTGTTGCGTCGGTCGGCAGTGTTGCGTCGGTCGGGAGTGTCGCAAGCAGGGGGGCTGCATCGACGCCGACGGCGTCGGCGATGGCCCGCGTGCGTGGTGCCATATCCGCGAGGGTCCAGGCCTCAGGCACCTCGACGATGCGCGCACCCGCCGCCTCGATTTGGTCCAGGGCCTCCGGCGGTGTCGTCCGTGCGTCAACGATGACGAGATCGGGAGCCAGCGAGATAACTCGCTCGGCCGAGACGTTGTGTGCCTGCGTCACGACCTCCGCGTCACTGGGCACCTCGCTGGTCTCGTCGCGCCCGACGACACGATCACCCACACCAAGGGCGACGAGCGTCTCGCCTACTCCCGTCGCGAGGCTCACGATCCGCTGCGGTGTCTGCGCGGTCGGAGCAGCGAGCGAGGTGATCGCGGGGAGGTCTGCGGCGGTGATGACGATGGGCTCGTCCGGCTCGGTGCGCGCGGCGGGTCCGGACTCGCTGCCCGCCGAGCCGTTGCTGGCCGCGCCCGAGGCCGCGCTGTCAGAGGCAGCGGCGCTGGGGGAGGCAGCCGTGCTGTCCGAAGCAGAACTGCTACACGCCGAGAGCACCAGGGCGATGGACGCGAGGGCGGCGACCGCTGCCGGGAGGCCACGACTCCGGCGATATATCGCGGGGAGGGTCCGGCGCACACGCATCCACTCAGTATTGCTAGTAGGCGCGGGGGTGTTCCCGACACTGCGTCGGCATCATGCCGACACGGTGTCAGGCGAATCGGCACCCATGCTGTCTAGCGTGAAGTTATGCGTCGCCTCGTCGTCACGCTCGCGGCTACCGCCGTGGTGGCGGCAGTGCTCTCTCTCGTGCAGGCTGCTAGCGCATCCCCGACGGCTCCATCCGCCACTCCCTCGTCGCGGACCGCCGAAGCCCCTAACGCCTGGGACACGACAGCCGCGTCCGACGCCTACTCCCGCACCGTCGTCCCCCGCGCGAGCGCGCAGGGCCGCAAGGGCCAGACGCTCACCGTCACTCCGACCGCACGCCTGGCAGCCACGGGCCAGTCGATCAAGGTGAGAGGTCGTGGATTCAGCGAACTCGTCGGGGTCTACGTCGGCCTGTGCGTGATGCCGCGCCCCGGAGTCAAGCCCACCCCGTGCGGTGGCGGCGTCGACCAGGACGGCAGCTCGCAGGCCTCGGCTTGGATCTCATCGAACCCGCCGCCCTACGGATCGAGTCTTGCCATTCCCTACAAGCGTGGCGGCAAGTTCAGTGTGCGGATCAAGGTGATTCCGCGCATCGGCTCCTACGACTGCCGCGTAGTGCGATGTGCGGTGGTGGCCCGCGCCGATCACACCCGCGCGAATGACCGCACCTGGGACGTCGCGGTCTCCGTGACGTTCAGATAGAGGCCTCTCGCCGTGGAGGGGTGTCCGTTATTCGAATCAGCGCACGACAAGGAGAGCGCATGCGCACGATGAGAATGGCCGCACTCGGTGCGGCAGTTCTGGCCGTCACGGCCACGAGCCTGACCGCGGCGCAGGTCGCATCGGCCGATGGATTCAGCGTCACGGCCAACGGCATCGCCAACCGCGGGACCCTCGCGGACCTGCCGCCGAGCTCATCCGTCGCGATGGCCGTGAGCAACCTGCCGGCCAATGTCGGCATCTACGCATTCCACTGCCTGGTGCCTCCCCCCGGGGCGCGCCCCGTTCCGACCCGTTGTGATGCCAGCGAGGGCACGCTGATGTACGTCGTCGCCGCTGTTACGGCTCAGACGACGACGCGACCCATCGTTGTCAACGCGGAGTTCCTGGGCAAGAACCCCAACCCTCAGGCCGGTGATGACGGCACGACTGCCGTGGATTGCCGTAGGGACATGTGCGCGATCTACACACTGGGCGCCGGTGCTCAGAGCGTCAATCCGGCGTACATCACCACCTTCAACACCTCCTTCGCCGAAGTCGGTCCCCGGGCCAAGGACTGGGCCGTCGCCAAGATCCGCGGACAGGTCATCAAGCGTGCGTGGCAGCCGAGGGTGTCCAACGCTAGGGCGAGCGACTTCGTAGTGACCTTGAAGTCCGGACTCACGGTGTCGTTGGCTTCGGATGCATGCGAGGTGAGCCAGACCGGCAAGATTCGCGCCCTGAAGAAGTCGGGGACCTGCACGGTGACCATCACATCTCCGGGCGATGACCGGTGGGCTCCCTACGAGCGGGAGATCAGCTTCCGTCTCACCCGGTAGGTGGACCGAGTGGACTAGCAACGAGGGTTGATGCCGGCCATGGCGAAGGCAATGGCAGCGTCAACCTCGTCGTCCGCTGGACGCCCGGCCTCGATGTGTCGTGTCGCCATCTCGATCACGCTCCAGATGTAGGCGGCGATGCGGTCGGCATCGGCGACGTCCAGGTCGCCTAGCGCGGCGTGTACGGGTGCGGCGAGTTGACGGTGGAGCGACTGCACCTGGGCGCGGCGTACAGGTGGCAGGGTGGCGCCGCCCGCGGCGCGCACAAGCGCATGGCGACCGTCGGCGACGTAGGCCAGGGATGCGCGGATCCATGTCTCGAGGCGCGCACGAGGGTCCTCGATGTCGGCGACCGTGGCATCAAGGTGGTCGATCCACGCGGTGAGCTCGTCGACCACGACGTCGGCGATGAGGTCGGCGGCGGATCGGTAGTACTCGTAGACCGCGGAGCGTGACAGGCCCGTGCGCTCGGCGACGACGCCCATGGTCACCGTGCCGGACTCGCGCATAACGCTGGCGGCCGCCTCCACGAGAGCATCGCGGCGACGCTCGCGATGCTCTGCGAGGGTGGGAGCGGCGATCCTGGGCACGACTTCATCGTGCCACGGAAGCCCGCATCCCTCATCTCGAGAAGGAGCGCTCAGGCTCGAGTGTGTGCCTGCACACGTGTGGCACTCCCCACCAGGGTGCAGACTGACGCCGTGGAGCCGCGCGGCTGGTGGACCGTGATTATCACCGCACTGGCAGGTCCCCTCGGCAGCATCGGATTGGGCCTGGGTCTCGCGCGCTGGGCGGATGCGACCACGGGGGGCATGGCGTCTCTCGCGGGGGGAGTCGTGGGCCTCTGGCTGGGCGCGCCACTCGCGGCGTTCGTCGTCTTCGTGATCTGTCTCATCACGCTCATGAGAGAGCGGCCGCTGCGCCGGTGGATCGCCGTGCTCGTGATGCTTGCCGCAGTGCTCGCCGAGGCGATCATTGTGCTTATCGGCCTGCGGGTGACAGTCGGCATGCCCACTCCCGAGATCGGTCTCGTCGTCGTGGCGATCATCGCGGTGGGCGCGCTGGGCGGCGGGGCCTACCTCGCGCTCAGGGCCGCGGCTCGTCAGGCCGGCTAGGCGCTCCCGTCGGGCTGCGTCGCGCATCCGCTCCGCACCCGGCAGACTGACGCTATGGAATCCCGTGGCTGGTGGACGGTTGGACTCACCGCACTGGCCGGACCCCTGGGTGCGGTCGCGGGTGCCTTCCTCCTCTACACCGTCGGGGGAAGCTTCGGCCTTGCCGCCGGGGTGGGCGGTCTCATCCTCGGCGGGCCGCTTGCCGCCGTCATCGTCTTCGGCGTATGCCTGCTGACTCTCCTCAAGGACTGGGGCCTCAAGGGGCGCTTGGCGATGTCACTCATGG
Source organism: Candidatus Nanopelagicales bacterium (assembly GCA_044360385.1). GTDB lineage: Bacteria > Actinomycetota > Actinomycetes > S36-B12 > S36-B12 > Mxb001. Next base: position 8,666 of record JBIKKK010000076.1, read on the forward strand.
TGGCCGCCGCACTGATGGACGCCATCATCATCGTGCTCGCGTTGCGCGCGATCGGTGGCTCGTCGTTTGCCGATGTGGCGCTCTTCGGTGTCGGGATCATGTCGATGGCGGTCCTCGGCGCGGGCGCGCACGTGGCCATCTCGACGGCGGACAAGTAGTCACCCGACGCTGCCGTCTCCTGAACTTCACCCTGTGTCCAGCCAGGTTTCACTTCGCCGTGCCAGGGTCCACGCATGACCAGGCATCCGATTGCCCGCGGCGTCACGGCGTACGTGGGCGGACTCCTCATCGGGCTGGCGCCCTTCGCACTGACGGCCTGCACGTCGGCGCAGCAGGCCGAGCAGGCCGCGGAGCCGAGTGCGTCTGTGCAGTGCGGGACCGTCCTTGCGAGCGTGGCCGCGCTCGAGGACGCCTACGACCAGCTCGACGCCGGTATTGCGGCAGGGGAGACCCCCACCAACCTCCAGCCCATCGGCGCGCGGATCAACAGCCTCACCTTCGATGCCGTCAACCAGCTCCAGGGCGCGTCCAAGGAGTCGCTCACGACAGTGCAGACGGCCGCGCAACGGATCGTCGACACGCTCGTCCAGGCCCAGGGAGCGGGCACGACGGGTGACGCGCTCGCCCAGGAGCTCGCGTCAGTGCGACCCGAGGGACTCGACGCTGCTGTGGCCGACCTGACGGCATTCGCTCAAGAGGCGTGCGCCGGAAAGTGATGTGCCCTTAGTGGTGAGCACGTGGTGCGCACGCGATGTGCCCGTCGCTCACGCGTCGGGCGTGCTCGCGTCGACGCTCGTGTGCGCGGCAGGAATGGAGCCGAGGCGACCGGCCTGATGGTCCTCGAAGGCCTGCATGAGCTCGGCCTTGGT
>JBIKKK010000257.1:0-2524 GCA_044360385.1 Candidatus Nanopelagicales bacterium
GTGGTTCACGTCGAACTACGTGGACGGCTATCCATGGGTGATGGCGGCCAACGTTGTCGGCATGGCGCTGCACGCCGACGGAGGACGCATGGCCACCAAGCCGTACGCCGCGGGCGGGGCGTACATCAAGCGGATGACCGACTTCTGCGGAGGCTGCGCCTACCGACCGGATCGACGCGTGGGGGAGCAGGCCTGCCCGGTCACCGCCGGCTACTGGGCCTTCATCGCCCGCCACGAGCAGGCGTGGGCACGCCACCCGCGGATGGCGCAGCCGGTACGCGGCCTCGCGCGGCTCTCCGACCGGGAGGCTCTGCTCGAGCAGGAGGCCGCGCGCGGGCCGGAGGCACCATGAATCCGGAGGCACCATGAATCCGGACGTCCCATGAGGATCGACCCCCGAGAGGTGGAGAGCACAGACGACCCGCGCGTCGTGGACTACCTGAGGCTCACGGACATGGACTTGAGGCAGAGGATCGAGCCCGAGCGCGGTGTCTTCATGGCGGAGGGCCACCTCGTGATCGAGAGATGCGTGGCCCGGGGGCTGCGCCTGCTCTCCGTGCTCACGTCACGGCGCTGGCTGCCGCGCCTCACCGATGTGCTGGCAGGTGTCGACGTGAATGTGCTCGTGGCAGATGACGACCTCTTGCGCGATGTCACGGGATACCGGGTCCACCGTGGAGCCTTGGCAACGGTTCAGCGTCCACCGTCGCTGGGTGTGGACGCAGTGCTGTCCGAGCCCGGTGACCTGCTGGTCCTGGAGGACCTGGTCGACCCCACCAATGTCGGGCTGGCGATCAGGTCCGCGGTCGTCCAGGGCATCGATGCCGTCGTCCTCTCGCCCGGGTGCGCCGACCCCCTCTACCGGCGTTCTGTGAAGTCGTCGATGGGTGCTGTGCTTCGGTGCCGCTGGGCGCGAAGCGACGATTGGGCGCTCACCCTGGAGCACATCTCCGCGGGTCGTCGACTCATTGCCCTCACCCCTGAAGGCGAGGCGGACCTGTCCGCGGTCCTCGGGGACGCCACGCCCGGCGACGTCGCGCTCCTCCTCGGCTCGGAGGGGCCCGGGCTGAGTGTCGGGGCGCTCTCGGCTTCGTGGCGGAGGGCCCGCATCCCCATGGCGTCATCGGAAGACTCACTCAACGTCGCCGCGGCGGCAGCCGTCGCCGCGTACATCCGGGCAAGTACCCGTAGCATGGCCCGATGAGCATTCGCCTCGCCTCCATGCCCGTCGCACTCGCGCCCGTCGCCCTGGCGGCATGCTTCGTGCTCGCCGCGTGCAGTGCCGTGCCGAGCGGGAGCACCGGCGAGGGGCCCACCACTCCGGCAGCGTCATCGGCTGACCCGGCGGCGGAGGTCGACCCGGGCGCGGCACCCGGCGGTATCGACGAGGCTGGCATCGTGACCGTGGGACTGGCGGAGCCCTACACACCTACCAGCGAGAGCACGGCGACCGACGACTACCGATGCTTCCTCCTCGACACGGGGGTGCCGGAGGACCGCTTCATCACCGGTGTGCGTTTCGTGCCGGACAACGCGGAAGTGGTGCACCACGCGATCTTGTACCGCGTGCGTCCCCAGCAGATCCAGGCGGCGCAGCAGCGCGATGCCGACACGCCCGGCCAGGGCTGGAGCTGCTTCGGCGGACCCGACCTGCCGTCCGCCGGTGGCAATGCCGTGCGTTCCCTCGACTCTGCCCCGTGGCTCGCTGCGTGGGCACCGGGAGGACGGGAAGCGCGCTACCCCGAGGGCACGGGTGTCTTCCTGGAGAAGGGGAGCAGCGTCATCCTTCAGGTGCACTACAACCTGCTCGCCGGACAGGGCCCTGACTCCACGTCAGTCCGTTTGCGTACCGTGCCAGGCGATAGCGACCTGAAGCCGCTCGAGACCATGCTGCTGCCCGCACCGGTCGAGTTGCCGTGCCTGCCCGGCGAGTCGGGGCCGCTGTGCGACCGAGACGCTGCAGTTGAGGACACCATCGAGCGCTTCGGCGGGGAGTCCCTGCGCACCATCTGGGGCCTTCAGCTGATCTGCGACGGAGATCTCGTGGAGCCGCGCGCGGGTGCGACTCAATCGTGCACCCACTCGGTCGATGCACCGGTGACCGTTTATGCATCCGCGGGCCACATGCACCTCCTCGGCCGCGAGATCAGCATCGTCGCTAACGCGGGCAAGCCCGACGAGGAGACCCTCCTCGACATTGACATGTGGGACTTCGACAACCAGGGCGCCCGACCGCTGGCCGAGCCCTTCGATCTCGCTGCGGGAGACACGCTCACCGTGACGTGCACCCACGATGCCAAACTCCGCAGCCAACTGCCCGCACTCGAGGGCACCGACCCGCGCTACATCACCTGGGGAGAAGGCACGACGGATGAGATGTGCCTCGGCATCCTCACCGTGGCCCCTGGCAGATGAGCACCTGGGGAGCCATCCGCCTGTCGCTGGGCATCTTCTTCGCGGGCCTGGGCACTCTCCTCCTCGTGACCGCGGTCCCCGCTGCGCTTGCGGCAGCAGGCATCAGGTC
>JBIKKK010000258.1:0-2515 GCA_044360385.1 Candidatus Nanopelagicales bacterium
GGGCAGGTGTGACGGGGGAGGTGACTGCGACACGCCGATTTGGGGTCTTGCAGATGTCCTAGGTAGGGTCTAATGTCCCCCTACATCTAGTAGCGACAAGGGTGTAAGTCCTCCACAGGTTGTGGTCGGAAGTGCACAGTCTGTCCTCAGGTCGTCCACAGGGCCATCCACCGATGGCCCCCTATCTAGCCCCACAGGGCCATCTCCGGGTGGCCCTTCTGTCGCCGGAGGGAGGTCCCCATGCGTTGTCCTTATTGCCGTGGCGGGGACTCCCGGGTCCTTGACTCCCGCACGGCCGACGACGGGGCCGCCATCCGCCGTCGCCGCGAGTGCCAGGAGTGCGGCAAGCGGTTCACTACCGCCGAGACGGCCGTCCTCTCAGTCTCGAAGCGCTCAGGTGCCACCGAGCCCTTCAGTCGTTCCAAGGTCGTCTCCGGCGTACGCAAGGCCTGCCAGGGCCGCCCCGTGAGCGACGACGATCTGGCCCTCCTCGCCCAGCGTGTCGAGGACGCCCTGCGTGCCACCGGGGCCGCGGAGGTGCCGGCCGAGGAGGTGGGCATCGCGATCCTCGGCCCGTTGCGCGAACTCGACGAAATCGCCTACCTCCGCTTCGCGTCCGTCTACCGATCCTTCGAATCGCTCGCCGACTTCGAGGCCGAGATCGCGCTCCTGCGTTCCGAGGCCGAGCTCGCCGGGCACCCAGATCTCATCGACCCGACAGATATCGACCCAACAGAAATTGATGCACCTGATCTCGCTTCACCGACGACTCACTGACACGCACCACGCATTGCCCACACCACCGAGGGAGACACCCGCATGACCGATCTGAGCAACAGCCCCGCCATCACAGGCACGGGCACAGGGCTGACCATGAAGCGCCTGTTCACCACGCCGGGTGTCCATCCCTATGACGATGTGACGTGGGAGCGTCGCGATGTCGTGCAGACCAACTGGAAGACCGGCGAGACCGTCTTCGAGCAGCGCGGCGTGGAGTTCCCCGACTTCTGGAGCATCAACGCCTCCACCATCGTCACCACCAAGTACTTCCGCGGCGCTGTGGGCAGCGATACGCGTGAGTCAAGCCTGCGCCAGCTCATCGACCGCGTGGTGCTCACCTACACCCAGGCCGGCCGCGAGTACGGCTACTTCGCGACCCCCGAGGATGCGGAGATCTTCGAGCACGAGCTCACCTGGATGCTGCTGCACCAGGTCTTCAGCTTCAACTCGCCCGTCTGGTTCAACGTCGGTACGCCGGCACCGCAGCAGGTCTCGGCCTGCTTCATCCTCGCCGTCGACGACACCATGGACTCGATCCTCAACTGGTACCGCGAGGAGGGCCTGATCTTCAAGGGCGGCTCCGGCGCCGGCCTCAACCTCTCGCGCATCCGCTCCTCCAAGGAGCTGCTCTCCTCCGGCGGCACGGCATCGGGCCCCGTCTCCTTCATGCGCGGCGCTGACGCGTCCGCGGGCACCATCAAGTCCGGTGGCGCCACGCGCCGCGCGGCCAAGATGGTCGTCCTTGACGTGGACCACCCCGACATCGAGGAGTTCATCGAGACCAAGGTCCGCGAGGAAGACAAGATCCGCGCGCTGCGCGACGCGGGCTACGACATGGATCTCGGTGGCGCTGACATCACGAGCGTCCAGTACCAGAACGCCAACAACTCCGTTCGTGTCTCCGATGAGTTCATGAAGGCCGTCGAAGATGGCACTGACTTCGGCCTGCGTGGCCGCAAGACCGGTGAGGTCATCGAGTCGGTCGACGCCAAGACACTCTTCCGCACGATGAGTGAGGCGGCGTGGGCGTGCGCCGATCCGGGCATCCAGTACGACGACACCATCAACGACTGGCACACCAACCCCGAGACCGGCCGCATCACCGCGTCCAACCCCTGCTCGGAGTACATGAGCCTCGACAACTCCTCCTGCAACCTCGCCTCGCTCAACCTCCTGAAGTTCCTGAAGGAGGACGGCACCTTCGACGCCGAGAGCTTTCGTCGCGCGGTGGAGTTCGTCATCACCGCGATGGACATCTCCATCTGCTTCGCCGACTTCCCGACCGAGGCGATCGGGCGCACCACGCGCGACTACCGCCAGCTCGGCATCGGCTACGCCAACCTCGGCGCGCTGCTCATGGCCGTAGGCCTGCCCTACGACTCCGATGGCGGCCGTGCGCTCGCAGCATCGATCACCTCCCTCATGACCGGCACGTCGTACCGCCGTTCGGCTGAGCTCGCCGGCGTGGTCGGCCCCTACGAGGGCTACGCCCGCAACGCCGAGGCGCACAAGCGCGTCATGCGCAAGCACGCCGCGGCGACCGACTCGGTGCGCACCTCCACCAGCCTGGACGCCGATGTCCTCAAGCTCGCCGAGAAGGAGTGGGCCGAGTGCCTGCGCGTCGGCGAGGTCAACGGCTGGCGCAATGCCCAGGCCTCCGTGCTCGCACCCACCGGCACCATCGGCTTCATGATGGATTGCGACACCACCGGCGTCGAGCCCGACTTCTCCCTGG
>JBIKKK010000259.1:0-2511 GCA_044360385.1 Candidatus Nanopelagicales bacterium
AGCAAGATCGTCGCCTACTACGGACTTGAAGCCGCAGCCCAATTCGTCGAAGTTGACGGCAAACTCGAGTCAGACTTCGCGCCGCGGCTACGAAAGCTCAACAAGATGGGAGCAGCGTCGGTCTCAAGCAGATGTCGGAAGATCGCCAAGCGGCTCGATATCGAGCTCTAGTTCCCGGGTTGCAGAAACCACAGGGGGCGTTGCGCCACTTGCGCACCCTTCGCCCATCCGCACGATCGTCGACATCGATCTCGGCCAGTACGACGAGGTGTGGGCAGCGGGCGGCCATCCGCACTACGTCTTCCCCACGACGTTCGACGAACTCGTGCGCATCACCGGTGGCACCCCCGCCGACGTCGGGGCGTAGCTCTCTCCTTCAGCCGTCCACGCCTACGGCGTACCTCGCACGAATGTCTCTTCCGGGCTAGCCTGGAAATCACCGCGTGGCGCGCAGGCAAGGGAGGGCGGCGTGGCTCGACGCAGGGAGCGCAGCACGATGGCGGAGATGATCTCCGCAGCGGAATCCACACCGGGGCCGACCCCGTCCAAGCGCCTGCCACCGGGCATCCATGACGGCCAACTCATCGCAGCGGGCGGCACCGCATACCAACTCGTCTCGTCGAGCATCGAGCCCGCGGAGGCCATGAGATGGGTGAAGGAAGGTGCCGCTGTCGCGTTCGACGAGTGCGCCTGCGGCGGCACGTGCGGATTCATCTGGGCCTCGTCCGACGAGCGGGTGAGCCTGGCGCAGAATCCCCCGGTGCTGCGCTCCCACAAGGGCCTGGAAGGAGTGCTCTCCCTCTGGCAATCAGAAGCAGGTCAGCGCATCGTCCTCGCCCAAGGCCCGGTGACCTGGGCGTAGCCGCGCCATCGACGATCCTCGTGCCGCGTCTACCAGTTGCAGAAGCCACAGGCGGCGTCGCGCTCATCGGCCACCCCGCTTCCCTGCGCACGATCGTCGACATCGATCTCGCGCAGTTCGACGAAGTGTGGGCGGCGGGCGGCCACCCGCACTATGTCTTCCCGACGTCCTTCGATGAGCTGGTGCGCATCACCGGCGGCACTCCCGCCGACGTCGGGGCCTGACTCCCAGCGTCCCTCAGTCGGGCACCAGGGCGAGCAGCGCAGCGCGCAGCCGCGGCAGGCGCTTGCCGGCTTCGAGCTCCTGCAACGCGACCTCGGCGGTCGCCGCGACGAGCAGCCGCGCCGTATCTCGCGGCGATGGGGTCACTCCTGCGAGGTCAGCAGCGAGCTCTCGGCTCGCCTCGTCATTGCGCTCGCGCACCAGTTCGGCGATCTCCGGGAGGGCACGCGCCTGCAGGAGCATCGATCGCACGCCTGGCTGTTGGCGACATCCATCGAGAAAGCCGCGAATGCTGGCTCGTGCCCGCTCGGGTCCGCGTGGCATGCCGTGTGTCATCGCACGAATTCCAGCGAAGAGCTCATCGTGGAAGCGTCGATGCAGGACCACGAGCAGTTCCGAGCGATCGTTGAAGTGGACGTAGAAGGTGCCCTTGGCGTGACCGGCTGCCCGAGTGACGGTCTCCACCGACAGGCCGGCCAGTCCTTCCACGTCCGCGATGTTGGCAGCCGCGTCCACGAGTTCACGGCGAGTCGGATGATCGCCTCCGGCGCGCGATCCGGGGCCGCGGCGACGCACCTGTGTGGGACTCATGCGGACGCCGGAGTCGGCGCAGCGAGGAACTCCTCCAGCACTTTCAGGAAGTCCTCGGGCATCTCGATGTGGGGCTGATGCCCGCACGGCATCGTGACCACCGTGGATCCTGGCAGCGCCTTGGCCGCCCGACGGCCATCGATGAGCCACGGCAGGACCGGGTCGCGCTTGCCCCAGATCAGCAGCGTGGGCACGGTCAGCTGCTCTGCCCCGCGCCGGCCATCGTGAGCGGGATCAGCAAAGCTGCGCCACATCCCGGCAAAGGTGTCCACCTGACTGGGCGACCGCGACGCGGTCACGGATCGCTCGCGTACTGCTGCGACGTCCGGACCGGGGCGGCGGAGGTAGAGGCGTGGCAACTGGCGCATCACCGTGGGCGCCACGCGCTCACTGCCGAAGAGGCGGCACGTCGCGAACATGAACGGCGTACGCGGCGTGAACCCACCTGGATCGACAAGCACGAGCCTGCTCACCAGATCGGGATGGGCGAGGGCCGTCCGGAGCGCTGCGAAGCCGCCGACCGAGTTGCCGACGAGCACGAAGGGACCGCCGCCGAGGTCCTCGAGCAGGCTCGGAAGGAGGTCTGCCAGCCCGCACGCCGTGACGTCGGCTGCGGGATCGCTGTCTCCATGACCAGGCCAGTCGATGGAGTAGACGGTCCGTGTCCGCGCGAGCGCAGGGATGATGGCATCGAAGTCGCGGTGGTCACCGCCGTTGGAGTGCAGCAGGACTATTCCCGGACCGGCCCCCGTCTTGTGCACGGCCACGCCGCCAAGCCTGAGGATCTCACTCGCCATGTCGCGATAGTACATGACTGCATGGTCATCTACTAGACG
>JBIKKK010000260.1:0-2500 GCA_044360385.1 Candidatus Nanopelagicales bacterium
CACGACGACGACCGGCCCGAAGATCTCCTCGCGGTACGCGCGGTCGGACTCCGATGCCGCCAGCACAGTCGGCGGGTACCAGAACCCGGGACCGTCCGGGCATGCACCGCGGAAGGCAACCTGCGAGGCGTCGACGAACGACGCGACCGTCTCGCGATGAGCCGCCGTGATGAGCGGACCCATCTCGGCGGAATCCAGTGAGGGGTCTTCGACGCGCACACCGGCCACGGCCGGCTCGAGCAGGCCCATGAACCGATCGAAGACCGAGCGCTCCACCAGAATGCGCGAACGCGCGCAGCAATCCTGGCCCGCGTTGTCGAAGACGCCGTACGGCGCGGTGGCAGCCGCCCGCTCCAGGTCGGAGTCGGCGAAGATGATGTTGGCGCTCTTGCCCCCGAGTTCGAGAGTGACGCGCTTGATCTGCGGCGCGCAACCCGCCATGACGCGCTCACCGACCTCGGTGGAGCCGGTGAAGACCACCTTGCGCACGAGCGGGTGGGTGACGAAGCGCTCACCCACCACCGATCCCTTGCCGGGCACGACGGTGAAGACACCCTCGGGGATCCCCGCCTCAAGGGCGAGTTCGCCGAGCCGAATGGCGGTCAGGGGGGTGACCTCGGCGGGCTTGAGCACGACGGTGCACCCCGCCGCGAGTGCGGGCGCGAAACCCCAGCCGGCGATGGGCATCGGGAAGTTCCACGGCACGATCACGCCGACGACCCCGATGGGCTCATGGAAGGTCATGTCGACTCCACCGGCCACGGGAATCTGGCGACCGAAGAGGCGCTCGGGCGCACCGGCGTAGTAGGCGAGCACGTCGCGGACGTTGCCGGCCTCCCAGCGCGCGTTGCCGATGGTGTGCCCGGCGTTGGTCACCTCGAGCTGAGCAAGTTCCTCGATGTGGTCCTCGACGACCTGGCTGAACCGGCGGAGGAGCCGGGCCCGATCGCCCGGAGACACCGCTCGCCAGGCCGGGAAGGCGGCGTGCGCGCGGACGATGGCGGCGTCGGTCTCCTCCAGCGAGGCGGAGGGTACGTCGGCGATCTGCTGCCCGCTGATCGGGCTGATGACAGCGGTCACAGTCGCTCAAACCCCCGGTAACGCTCCCAATCGGTCACGGCACGGCCAAAGGCTTCGAGTTCCACGCGTCCCATCCTGGCGTAGTGGTCTTGGACCTCTTCCCCGAAGGTCTCGCGAATCCAGTCGGAGCCCTCCCAGAGTTCGACTGCCCGGCCGAGGCTGGTGGGCACGCGAGCGGCGTCGGCGACGTAGGCGTTGCCCTCGAATGCCGGCTCGAGATCCAATCCGCGATCGATGCCGTCGAGACCTGCCGCGATGATGCCCGCGGTCGCGAGGTAGGGGTTGACGTCGCCGCCCGGCACGCGATTCTCCAGTCGCAGTGAGGGGCCGTGGCCGACCAGGCGCAGCGCGCACGTGCGGTTGTCACGTCCCCACTTGATCGCGGTCGGCGCAAAGGACCCCTCGACGAAGCGCTTGTAGGAGTTGATCTGGGGAGCGAAGAGCAGGGTGAGCTCCTCCATGTGAGCAATCTGGCCCGCGACGAAGGAGCGGCCCAGCGGTGACATGCCGTCCGATGCTGCGTCGTCCGCCATCACCATCGATCCGTCGAGCCCACGGAAGGACAGGTGGATGTGGCACGAGTTGCCCTCGCGCTCGTTGTACTTGGCCATGAAGGTGAGCGAGACGTCCTCCTGCGCGGCGATCTCCTTGGCTCCGGTCTTGTAGATCGTGTGGCGGTCGCACGTGGTCAGCGCCTCGTTGTACTTGAAGGCGATTTCGTGCTGGCCCAGGTTGCACTCCCCCTTGGCGCTCTCCACCTCCAAGCCGGCACCGGCCATGGCCAACCGGATACGGCGCAGCAGCGGCTCGACCCGGGCACCACCCAGGATGGAGTAGTCGACGTTGTACAGGTTGGCTGGCGTGAGATCGCGATAGCCCGCCTCCCACGCCTCCTCGTAGCTGTCGAGGAAGACGATGAACTCCAACTCGGTGCCGACGAACGCCGCCATGCCGGCGTCGGCAAGGCGATCGACCTGGCGCCGAAGCACCTGGCGCGGTGACGCGACGACGTCGGACCCGTCCTCCCAGAGGACGTCGCAGAGCACTCCCACCGCGCCCTCCTGCCAGGGGATGCGGTGCAGAGTGGAGAGGTCGGGGCGCATCACCATGTCGCCGTAACCGGAGTCCCAGGACGACATCGCGTAGCCGGACACGGTGTTCATGTCTATGTCGACCGCGAGGAGGTAGTTGCATCCCTCCGTGCCGTGCGCCAACGTGTCATTGACGAAGTGGTCCGCATGGATCCGCTTGCCCTGCATGCGTCCTTGCATGTCCGTGATGCCGACGACGACTGTGTCGATGAGGCCCTCGTCGACCTCACGCCGCAGGGTGTCGACGTCCAGGGGCACCGGTCGAGCCATGTCCACCTCCCGAGTCGGGCAGTACGCCGGACGATCGGGTGTCCGGGGACGGGACTTTA
>JBIKKK010000077.1:0-9405 GCA_044360385.1 Candidatus Nanopelagicales bacterium
ACCGCCACCGACTTCAACGTGCCCAGCACGTCGGTGAACCACAGGCGCACGAAGCGGATGTCCCGCTCCTCGATCGTCCGGAGCACGAACTCCGTCTGCTTATCCATGGCCCCAGTGTGCCCGTGCCCGTGTTTCCGGCGCGTTACGCACCCCTACGCTTCCCCTATGCCCGCGCTGCGCCTGGCCCTGGTCCAGGGCAACCCGACGGTGGGAGACCTCGCGGGCAACGCCGAGAGGGCCCACGCCGCGATCCGTGAGGCGGCCGCGGCCGGTGCCCAGGTGGTGGCGCTGCCGGAAATGTTCATCACGGGCTACCCCATCGAGGACCTGGCACTGAGGCCGTCCTTCCAGGAGGCATCGCGCGTCACAGTCGATGAGCTAGCGCGCCGCCTCGTCGACGACGGTCTCGGTGAGGTCGTCGTCGTCATTGGCTACCTCGACCGGATCGAAGGGGCCTCTGATCGGCTCGGTCGCCCGCGCGGGGCACCCGTCAATTCCGCGGCGGTCCTGCAGCACGGTCGCATCGTGGCCCGATACGACAAGCACCATCTGCCCAACTACGGCGTCTTTGACGAGTTCCGCTACTTCGTGCCAGGCGAGCAGCCCTGCGTTCTCGACATCGGCGGCGTCGACGTAGCACTCGCGATCTGCGAGGACCTGTGGCAGGAGGGCGGCACCGTCGCCCAGTCACGCGGGTGCGGCCTGCTCATCGTCATCAACGGCTCGCCCTACGAGCGCAACAAGGACGACACGCGCCTGGGGCTCTGCCACCGGCGCGCACGCGAACTCGGTGCTGCCCTCGCCTACGTCAACATGGTGGGCGGCCAGGACGAACTCGTCTTCGACGGCGACTCCCTGGTCGTGGCAGCCGACGGCACCATGCTCGCCCGGGCACCGGCCTTCCGCGAGGACCTCCTTGTCATCGACCTCGATCTGCCCGCAGGAGTAGGCGGGCACACGCACCTGGAGGTCCCCGCGCCGGCCGCGCGCACGCGTGAGGCACTCGTGGCCGAGCCCCTGTCCGATCACGCGACCGTGTGGGCTGCTCTGGTCACCGGTCTGCGCGACTACGTCGACAAGAACTCCTTCCCCTCCGTCATCCTCGGCCTATCCGGGGGCATCGACTCCGCGCTCGTGGCCGCGCTCGCCTGCGATGCGCTCGGCGCGGACCGCGTGCACGGCGTAGCGCTGCCCAGTGTCTATTCCTCCGAGCACTCGCTGGCCGATGCGGCCGACCTCGCCGCGCGCACCGGCCTGCACTACCGCACGATCCCCATCGCGCCCATGGTGGACGCCTTCGATGCCTCACTGCACCTGAGCGGGCTCGCGGAAGAGAACCTCCAGGCCCGGGTGCGCGGCACCACCCTCATGGCGCTGTCCAACTCCGAGGGCCACCTCGTGCTCGCCACCGGCAACAAGACCGAGATCTCCGTCGGCTACTCCACGATCTACGGCGACGCCGTGGGGGGCTTCGCTCCGATCAAGGACGTGCCCAAGACACTCGTCTGGGATCTTGCACGCTGGCGCAATGCCCGCGCCGAGACCGAGGGTGAGACGCCGCCCATCCCGCCCAACTCCATCACCAAGCCTCCGAGTGCCGAGCTGCGTCCCGGCCAGCTCGACCAGGATTCGCTCCCCGAGTACGACCTGCTCGACGACATTCTCGACGACTACGTCGAGCAGGATCGCGGGCGCGATGAGCTTGTCGGTCAGGGATTCGACTCCGCGGTCGTCGAGCGCGTCATCCACCTGACTGATGCCGCGGAGTACAAGCGACGCCAGTACCCACCCGGCACCAAGATCTCCCTGCGCGCCTTCGGGCGCGACCGTCGCCAGCCGATCACGAACCGCTGGCGGGAGTAGCGCCCACTCCGCGCAGCGCGAGATCCAGAATGTGATCCGTGGAGATGGCCGCGAGCGGCGTGCCATGCCACACCTTGAGGAAGATCATGGGCCCGACCAGCAGGGTGACGACCGCATCAAGATCGGCACTCGGATCCACCCATCCTTCGGCTACTCCCTCGCGCAGGATGCTCACGAGCACCCGTCGGCGAGGGCCGAGGACTCGGTCGTAGAACACCGCGAGGAAGTCAGGATGTTGGGCTCCTGCCGATATGACCTGCGCCATCACACGCCCCGCGCGCGTCTGCGTCATGGGCGTGCGCACGAAATCGAGTGCGGCCTCGAGCCGCGCCCGGGCTGAGCCCTCCCCCATCGCCAGTGGGACGTCGTCGCGCATCTGGTCGAGCGCAGCGGCCAGCACGTCGTCGCGTCCGGCGTACCGGCGGTAGATGGCGGCCTTGCCCACCCCTGCGCGGTGGGCGACGGCCTGAATCGTGAAGCCGGCAATGCCACTATCCGCGAGCACATCCAGGGCTGCCTCGGCAATGCGTCGATCCAGCGCCGCATCGCGCGGCCTGCCGCGCGCGGGGGCGTCAGTCCCGGCGACCGTCATCGGGGATCTCCTCCGCCAGCTGCTCCGGGTAGGCGGCTTCCTCCTCGCGCACCAGGTCATCCGTGGGTGAGTCGTCGGGCACGACCACGTCCTTGCGCGGCGGAGTGATCACCGGCAGCAGGAAGGCCACGAGCAACGCGGCAATGACAACGACCGACACCGAGATGATGTAGGTGACGTGAGACGAGGCCAGAAAGGCGTCGAAGGCCGAGGTGCGCAGCGCATCGACCACCGTCGCTGGCGCGCCGGACTGCTCCAGGCCAGCGAGAAGCCCGTCCGTGGCGACGATGGAATTCTCGGCCGCCTGGCGGGCCTCGTCGGGGACCTGATCAGGAAGCTGCCCCATTGCCGGGGCAATCCGCGAGGCGTACTGGGTGGCCAGGACGGTGCCGATGATCGCCACTCCCAGGGCGCCCCCGACCTGGCGCACGGTGTTCTGCACGGCGGAGCCTGCCCCGGCCCGCGCCAGCGGCAGGACGTTCTGCATGACCGTGGACGCCGGGGCAATGACATTGCCCATGCCGAAGCCGAAGACAAAGAACACGACGAGGATCACCCACAGCGGGGTGTCGATCTGCACGAAGAGAAGCCCCAGGAGCGATAGGGCGACCAGCACCAGCCCCGTCGTCATCACCGCGCGGTAGCCGAATCGCAGCACCATCGCCGCGCTGCGGGGAGCAGCGATGATCTGACCCACCGCAAACGGCACGAAGCACAGGCCCGCGGTGAGAGTGTCATAGCCCCGCAGGATCTGCAGGTAGAAGGGCAACGTGAAGGTGATACCCGAGAGCGCGAAGAAAGCGAGCGTTACCGCCACAAGACTCACGGCGTAGCCGCGATTCGTGAAGAGGGACACATCGAAGCTCTTGTGATCGCTGCGCGCCTCGTACCAGAGGAATGCGGCCAGCACGACGATGCCGGCAAGCATCGGGAGGATCACGCCTGGATCGACCCAGCTCAGCGTGGACGACGCGTGAATGATCCCGTAGATAACAAGGGTGAGACCGATGACCGAGAGCACGAGCCCGATGAGGTCGAGCTTGCGCGGGTGGGGATCGCGGGTCTCGGGCACGACGCGCCACACGCCGATGAGCCCGATGATGACGATCGGCACGTTGATGAGGAAGACCGCGCCCCAGTCGTTGCCCGTGATCCAGCTGGACCATTCCGGGTGCTGCAGCAGCAGACCACCCAGTACCGGTCCCAGCGCCACGGCAGCGCCGACCGCTCCCGCCCACGCGCCAATCGCCTTGCCGCGCTCATGCGGAGGGAAGACCACGGTGATGATCGCCAGCGTCGTCGGCATGACCGCAGCACCGCCGATGCCCATGATCGCGCGGAAGCCGATGAGCATCCCGGGCGTGGTCGCGAAGGCGCTGGCCGCTGAAGCGATCCCGAAGATGATGAGGCCGATGACGAGAATGCGCTTGCGGCCGTAGCGGTCGCCGAGTGCTCCCCATGTGAAGAGGAGCGCCGCAAACGCGAGGATGTAACTGTCGATCGCCCACACGAGCTCGCCGGCAGTCGCCCCGAGATCCTTCTGGATCGTGGGCAGGGCGATATTGAGGACGGTGTTGTCGAGCACCACGATGAGCAGGCTCACCACCAGCACGCCCAGGATCGCCCACCGGCGGGGGTGGCCCTCGCCGCTTGTCATCCAGCCATCGGCGGACATGGCCCTCCTCGCGCCGCGCATCCGGGAATTCCGGAACGATCGCGTATCGTAACGGTCGGCGGGTGCGCGGCGCGAGGAGCGCCCCTATGTGCCACCATGGGCGTGTCCGGGGACTCCGCACGGGAGCCTCGAGATGGGAGCACGATCATGTCCTTGGCGACGCCTATCCGCCGCACCACCATTCGCGACCTCCACGAGGCCACCTCCCGCGGGGAGAAGTGGGCGATGATCACCGCCTACGACGCGCTCACCGCACGCATCTTCGACGAGGCAGGCATCCCCTGTCTCCTCGTCGGCGACTCTGCGGCCCAGGTCGTCTACGGCTACGACTCCACGCTCCCGGTCACGGTGGACGATCTCGTGCCGCTCGTCGCGGGCGTCGTCCGCGGATCCACCCGCGCCCTGGTCGTCGCCGACATGCCCTTCGGCTCCTACCAGGCATCCGTCGTCCAGGCGATGGAGTCGGCCATGCGCTTCATGAAGGACGGCGGCGCGCACGCCGTCAAGATCGAGGGGGGCCAGCGCGTGCTGGCACAGGTCGAGGCACTCGTCGGAGCGGGCATCCCGGTCATCGGCCACCTTGGGCTCACGCCCCAGTCCGTCAACGTCTTCGGCGGCTACCGAGTGCAGGGCCGCGGCGAAGACGGTGAAGCACTCCTGCGCGATGCCAAGGTACTCGAGGCCGCGGGCGCCTGTGCCGTCGTGCTCGAGGTCGTCCCCGCCGATCTCGCCGCGCGTGTTTCCGAGGTGCTCACCATCCCCACGATCGGGATCGGCGCTGGTGGCGCCACGGACGCCCAGGTCATCGTCTGGCAGGACATGGCCGGGCTCACCGAGGGGCCGCGCCCGAAGTTCGTCAAGGCGTACGCCGACCTGCGCTCCGCACTGGGCGGCGCCGCGGCGCAGTGGGCCGATGAGGTCCGCTCCGGCGCGTACCCCGCGCCGGAGCACTCGTACAGCTAGACGCACTCCTGCGCAACGAGCATCAGGGACTCCAGGGTGAGACACTTGAAGCATGTCCTCTGGCGGGTTGATCCGCAGGATCGTCGCGGTCGCCGTGACGGCCTTGCTGGCCGCCGGAATGGCGCCGGCCGGGGCAACGCCGTCGGACGGCAGGCCTACGTCCGTCCGCAAAGAGCCCTTGCGCCTGTACGCCGGGACGCAGCCCGCTGCGCCCGCTGTCGGCATCGTCACCGAACGCAGCCTGGTGACCGCCGATGGATTGAGACGAACGTACCGACTGTTCGTGCCCGAGGGTCTCTCAAGCCGCGCACCACTCCTCGTGGCCCTCCACGGAGGCCTCGGTAGCGGGCAGCAGTTTGAAGCCAGTAGCGACTTCAACGGCCTGGCGACGGCCAATGGCTTCATCGTGGTCTACCCCGACGGTGTGGCGCGCTTCCCCGATGGCAGCGGTGGCGCTCGCACGTGGAATGCCGGGAAGTGCTGTGGTCCTGCCGTCGCTCGCAAAGTCGATGACGTGGCTTTCCTTCGAGCCGTCGTCGCTGATGTCGCAGCGAGCCACCTCGTCGATCGCTTCCGGGTCTATGCCGTGGGACATAGCAACGGCGGCATGATGGCGCTCCGCATGGCCTGCGAGGCCTCGAGTGTCTTTGCCGCCGTAGGGATCCAGTCGGCGTCACTGGAGGCACCGACGTGCTCGCCTCGTCATCCTGTGTCGCTCATCCAGATCCACGGGACCGCCGACACCAACATTCCGATCGCGGGAGGAAAAGGATCAGGAATCGCCGGGGTGGCCTTCGCCCCTCCTCGCCAGGCAACAAAGACTCTGGCCCGCGCGGATGACTGCCGGGCAAAGCCCCAGAGGCTTCGCGACACGTTCAATCGAGATCTGCTGTTGAGCCGCTGGAGGACCTGTTCCCCGGGGACAGGCGTCGAGTTTCTCGCCGTGAATGGCGCGAGCCACGCGTGGATGGGTCGACCTTCGCTGTCGCCGTGGGCCGACGAGTACACCGGTAAGCCCTACATGAAACTGGACTCCAGTCGAGCTATCTGGGCATTTCTCGCTGCCCATTCACGCGAGCAGCCGCGCTAGTCGGTGAACTGCCGAGCCTCTCCTTGTGGCCCGGCACCGACCAATCAGACGTCAGTGATGCGCACGCCTGCGTGTGCCTTGTAGCGCCGGTTCATCGAGATGAGATTGGCTGTGAAGGCCTCCACCTGACCCGCATTGCGCAGGCGCCCGCCGTAGACCCCCCGCATGCCGGGGATGAGCCCGGCGAGGGCCTGGACCGTGTCGGTGGCCTCGCGATCGTCACCGAGCACCAGGACGTCGGTGTCGATCCGGTCGACCGACTCGTCGAGGAGTAGCACCGCGGAGATGTGATGGAAGGCGGCCACGACGCGGGCATCCGGGAGCACGGCGGCGGCCTGCTGCGCGGCAGAGCCCTCGGGCACGGGCAGCGCGTAGGCACCCTGCTTGTCGAAGCCGAGCGGGTTGACGCAGTCGACCACAACCTTGCCGGCGAGCTCACCACTCAAAGACTCGAGGAGAGCGCCGTGTCCGTCCCAGGGCACCGCGACGATCACCACATCACTGGCTGCGGCACAGTCCTCATTGGACATCCCCCGCACCGAGCCGGGCAGGAGCGCCGCGGCCTCGGCCGCTCGGCCCGCGTCGCGCGAGCCCAGGACGACATCGCACCCCGCCATGGCCAACCGACGAGCCAGTCCACGACCCTGCTCACCGGTGCCACCCAGGACACCGATGGTGAGGCCGGTGACCTCGGGCAGGGCGTAGGGATCGGGGGCGGGGGGTGGCGTCGTCATCGCAACATCCTGGCAGCGACAGCACCGCTTCGCGAACCCGGGCGCGGTGCGTGGCAGCATCAGCGCCCGTGACTGGCGGTGTGCGCGGCCTACGGATCGACATCACGCCCCTGCGCACCCAGCCGGCCTTCCGGCGGCTCTTCATCGGCGGGCTGGTCACCTCACTGGGATCGATGGTCACCTACGTCGCGATCCCGT
Organism: Candidatus Nanopelagicales bacterium; assembly: GCA_044360385.1. Lineage (GTDB taxonomy): Bacteria > Actinomycetota > Actinomycetes > S36-B12 > S36-B12 > Mxb001. The sequence goes on from JBIKKK010000077.1 coordinate 7,116, forward strand.
TCCAGGTGGCCGAGCTCACGGACTCCTTCCTCGCGGTGGGCCTCATCGGTCTCGCCGAACTGCTCCCTCTCATCTTCTTCGGCCTCTACGGCGGATCCCTGGCCGACCGCATGAACCGCCGCACCCTGGTGGTGGTCGGCGAGCTGGGTGCGGGCGTGTTAGTCCTGATCCTCGCCGTCAACGCCCTGCTGCCATCACCGCAGCTCTGGCTGATCTACGTCGTCGCCATGCTCTTCGCCGCCGTCGACGGGCTGCAGAGGCCATCCCTTGACGCCATGCTGCCCAGGCTCGTGCCCCAGGAGCAACTCTCTGCAGCGAGTGCGCTCAACTCCCTGCGCATGAACTCCGCGGCCCTGGCGGGACCCGCTGTCGGAGGCCTCATCATCAGCGTGTGGGGTGTGGCGGCCGCCTACGCCTTCGACGCACTTACCTTCGTCTTGGCCATCGCCGTCTTCCTTCGACTTCCGTCGGTGCGCGCCCGCGCGCAGAGTGTCGAGTCGAGCGCACGGCATGTGCTGTCCGGGATGCGATACGCCTGGAGCCGCAAGGACATCCTCGGCAGCTACACCATCGACCTGGCCGCCATGACCTTCGCCTTCCCCTTCGCGCTCTTTCCCTTCGTCGCGCAGCAGTACGACGCTCCCTGGGCGCTGGGCCTGCTCTACAGCGCCGGCTTCGCCGGTGGGCTCGTCTTCGGGCTGACCAGCGGCTGGGCAATCCGGATTCGCCACTACGGCCGGGCCATCGCTTTGGCCGCAGCGTCCTGGGGCGCCACCATCGCCCTGATGGGGATCGCACCCGGCATCTGGTGGGTGCTCGGCCTCTTGGCCGTCGCGGGCTACTTCGACATGCTCAGCGGACATTTCCGCAGCCTCATGTGGAACCAATCCATCCCCGATGACGTACGTGGTCGCATGGCCGGTATCGAGATGCTCAGCTACTCGGTCGGACCCATGCTCGGGCAGGTGCGCAGCACCGCGGCCGCCCAGGCCTTCGGCCTGCGCACCTCCCTCGCTTCAGGAGGGATCCTGTGCATGATTGCGATTGGTGTGACGTGTGTGACACTTCCGGCCTTGTGGAAATTTGATGCGAGAACCAATCCACACGTCGCTGCACGGCGTCGGGAAGCCGACGAAATCACGCGCACACAGCAGGATTCAGACACCGACTAGCACGACAACGGATCCGATGACGTGCGCGACACACCGAGGCGCGAAATTGCGGCGATGTCGCGAATTGACCGCCGAATCTGCAACAGTGGTCTCCGTAAAGCCCTGCCAAGGGGCAGGGAACGACCAACTGGAGGCACCGTGGCGGTCGCGAAGAAGACCACCGCGCGCAAGCGGACGGCCAAGAAGGCCCCCGCCAAGCGCGCTGCAGCGAAGAAGGCACCCGCGCGCAAGCGCACTGCCAAGAAGGCTGCGCCGAAGAAGGCCGCAGCGAAGAAGGCACCCGCGCGCAAGCGCGTTGCCAAGAAGGCTGCACCGAAGAAGGCTGCGAAGAAGGCAGCACCGAAGAAGGCTGCAAAGAAGGCACCCGCGCGCAAGCGCACTGCCAAGAAGGCCGCGCCGAAGAAGGCCGCAGCCAAGAAGGCAGCGAAGAAGGCACCCGCGCGCAAGCGCACTGCCAAGAAGGCCGCGCCGAAGAAGGCCGCCCGCAAGGCACCTGCGCGCAAGCGCACTGCCAAGAAGGCTGCGCCGAAGAGGGCTGCTGCCAAGAAGGTCGCTCGCAAGGCACCCGCGCGCAAGCGCACCGCCAAGCGGGCTCCTGCGCGCAAGCGCTAGGCCTGGTCAGCACGAAGGCCCGCACCGAAAGGTGCGGGCCTTCGTGCATTCCTGGCTCAGTGTGTCGGACTAAATCGGTGTGCTGGCCTCGCTCAGTCTGCCGGCCCCGCTCAGCGTGCCGGGGGAAGTGCTGCCTCAGTCGTCCTCGGCGTCCCAGGCCTCAGTTCGGGCATGCGCCCGCTCGAGGGCCGACTCCGCCTCCGCGCGCGTGAGGTAGGGGCCCATGCGCTCCGAGTTGGGGTCTCCCTGTCCCTGCTCCACCTTCTGCGTGCGCAGGTTGTACCACCACAAGTCCTCGCCATCGAGTCCCAGATCCACGTCGACTCCCTCCCTCGCGCCTCGCCTGACGCGGGCGACTCCACCCTAGCGGCGCGGGCGCCCTCGCCGCCGCACACCTAGACTCCCCCGCATGACCGTCACGCGGGACCCGCTCGTACCCGGGATCCAGTCGCCCCGCCGCAGTGTCCCGGCTGAGATCGCCCGGCCGGAGTACGTCGACCGGCCGG
>JBIKKK010000101.1:0-7442 GCA_044360385.1 Candidatus Nanopelagicales bacterium
GGAGCGAATCCGCTGACAGTGGAGGAACCTCACGGATGACGACAGTGGCCTCCGGCACGTAGTCAAGGATGTCGTTCATCCGGTCCACGCTGGCCACCGTGGTGGCCACCGCCGAACTCACGGTGGCTACTTGGCTCACGGCAGCAAGGAATCCCACGAGGAGAATCTGGTACGACAGGATCTGCCCGAGCGAGATCTGCCCGTCCAGGACCAGGACAGAGGCCCCCAGCAGCAAGGCGGTGGAAGCGAGCGAGGCGATGAGCGTGGGGGCCGCGCCAGTAATCGTCGACGAGAGCGAGAAACGCGCACGCGAATTGTTCAGGAGGGCATGCCAGCCCAGGATTTTCGTCAGGGCATGGCCCTCGCCACCAGTGGACTTGATCGTCTCGATGGACCTCAGTGCATAGAGGGTCGTTCCGACGAAGCCGCCCTGGTTGCGCATGGTCACTTGGCTGACACGCTTCTGCTGTCGCTGCGTCAGGCGTACGACGATCACGTTCGCCACAGCCGCCAGCGCCCCGATCATGGCGAGAATCCACTGGTCCGCGATCATCACGAGCATGTAGACGGTGGCCATGACTCCCGCCAGCAAAGCCGGTGTGAGGGTCAACGAGAACGCGGACGCAACCTCCGACGCCAATTCCGTCCGCTGGCCAAGGTCGCCCGCCGAGCGTTGCGAATAGAAGCGCATGGGAAGTCTGAGAACGTGCTCAGCGATGCGCATCCCCAGCCTGGCGGAAAAGGCCACGTTGAAGCGTGCGATGACGCCTCGCTGCAGCCGCACGAGCCACCACGACAACGTGATGGCGATCACCGTCCACAGCAGGATGGTGGCCGCAGGCTGTCGATTGCCTCCGATGACGACCGTGTTCGTGAAGATCGACACGAGCGCTGGAACGATCAACGTGGGGATGAGCAGCAGAAGCCCCGCCATGACGGCCAGAGCGATGGCGTCCCACATGCCGGTCAGGAGCGGAGCAAACGTGCGCACCATGCTGGGCTTGCTGCCTCGACGGACGAATTCATCCGTCGGCTCGAATTGCAGGACCACTCCGGTCATGCTCCGGTCGACCTCTGCCCATGGCACTAGTCGCGGACCTGAAGCAGGATCGTTGATCTCGAGTCCGTTGTGGCGAATGCCAGTAAGGACCACGAAGTGATTGAAGTTCCAGAAAAGGATCGCTGGAAGGCTGACCTTCTCCAAGTCCTCGATGTCATAGGAGTGCGCCGTGACCTTCAATCCGTAACGCTGCGCTGCCAGGGCCACATTTCGAGCGTTCGAGCCATCTCTGCTCACGGCGCACGCTGTCCGTAGGTCCTCCAGCGGGACCCAGGATCCATAGGCGGCGAGCACCATGGCGAGCGATGCTGCTCCACACTCCACAGCTTCCATCTGAAGAATGGACGGAACCTTCGCCTGCCTCCTGGACAGGCGCACGTCCAGTTCTTCGACCGCGTCGGGTGCTGCGGTCATCGATCGGCTCCGAGGATCACCTTGATCGGAGTGGTGCTCGCGATGGTGACGGTGACGGTGGCCGCCGAGCCGCCTTGGAGCATGCGCTCAGGCCCAATGCCGGCAGTCCAGGCGAAGCCCGACGGAGTGTCGGCGACCTGAGGTTCAATCGTAATGAGCACCGCCGGCTCGTCGGTGGATCCCAGAACGTTGCCGGTCGCCGTAGCGATGCGCTTCCGGAAGGTCGGATCGACGGGCAGCTCTGTCCGCCACACCACCACGCCCGGAATCACGCCATAGGCGCCCGCAGGCGCCGACTCGGGCACGATGCTGGCCGACATCCCTGGGCGGATCGCGTCAGCCTGGCTGACCGGGATGAGTGCTTGCACGGCGACAGGAGCATCGCGTTCGATGACCATCAGGACGTCGCGGACCTCGAAGATGTCGCCGGGCTCCGTGCCGCGTACCGATGCCGCAGTCCCGTCGATGGGTGCCGTCAGGACTAGCTCCCGCCCGTCCGCTGCAACTCCTACGAACAGTTCCTGCCCCATCACCACGCGATCCCCATCGCGAACCTTCGTCTCGATGATCGTGATAGACGTGCTTGACTGAACGGGAACGCTGAAAAGACCGCGGGTGAAAACCGCCGGACCTGAGGCTGTCGTGCTGACCGTTCCCACCAACAGCCATGCACCAATAGCGATCGCACACAATGCGCCGATCGCCAAGGCCACCCATGACCGAATGCGCACGATTCGCACGGGCATGTCCATCCGGTCCCCCACTTGGGCGCTGGCGATTGCCCTACTCCGGTATAGCCTTCGCATCAGGGCCCTTCCTTGCGGTTCCGCGGACGACGGTAGTCGGCCAACGTGGGATTTGCGACGAGTTCGCCATTTGACAGCGCCGCCAGTGCCAGGAGAGATCCGGCCACGCCATAGCGCAGACCGGGAACCCAGGCATCGCTCGGGACCCCCGGGGCGCTGACAACTCTCTCGGCCTGCTCTTCCAGCAATTTCTCTCGAGAGGCGACGTCAAGACCGAGATAGCGCCCGGCGAGAGCACGGCCTGCGGTGCCGCAGCACAGCGTCCCCGGCTCCTGACCGGGCGGCTGGGCCAGCAGTGCACGAGCATCGGTGATGGAGGGGTGCGCTGACAGGCGAAGTTCCTGCGCCACGATGGCCACCCCGGGCGCGCCCCAGCATGGGCGCGCATCGTCGGGGTCGGCTCGCAAGGGCGCCGTGCCCGTCACCAGAGCCACGCCCGCATCGCCATGTGCCAGGCCTCGCAGCGAAGTGACTGAGGGGAGCGCCTCCCACCAGTGGTCGGGCACATCGAGCCCCAGTAACTGCAGCGCCCAGATAACTCCCGCGGCACCATCGTCGAAATCCCATGCGGTCGGCCTCACCGCCGTAGCCACCCCGCGCTCGAGCACGGTCAACGCTTGGTCTACCACGGGCTCGAGGTCGGGAACGTCCGCCAGCATGCTCGACAGCCCAAGTGCGACTCCCGCAAGGCCATCAGATAACCCGAGACCCTTTGACTGGATTACCTCATCCGGCGGCAGTGCTCGCAGACGAGAAACGGCCCGGTCAAGCAGGCTTCGGTCGGCGAGCAAACCGGCACGCATGGTGACGGTAAGCGCTACAGCGATGCCGACGTGACCTTCGAATAATCCCCAATCAAGGGGCGCCGTGGTGAACTCTTGTGCCGTCGTCCAGCGGGAGCCCAGCCATCCGACGCTCCCATCGTCGAAGTCAACGGCCGAGCTTGCTAGGGCGCGTACCGCTCGATCGACGGCTGAGCCCGACGCGGACTGACTTGCTGTCATCGGCCTGCGGCCCCGTGGCACACGCAAGAACGCGCTCACAGCGGAACGGTGGGCAGGCCCCGGTGCTGCCCAAGGCAAGCCTGCCGACGCGAGAGGCGCCTCAAAGTACGGGACATCCCCGTCCAGCATGCTGGCAATCTCGGCCTGCACGATCTCCGGTGCCGGCGACGAGCCATCCCGTGTCGGAAGCCGGCCCAGTTCGCCGAACGCTGCGATGGCATCCCGACGATCCTTGACTGCGGGATCCAACATGGCCCGCCAGAGGATATGGCTATAGAGGACGGTGTCGCGGACGAGCACACGCGTACGACATCCCTGCAGCCGCCGTGCCAGGTCGCCCACCACGGCGACGTCGGCGAGCAGTTTCTGCATGTCGTCGGCACCGGCCTCGAATGCACCGACCGCATCCGCGGACGTCCAGGGCAGAGTCCCGCTACTGACCTCCGCGGCCCTCGGCACGAAGACCAATCGTGCAGCGTCCGTACCGGGAGACTGCACGAGGGGGAGCGGCATCGAGCTCATCCGTGCGATTGATCCCGCCAGCAGGCTCAGATCGGTGAGAGTACCGTCGCGATTCCAGGTCCACGACGGGATCATCATGGTGAGGTCGGGCGCGCGTGAGACGCTGGCCGGCCAAGACGTCAGAGAGGGTCCGCTCGGTCTCCAGCCTCCCCCCAGAACTTCGAGATCGACGACGGCAACGCCCCTGTCAGACACGACAATGTTCTCGTAATGGATGTCGCGTGCATCTAGAGCACGTAGCAGAACCCACCACGCTCCGAGCCCTCGAGCATGGAGGACGGGATCCCCTCCGCCTGACGCCCATTCGACGAAGCCATGGCCGTCGAAAGCCTCGACCTGGAGCGCGTGAACCCCTACGACGTTGAGCGATCGGAGCCAGCCCTGTACCGCCGCGGCAATTGTCGTATCACGCGGCCGATACGCGGCCGAACCACCCGGACCGTCCACGCGCAGGACGGTGCGTCCACGGTGCCGATCGGAGGACAGCAGGCGAACCTCTCGCGTGGGCGCTCCCACCTGCCGCGAGGACCGCGCTCGGTCAGCCGCCTCCGCTATGGCCTGGACGAGGTGCCAACTCACGGTAATCCCCATGTCAGTGAAGACGGTTCGCTCGCGCCACGTCTTCGCCACGCCGCCATCAGCGAGGAAGGCTCGATAGCGATCTCGAGACGGCTGTCCCCCCAGGTGTGCGGCCAGTGCCGACAAACTGCCCCGTGGCCGTGGCAGGTGGGGCAGGAACGCTGCGGACGCGGCCGGGAGGAGCAGGTCGCGCAACGCCGTTAGGGCCATGGCACGTGTGGCCTCGTGCAGGTGGGTGGGAAGCTCCGTGACGAGGATCGCCTCATTCACAACGGACACGAAGGGCAGGAAGAAGGCGTCGAAGCCTTCAGCTGTCTCATCGTGGTGGGCGCGGAAGGCAGCGTCGTATACGACCTCCCGGAGGTCCTCCTGAGGCACTGCCTGGATCACCATGCGGCCGCTCGGGCGTATGCCGACAGAGCGGTTGCCGTCGTGAAGATCCCGTGAGCGTCGAGGACGACGGCACGCTCCTTGCGTCCCCCGGGCAGCCACTCCCGCCCCGAGGCCCAAGGCTCCTCGTCATCGGGGCTCGGAACTCGCAATTGCGCAGCGGCCGGCCATCCCCCGCGCAGGTCCAAGTGCCCGTCGAGCCAGCCGAGGGCGCGACGGGCGCCGTTATGGTGATCGTCGTCCGGCGACCATGCGGCAGCACGAGCCACGCAGGCAGTCGCGAATGCCGAAGGTTGACCGGCGACGTGGGCAGCACCATCGGACTGCAGCATGCCGATCGCCCAATCAGCCGCGCGGACGGCAGACTGCGGATGAGACTTCGCGAGGCCCTCTACGGCGAACGCCGCGACATATGCATCCGCGTGCCACCAGTAGGCACGCCAGCCACCGTCGGATCTCTGGCTGCCGACGAGGTACTGGCGTGCCCCTTTACCCACTTCGGCGACGACTGTCCCCACCGCCGTCACGCAACTGTGCGCACCGACCCAACCATCGAGCGACAGCGAGGAGTCGGCCTCGATGATGGTCCTGATCGGCTCCTCGGCGGCATAGGTCGACAGCGATCCGTCGGATCGCTGGTGATGGGTGATCACGCGTGAGGCGGCAGGACCCGGCTCTTGTCCGAGCGCCCGCGCGAGTCGCATGGCCCAAAGGGTGCTGTCGCCATCCCCTATGGCCAAACCGTTGAAGCCCCACCGACCGTCTGAGCGTTGAGCGCGGACAAGTGACTCCCAGGTCACCATCGCCAGCTGCGCCGCGTCTGCCGTACCAGGGAGGCCAGCAGTGTGCGCCTCGAGCATGGCACAGGCAACGTAGGCAGCCACCCATTCGTCGGAGATACCGGGATATAGATGGAAGGCCCGCCACCTGCCGTCCTGGTGGGACCGTCGCATCTTCCCGGCCGCCGACCGCAGCGCAAGATGGCGCTGGTCGTTCACGCGGTAACCAGGGAGAGACCCAGGACCGGATATGCCTGTCGTTCTCCGGCGAGAAAGCGTGCGTGGTGCACCGCGCGTGCGGCCACACCAATGAGTCGATCACCTTCATACCCCGACCAATCGGAACTGCGAAAGCCGTCCCGCCAGAGAGACCGCTGATCGAAGGGGTCCGCCCATGTCCGGTCGTGGGAGTCAGGGTGCAGCGCCACGTAGGCATCATCGCTACCGTCAGCGCTGATCGTTAAGGAGCTGCCATGCGTAGCCAGTGATCGGATGTCGTTGGCCACCTTCGAGGGGTCGGCTAGGACCTCTCGTCGAGTGCGTCCGTCTGCCGCCCCTTCGACAGCGGTCCCGTCGTCGTCAACGACTCTCGCCCACGGCACCCCGTCAGCGTCGACGGTGACCCACGTAGCACCCGTCAGGTCGAGGCGAGGCCACGTCATTTTCGCGGCCACGACGTCATGGATGCGGAAGGAACGCACCAGACCTTTCGGCGACCACGCAAACAGCAAGTACCCCTTTCCCACGGTGGACAATCGGCGCGCCCAGTCGATGGTCTGACGAACGTCACATACCTCAAGGTACTGCTGCACGAGCGGAGCGGTATCCACGCTCTCGTGCAAGGCACGCTCGGCCAGGCTGGCAAGGTCACGCATCGGCCGGGACCATCGAATACCCGCCGACGTACGCCTTGGCCTCGATACGGCCCGACGGGTCGAGCGAGACCTTGACGTGCGCGATTCCGCGCTCAAGCCATTCACCAGTGAGACGGGACAGCGGACGCAGCGTCGGCCATGCCAACAAGGCGGCAGCGCGTTCTGGAGTGGCCAGGCGAGCGTCGATGAGACGGGCGAACAACGCCTTCCATCGAGGCTCAATGACCGGCTGCGCATCACCACAGAAGCTGAACTCCCAGCCGACCGTGGGGAAGAGTTCACCGTCTACTATGTCAAGGTTGAGACGCACGACGTCGGCCCCACCACCTACGTCGAGGAGATCGACGGCGGCTTGCTTGGACCCCGGCCAGTCGACCGAGGTAAGGGCTGCCATCCCCGACGATGGCTCGTCGCATACCGCAAAGAGGCGAACGGCTCTCGGGTGTCGGGACGGGAAGAATCCCAGTTGAAGCGCTTGTGCTCCACTAAGCGCGCCGATGACGCGCTCCACGGCCGCCGTCGAGTCCACGAGGTCGCTGAGCGGAGATGGCCCTGATTCCGGCAGGGCAGTGAACCAGCCAAGGCTGGTGACTGCCGACCCGTCGGTGTCTATCTCCAGCCAACCAAAGTCGGTGGACGCCGACGCCAGCAGTGACAAGGTGCTGCCGGGCTGCGTTTCCGCAATCCACGCCGTGAGGGATTGAAGTTCGGCGCCGCTTCGAGCCATCACCAGTCCGTCGACCCGGTCGGAGTCATGGCAGCGCACTTCAAAGCCGCAGCGCGCCGCGCAATGGGTCGGAAGCAAGGCGAATCCGGCCCTCGCCGCAGCGATGGCCTCTGCGCCCCCCAGGGCTATCGGCCAGTCTCGGGTGAGAGCGGCAGACAAACGATCAAGCCCCACAGGTTGCGCGGATGGGCGCGCAGCAGTCATGTCGTCGACATCAGCCGGGGCGCGGCCGCGGGCCGGCCCGGCCCCCGCCCCCCGGCCGCACCCCCCCCCCAGCTACACTAAT
>JBIKKK010000078.1:0-9269 GCA_044360385.1 Candidatus Nanopelagicales bacterium
TCGGGATCCGACGTGGTCGCGGCGGTTTGCCAGGGGGCATCGGCAGTGGCCGTCGGACGCGCCTACCTCTACGGCCTCATGGCGGGCGGGGAGGCGGGGGTCCAGCGCGTGGGGGACCTCCTGGCCGAGGAGATCACCTCCACCATGCAGCTCCTCGGGCGGACCTCCGTGGCGGATCTCGGGTCCGACTGCCTTCGGTTGCGCGGCTGAGGCCCAAGAAGGCGGCCGAGGCCCAAGAAGGCGGCTGAGGACCCAGAAGTCTGCGAGACCGGGTGCGGCGGGAGCCCGACGGCGCTAGCGTCCGACGATGGTCCAGGTCGTGGAGTTCCGCCCAGAGCGGTCGCAGTACGCCTACACCTTCGGCGGTGTCGCCCCTGTCGCCCGTGTCACGCCGGGAAGCGTGCTCAAACTGTGGTCGGAGGATGCCTTCAACTTCGCTCTCCAGTCCGTCGATGATCTGTCCAGCGCCAAGGTCGACCTGCGCTACGTCAACCCGCAGACGGGCCCCTTCTACGTCGAAGGTGCGGAGCCCGGCGACACCCTCGTGATCCACATCGTCGATCTCACGCCGGCGCGCGACTGGGGGGTCTCCGCGGCCATTCCCTTCTTCGGTGGCCTCACCTCGACGGGCGTGACCGCAATGCTGCACGAGGCCCTTCCTGACACCACCTGGATCTACCACCTGGATCGCGCGCGCAACACCGTCACCTTCGATGCGCGCTTCGGTGACCTCGCCATCGATCTCCCGGTTGAGCCGATGCTCGGCACGATCGGCGTCGCGCCCGCAGCAGGAGAGGTGCGCACCTCGTTGGTGCCCGAGCGCTTCGGCGGCAACATGGACTCACCCGAGGTGCGGGCCGGCACGACCGTCTATCTCGGGGTCAACGTCGAGGGCGCGCTCTTCTCGCTTGGCGACGGCCACTATCGACAGGGCGAGGGGGAGTCCTGCGGCACCGCGGTGGAGGGGGCCATGGACTCCACGATCATCGTCGACCTGATCAAGGGCGGCGCTCCCTCGTGGCCGCGGCTGGAGGACGATCGCCACTGGATGGCGGTGGGTTCCGCACGGCCCCTCGAGGACTCATGGCGCATCGGCAACGTCGAGATGGTGCGGTGGCTCGAGGAGCTCTTCGGCCTGCACAGCATGGATGCGTACCAACTGCTCTCGCAGGTGTCCCTGGCCCCCATCGCCAACGTCGTCGATGCCAACTTCAGCGTCGTGGTCAAGGCACCCAAGGCGATTCTGCCCACGGCCTCGGCGTACGGCGGCATCCACGCCGATCTCCGGGCCCGCGCTCGTCAACTCACCTAGTCAGCCAGCTCACCCAGTCAAAGGAGACACGATGGATCTCAAGGCGCAGGGCCTGAATGCCCTTGTCACCGGTGGCACCCGTGGCATCGGCCGCGCGGTCGTCTCGGCGTTCCTCGACGAGGGTGTCAACGTCGCCTTCTGCGCACGCTCCGCCGACGCGGTCGCGGAGACCACGCAGGCTCTCGGCGGCTCCGGTGCGCGAGCCCACGGGTCCGTCGTGGATGTCGGCGATGCGCAAGCCATCAACGACTGGGTGACGACGTCGGCCGCGGAGCTCGGTGGCATCGACATCATCGTGAGCAACGTGAGTGCACTGGCGATCCCGGACACCGAGGAGAATTGGGAGGCCTCGATCAACGTCGACCTCCTCGGCACGGTGCGCCTGGTCAAGGCCGCCATGCCCTACCTCGAGAAGAGCGAGCACGCCTCGATCGTCACCATCTCGAGTGTGAGCGGACGCGAAGTCGACTTCGCCGCCGGCCCTTACGGCACCATCAAGACCGCGCTCGTCGCGTACACCCAGGGCCTGGCCAATCAGCTTGCCGACAAGGCGATCCGGGCCAACACCGTCTCGCCGGGCAATACCTACTTCGAGGGTGGCGTCTGGGAGTCGATCAAGCACGGCAATCCCGACCTCTTCGCCACCGCGCTCGGCCTCAATCCCACCGGGCGCATGGGCACGCCCGCGGAGATGGCGGCCGCGGTCGTCTTCCTCGCCTGCCCGATCTCAAGTTTCACGACAGGCACCAACCTCGTCGTCGACGGGGCGCTCACCCGGGGCATCCACCTCTAGAACGGGAGTCCGCATGATCATCCACCGCAGTCCGTTTGCCGATGTCGAGATCCCCGACGTCACCGTCACCGAGCACGTCCTGCGGTGGGCCGATCGCGTACCCGACCGGCCTGCGCTCATCGACGGACCCACCGGGCGCAGCTACACCTATGCGCAGCTGGCGATGATGATTGGCAGCTTCGCTGGCGGGCTTGCCGCTCGCGGCCTCGGGCCGGGCGACACCATCGCTCTCATGGCGCCCAATATCCCCGAGTACGCCGTTGCCTTCCACGGAGCCGCCGTCGCGGGGGTCGCCGTGAGCACCATCAACCCGACCTACACGGCCGAGGAGGTGCGTTTCCAACTGCGCGATTCGGGCGCCGTGCTGCTCATCACCATCGGGATGTTCGTCGACGTGGCGAAGGAGGCGGCCGAGGGCACCGCGGTCGAGGACATCGTGGTCATCGGAGACGCCCCGGAAGGGACGCTTCCGGTCACGACACTCCTGGGCGAGCCCATGGCGCAGGTCGCGGTGGATACCCGCGAGCAGGTTGTCGTGCTGCCCTACTCCTCGGGGACCACCGGCTTCCCCAAGGGCGTCATGCTCACCCACCGCAATCTCGTGGCCAATTTGGTCCAGATCGAGTCCGGACTCGCTGTCGAAGACGACGAGGTCGCCCTTGCCGTGCTCCCGTTCTTCCACATCTATGGCATGCAGGTGCTGATGAACGGCCTGCTGGCGCAGGGCGTCACCATCGTCACGCTGCCCCGCTTCGACCTCGAGCAGGCGCTCGGCATCATCGAGGAGCGGCGCGTCACTCGATTCTTCGCCGTGCCGCCCATCGTCCTAGCTCTGGCCAAGCACCCTCTGGTCGACAACTACGACCTGTCGTCGCTCAGGCAAGTCTTCTCGGGCGCGGCACCCCTGAGCGCGGAGCTCGCACTCGAGGCAGGGGAGCGCATCGACTGCGAGGTCGTGCAGGGATACGGCATGACAGAGTTGAGCCCGGTCTCGCACCTCACGCCGCAGGGCCAGTTCAAGGCTGGCACCTCGGGTGTCACCGTGCCCAACGCCGAGTGCCGCATCGTGGATCCTGCCACCGGCGAAGACCAACCCGTGGGCGGCGAGGGCGAGCTCTGGGTGCGCGGCCCCATGGTGATGAAGGGCTACCTCAACAACCCCGAGGCCACCGCGGCGACGATCGACCCCGATGGTTGGCTGCACACCGGTGACGTGGGGTTCATCGACGTCGACGGGCATCTCACCGTGGTCGACCGGGTCAAGGAGCTCATCAAGGTCAAGGGCTTCCAGGTGGCTCCAGCGGAGCTCGAGGCACTCCTTCTCACCCACCCCGCCGTGGCGGATGCGGCCGTCATCGGCATGCCCGACGACGAGGCGGGGGAGCTGCCCCGGGCCTTCGTGGTCCTCAAGCCCGGACAGGAAATCGCGGCGGCCGAGGTGACCGACTTCACCCGCCAGCACGTGGCGACGTACAAGGTCATCCACGACGTCGTCTTCACCGATGCCATCCCCAAGTCGCCCTCGGGCAAGATCCTGCGCCGGCTCCTGCGCGACCAGGGGGCCTGACCCGAGACGAATGGGGCCGTCCCGGGTCACGGGACACGCCTCGGACCAGTCTGTGACGGCGGTCACAGATCCGACGCGCCGACGGAGGTCGTCCTCCGTCAGGGCGACTTCGGCCCGGTGAGTCCCCCATAATGCTGTGACGGACCTTGACGCTATCTGCCCAGGAGGACTCGTGCGACTCGCCCGCTTCGCGATTGCTGCCGTGACTGCAGCTCTCGTCGGTGGCCTCGTGCAGGCTCCGGCGCTCGCGGAATCAGCGGTGCCTGCCGCGCCCTCGAGCAGCGTCGTACTCGACGTCGACACGGCTGAGCTTTCCGAACCTCCGGTTGACCCCGACGTGCCTGCGCCCACGGGCCTGACCGTCGACACGGGCACCAACTCGGCGACCATCACCTTCACGGCACCTGTCACCGCAAAGGCGATTACCAACTATCAGTGGTCTGATTCAGGTGGGGTATGGGTGGACCTCACGCCCGCCGATACTCAGAGTCCGGTGACCATTCCCAATGTCACCCCAGGTCAGCCCTACTCCGTGACTCTGCGTGCGGTGACAGCCGTCGGCGGCGTCGGTGCTGCCTCGGAGCCGATCGAGTTTCGGATCGATCCGCCACCGCCACCGCCGACGCGCCCGGTGATCTTCGAGGTGGACGGCAAGCGTCTGGGCAAGTCCACGGGTGACAAGGTGATCACGCTCAAGCCGGGCACGGTGCTCAAGATGCGTAACGTCCCCGAGGGCGCTTCCATATCGATCGCTGATAAGAAGAAGGCGCACTGCTCGGTCGACGTTCGCGAGACAAGCAAGGCCAGGATGTGGACCACCGATCCACTGCCACCCGCCTGCCGATTCTGGGTCAGCGTGACCGATTCCGAGGGGCGCGTCTCTGGCCGTACGAACTTCAAGATGGACAAGGCCGACAAGACCTTCACCCTCGATGTCTGGCCCAAGTCCAACAACATGGGCTCCGGTGTGCCCCTCGTGGTGGACTTCGGCATCCCGATCACCAACAAGGAGGCGGTCCAGGAGGCGCTGGTCGTCACCTCGGACAAGAACTTCGGTGAGGCTGGTTGGTTCTGGGTCAGCTCGACCAAGGCCGTCTTCCGTCCGCGCGACTATTGGCCTGGCAATGCCACGATCACCCTCAACGCCAATCTCAGTTCGATAGAGGGCGCCAAGGGCGTCTACGGGCCCAACGTCAGGTCGACGTTCAAGACCGGTGACCAGGTGATCCTGCGGGTCAATCTCAACAAGCACACGATGAAGTACACCCGCAATGGCGTCGAGGAGCGCACCCTCAAGATCTCCGGTGGCAAGTCCGGCTGGCTCACGGAGGCGGGCACCAAGATCCTCACCGCGCATATTCCCGACAAGCGGCTCTACAACCCCGACCCCGAACAGGGCTGGGATGTCACCGTGCAGTGGGCGATCCGGGTCAATGACAACGGCGAGTACATTCACGATGCGGAATGGAACTACAGCATCGGCTACGCCAATACCTCTCACGGGTGCACCAATTTGACCCCCTCCGATATGTCGTGGCTCTGGCGCAACACCAAGTTCGGTGACGTGGCCGAGTACACCGGCAGTAGCGACAAGATCGGCACGGACGACTACCTCGCGGGGTACTGGAACTACACCTGGCCCGAGTGGAAGCGCGGCTCGGCCCTCTGGCAAGACAGCTAGTCCGTCTTTGAGTGGCGGGTCGTGCAGACCCCCATCGGCGTGTCGCGCCCACAGGTCGTCACTTGACGACGTCGGCTCTTCGCGACACGCGTGATCTGGCCCACGCCCACAGACCCCCGCTCTGCCGACAGCCCGACCCCTCATGTCACCGTTTACATGGCCCTCACGAGGGGCCGCGGGTCCGGGCCCGGCGGTCGACCGGCACATGGTCGGCCCTCGAGCCGGGTGCCAGCCCTGGGACCCGAGGGAAAGGAAGTGGACGATGTTCGGACTCAAGAAGAAGGACCAGGACGAGCTGAGCCTGCGCCAACTCTGGGATCGCGAGCGTGAGCGCGCGATGACCCCGGCCGAGCGCTCCGAGATCGACGCGATCTTCGCGCGCTACCAGTAGTGAAGGCGTGACAGCGGCACCAAGTCCGTAGGCGGCCCACCCACGGGCTGGCCGTCCCAGGTCACGCGGGCACCGTCGGGAGACACCTCCACCGTGCCGAGCACTCCATGGCGCACCATCTGCGAACTGCGCACGGACCGACAGCCGCGTGTGATGATCACGGGACGGTCCTGGCTGCCCCGTGTGACATCGTCCAGAGCGGCCGCACGTTGGTTGGTCACGATTGCGCCGAGGGTCCGAGGAGCAGCGCCCAGCGCGCCGAACTGCTCGGCGAGTCGCAGTGGCTCAGCACTGTCGATTGTCGCGTTGGGATCGCCCGTCACCCCCCAGGCTGGATAGCCACCCACGAGCACCATCTGCGGCTTGGCAGCGAAGGATCGAGGATCCCACAGCACGATGTCGGCGCGATAGCCCGCCGCGAGTCGCCCCACCTCGTGGGCGAGGCCATGGGCAAGAGCCGGGTTGATAGTGATCTTGGCGAGGTAACGCAGGATGCGGTCGTTGTCATCGCCCGACTCCTGGTCGGTCGCCAGGTGTGCCTGAGCATCGGCCATAGCGAAGGTCCGCCACCACGTTTCACCTGCTCGGCCCATGCCGAGTGCGTCCGATGAGGTGATCGGAATGACGCCGATGTCATGGAGGGCGTTCTCGGCCGCCATGGTGGTCTCACGGATCCGGGCTCGCGCGATCTGCACGTCGCTCTCACGATCCGCGGCCAATCCGTGGCAGAAGAGAACCATGTCGAGGGTCTCCGCCGCAGCATTGCGACCGTAGGGAAGGGTGGGGTTCGTCGAGGATGCGATGACGTGGTCTCGGCCCGCGAGCGTGAGCACGTCCGGCGAGTGCCCGCCGCCGCCTCCCTCGACGTGGAATGCGTGAGCGACCCGACCGTCGAGCACGGCGAGTGTGTCCGTCACGGAGAGGGTCTCGTTGAGTCCGTCGGTGTGCAGGGCGATCTGTACGTCGATCTCGTCTGCGACGCGCAGCGCGGTGTCAATGGTCATCAGTGTCGCGCCGGTGTCTTCGTGCACCTTGAAGCCGCACACGTGTGCATCGATGGCGTCCTCCAGGACGCTGCGCCGTGAGGACGAGGCACGGCCGAGCAGGCCGACGTTGAGTGGGACGCCTTGCAACGCCCCCCGGGCGATGCCGAGGAACCACGGTGACCCCAGCCCCACGCCCCAGACGGGGCCTGCCTCCTGGGCGAGGACCGTCGTCACCCCGGAGGAGATCTCGGCGTCGAAGACTCTCGGTGCCAGCGCGTGGACGTGGGTGTCGATGCCCCCCGGAGTCGCGATGAGGCCTTCGCCATCGATGACGACGGTCCCTGATCCGACGATGATGTCGATGGCGTCGGAGACCGCGGGGTTGCCCGCCCTGCCGACACCGGTGATGCGACCTTCGCGCATACCGATGGAGGCGACGCGGATTCCGTCGATTGGATCCATGACGATGACGTTGGTGATCACGACGTCACACGACTCTCGGGTGGTCACGGGCGCCAGGCCGATGCCATCGCGCCCGGTCTTGGCGAAGCCGACGTGGAATTCATCCCCGGCGTCTGCGACGCGGTCGGGGATGCGCAGGCGCAGTGTGGTCCCGCCGAGCGCGACGATGTCCCCCGGTGCGGGTCCGTAGCCGCTCACGACTGGCTCCGTCGCTCGTCCACGAGCCGTGCCACGGCGACATCGGCGTCGGCACGGCCGTTGACGGGTACGCCCTCCACGATGTCGAGGTATCCGCAACGCCGAAGTTCGGTGAGGGCTTGCGCACGCACCTGCGGATCGTCCACGGATCCGTTGACCAGACCTGTGTTGCCGATCACGATCCGCTCGCCGCGCACACGGGTGGTGGCCACCGTGACCGTCTCATCGGGGCCGATCCATACCGTCGCCCCAGCGGGGATCGCGAGCCGGCGGCCGAAGGCAGCCTCCCTGTCCAGGCGCAGGCGTGGGTTGATCTCCGCGAGATGGATGTGGGAGCTGATGGCGATGGCCGTGGCCGCCTCGTTGGTGATGTCCAGCGCGAGATCCCCTGTCGCCGCGGGAGCGGGAGTCTCACCGCCGAGGCTGACTCCGAAGGGATCCGTCACGACGACCAGGCGTGTGCCGTCGTCGAAGCGAGCCTCCACGCGAACCTCGGATATCAACTCGGGCACCCCCGGGAGTAAGTCATCGACGCCCAGCAGGTGCCGCGCTCGTTCGCGCACG
This sequence comes from Candidatus Nanopelagicales bacterium, assembly GCA_044360385.1. Classification (GTDB taxonomy): domain Bacteria; phylum Actinomycetota; class Actinomycetes; order S36-B12; family S36-B12; genus Mxb001. The sequence goes on from JBIKKK010000078.1 coordinate 7,955, forward strand.
GTGGGCAGGTCGAGGCCATCCCGGGCCATCTCGCAGACGGCGTCGGCGATATAGGCGGTCGCCTCCGGCACGTTCAGCCGCAGGCTTCGCTCGCGACGGGCACGTGCAAGCTGTCCCTCGAGGAAAAGCAGCAGTCGATCGGATTCGCCCGGGGTGAGGGCCACCTCAGCTCCCGTAGGTGCGTTCGCCGCGACGCCAGGTGCCGCGCACGGCGATGGCTCCGATGCTCATGGGATCGACCGCACGCGGGTCGGCGTCGAGCAGCACGACATCAGCCACGGCGCCGGGCCTGATGAGGCCGGCATCGTCACGACCGGCTTGGAAGGCAACGCCCAGGGTGTACGCGGCGATTGCGTCATCGACGCTGATGCGCTCCTCGGGCATCCAGGGTGGACCATCCGGGTCCATCTGGCGCGTGACGGCGACCTGGATTCCCTCGAGTGGCGCGAATGTCGTCACGGGCCAGTCGCTACCGAAGGAGATGCGCGCGCCCATGCGCGCCAGCGTGGCCGTCTGGAATTGCCGGTGCGTGCGCTCCGGTCCCAGACGCGGCGCGGTGAGTTCGGACTGCCAGGAGTCGAACTTGGACCAGTAGGGCTCGAAGTTCGCGATCACGCCGAGCTCGGCGAAGCGCGGGAGGTCGGGGGGATCGACGAGTTGGGTGTGCACGATGATCCACCGGCGGTCTCGTGGTGGATTCACCCTCGCGGCATGCTCCATGGAATCCAGGGCCATGCGTACGCCGGCATCTCCGATGGCGTGGATGTGCGCGGTGAAGGCCATGGCGTCGATGGCGGCAACGGCCGCCGCCATCTCGCCCGGCTCCCAGTTGGGCATGCCCTTCCAGTGCGGGCAGTCGCAGAAGGGCTCGAGCATGGCACTGGTGGCGGATTCGATGACTCCATCGGCGAAGAACTTGATCGTGTTGCTGGTGACGAACGGGCCACCGTCAGCCGCGACCCGCTCCCGCGCCGCGGAGAAGTGGGCGAGTTGATCGCGCCAGGAGTTGGGATCGGCCCACAGTGCCAGGTCGATGTCCGTATGGAGGATGCCCTGATCTGAGGCGGTGAGCCATGTGGACACGTCACCCGGCTCGACCCAGGCATCTTGCACCCAGGTGATGCCCGTCGATGCAAAGCCGCTCATGGCGAAGTCGACGGCGCTCAGTCGCATGGATTCGGGAGGTGGCGGCAGCAGGTTGTAGACGGGGCGCCAGGCACCCCACTCGCGCAGGGTGCCCGTGGGCGCTCCCGCGCTGTCGAGCACGATCTCGCCGTCATGTGGTTGCGCGACGCCCACGCCGTACCCCACACGA
>JBIKKK010000079.1:0-9163 GCA_044360385.1 Candidatus Nanopelagicales bacterium
GTCGACCGTGAAGGGGCCGGTGCCCAGTCGGTCGCCCGCACCGAAGACCTCGAAGAGGTTGAACTCGATGTCTCGAAGATTGGCCTTGTAGTGCGACATGGCGACCCCTGCCCTCTCGGAAGATGCCCTCTCGGAAGATGCCTTCTCAGACGGTTACCGACGGGTGTTACCCGCCAGTAACCCATGATGCTACTGATCGGTAGCCAATGCAAGAGGGCGCAAGGGGAGCCTTCGGGCATACGGTTGCCTCCGTGAGCGCTCCCTGGGCCGACTCGGTCACCCCTGTGCCGCCGCCGGCGATCACCGTGCCTCACACCTCAAACCTGCTCTACGCCGGGGTCGTGACCGGGGCGTGGTCGGGGCTGCTGAGCCTCGCGATCTACGGGATCGGCCGCCTGCTGGGCGTGCCCTTCGAGGTGGCGCGTCCCGGGACCGAGGGACTGCAGGTCGTGCCGTGGTTCCTCATGCTCCTGGTGCCCCTCTTGGCCGCACTCGTGGGCGCGCTCCTCACCGCGATCATGCTGGGCCGCCGCCATGCACGGCGCATTGTCTTTTGGGGAGGTACGGCGATCGCGGTGCTCTCGTGCGTGAGCCCGCTGCTCCAGCCGGCCGACGTCCTGTGGTCGACGCGAATCTGGCTGCTCATCCCGCACGTGGTCACGTGGTTCCTGGTCGTGCCCCAACTCGCTCGGATCGTGGGCGATTCCGAGCCGGGGATGTACGCGCCAGAGCAGTAGACCTAGCGGGTCTTCACCTCGTCGGTGAAGAACTGGCTGGACTGATGGTTGAAGAGCAGCAGCAGGACGATGATCGCCAGGCCCATGTCGAGGAAGATGCCGAACATGAAGGCGGCGGTGCCCCAGCTGGTAAGGATGAAGACCAGGCCGCCGATGATGCGGATGATGAGCAGGATCGTGAGCAGGATGCGCGCGATGTTGCTGCCGCGTCCGATGGCGACGGCGAAGATCGCCTCGATCAGCGCCACGATGAAGAAGAGCGCCCCGGTCACGATGACGATGGGACCAGCGGTGGTGCTCCACGAGGCGGGAAGGTCGAGATCCTTGAGGAGCTGCTCGACCGAGGCCTGATCGCTTGCGGCGATGGCGGTGCCGGCCAGGATCGTCGCAATCGCACCGATGATGGTGAGGGCGAAGGCGATCCAGATGAGGATGACGACGATGGTGACTTGGCTGGGGCGTGTGCGCGTCTCGGACATGGATACGACGGTACCCAGCGTGGGGCCCTAACCCCAGGGTTAACGGCCCCGTGTCGTCAGTCGATCCACCCGAGCCGCTTGGCGAGGGCCTCGCGACGGTCCTCGAAGCGGTCAGCCTGCACGCGGAGGCCCTCAAGGAACTCCGCGAGCTCCTGGCGGGCGATCTCGCCGTCGGGGCCGAGGTCGTTGCGCTCGAAGACGTTCCAGTGGCGTAGCACCGGCATGACGACCTCGTCGAGATGCTGCTTCAGGTCATAGATCCCGGCGACGGCGATCTCCATCGCCTTGCGCGTGAAGCCCTCGATGCTGTGCCCAGGCATCGCGAAGTCGCGCACCGTGTCGGTGACAGCGCGCATCGACATATCGGGCGAGTGGTCGAAGGCCGCGGCGAAGACATTGCGGTAGAAGAGCATGTGGAGGTTCTCGTCCAGGGCAATGCGCTGGAAGAGCTGCTCGGCCAGCGGATCGCCTGTCGCAGCACCCGTGTTGCGGTGCGAGACGCGAGTCGCGAGTTCCTGGAAGGACACGTAGGCAACGCCGTGCAGCAGGCCGGGGTGGATTGCTTCGAAGCCCTGCGTCATGTGCACCATGCGCGCGTCCTCGAGCGCGACGGGGTCGACGGCGCGTGTGACGACGAGGTAGTCACGGATGGCGACGGCGTGCCTGTTCTCCTCCGCCGTCCAGCGGCCAACCCACGTGCCCCAGGCTCCATCACGGCCGAAGATGTTCGCGATCTCGTGGTGGTAACTCGGCAGGTTGTCCTCGGTGAGGAGATTGACGATGAGGCTGGAGCGTGCGGCATCGCTATAGCGCTGCTGCTCCGGTGACCAGTCCTCACCGCCGAGGAAGGCGAAGTTGCGTCCCTCGTCCCACGGCACGTAGTCATGGGGATTCCACGGCTTGTGCATGGTCAGGTGTCGCTCGAGCTCTGCGGTGACGACCGGCTCGAGGTCGACGAGAAGCCGGACGTCCCTGGTGTCGTCGATCGCCGTCATGCCCCCAGGATCCCACAGCCGGGCAATAGCCTGGAGCCATGGGAGAGATCACGGTCTACGGCGCTGACTGGTGCCCGGACTGCACGAGGACCAAGCGGGCGCTCGATGCGGCCGGAGCCGACTACGTCTACCGCGATCTCGTGGCCGAGCCCGGAGCGGCTGCGGAGGCCGAGGCAATCAGCGGCCGCAAGAACATCCCGGTCGTCGTACTCCCCGACGGTGTGATCCTCGTCGAGCCTTCGGATCCAGAGCTGCTCGTCGCGCTGGAACGCGCAGCGTCCGTCTAGCGAGAGCGGGTGACGGGATCCGTCGCTTCGCTCCTCCCGATTCCGGGAGCCACTCGCTGCGAGAGCGGGTGACGGGATCCGTCGCTTCGCTCCTCCCGATTCCGGGAGCCACTCGCTGCGAGAGCGGGTGACGGGAATCGAACCCGCGCTGTCAGCTTGGGAAGCTGATGTTCTGCCATTGAACTACACCCGCGGGGAGTTGGTCACCCTCCGCAAGGGATGAGTATGCCAGGAGCGCCCTTCAGCGTGAGAGGACGGGGATTTCCGCTGAAGTGGCCGCGTGATGGCACATGCGCAGCCAGCCGTGTGCCCAGATAGCGCCGACCATGCGGTCGGCGACGGCCCGCTTTCCCAAGTCCACGCTGGGCGCGATGGCGGACACCTCGTGGATGAAGTCCGGCTCCGGTGCATCGGGGCCAGGTTTTTGCCCCTCCACCTCGCAGGCGGTGCGCGTCCATTCGGCGACGACGCTGTCGCAGTCGTCCTCGAGGGGCTGCGCCAAGGCAGGGATCACGCTGGCAATCGCAGGACGGTCGGTGGACCAGTGGGCCATGAGGTGCCCCGCCATGGTGAGGGTGCGCAGGTTGTCGATGACCGCCTCCCAGGCGTGCGCCTTGGCGGTGGCGTCGGGCGATTTCGACGACAGCGACACTTCGACGACCTCCTTGGATCTCACGAAGGCGCTGGAGACCTCCGTGAGTTCCTGCGGGCTCACGCGGCCGGGACCGTTGACCAGATCGGTGACGGCGTCCGAGAGCAGACGGGAGGCGCGCGAGATGGCATCGCTGACATTGCCGGTCAGCCCCGCAGCGACACCCCTCGGCCACATGAGCAGTGCGACGACGGTGCTGATGCCTGCACCGATGAGGACATCAATGAAGCGATCATCCACGGTGCTCAGCTTCGGCGGCCAATTGACTAGGGAGAAGGCCACGATCACGAAGAGCGAGAAGGCCGCCTGCCCGATGGCGTAGGCGGTGGTCGCCTGGGTGTAGACCGCGAGGAACGCCACAATCACGAGGCCGATCCACATGAGTCCCCTGTGGTTGCCCTCGGTGGCCAGGATCCCGAAGCCGATGAGAGCGCCGCCGAAGGTGCCCAGCACCGCCAGGAGCGAGGTCTTAAGCGTCGTGACGCCGTCCATGCGCAGTGTGGCCACGACACCGAGCACCACCCAGAATCCGTGGGCGATGCCGATGACCTCGACCACCAGGGTCGCCACCGCGAGCGCCACGCCCGTCCTCAGGGCCATCCGCATCCACGGCGAGCGCATGGTGAGCTGATTCGCCAACTCGCGCCACGGACGCGCCACGGGTGGTTCGGGGATCGTGTGCTCACTCTCGTCGAACTTCTCCGCGGGCAGATGCAGGACTCGGCGGACCAGGATGCAGATGCGGACTGCGGAGATCGCCATGGCGCGATCGGTGAACGCCGAATCGATGACGCCGACGCGCTGAGCGGGATCGCCGTACGACGGCTCTCCCATGGCGGTCACCGCAGAATCCCAGTGCTCGAGCCACAGGTCGGTGACGGTGCTGGCCGTGGGTGGCGGTGCGGCGGGGCTGCCCAACGCCTGAGCCTGGGCGTCGAACGAGGCGGCACTCGCGGTGATGAGCGCGCCGGTCACGGGCAGACGGCTCAGGGGGTCGCTGTAGGAGTAGCCCCGGGATAGCGCTGTCAGGAGTCCCTCGAGCTGTCCGACGAGCACGATGAGGGCACGGTCTGACGGGCTTAGGCCCGCGGCGCGGAAGGGGTTGCCGAGGTAGGAATCGCGGAGGGTTGCGCGCGCAGCCTCGATGGGCTTCTGATCCAGGGGCTGGCCCTCGCCTCGCTGCCGCACGGTCTCGGCGAGGGTGTGCAGCACGCTGATGCACGCGGCGCGCACCGGGGCGAGGTCGCGCCGGGGGAGCACGAGCAGTGTCACGGGTAGCGCGACGGCGACGGCGATGGCCCAGCCGGCAACGAGTGACCCGATCGAATCAATGGTCGTCGTCACCATGGCGCTCGCGACGTACACCGTGGTGAGAGCGGGGCAGGCGCTGGCAAACGTGCCCCGGAGCGCGACAAGGAAGGCCAGTGATCCCGTCACGATGAAGGTGACGATGACCACCGACCACACGCTGAGGGAGGCCAGGCCGCCCACGACGATGAGGAGCACCCCCGCGACACCGGTGGCGCTGATCGAGATCGTGCGTCGGCGTGCGGATCCGCCGAAGTCGGCCGTCCCGAGGAGAGCTATGGAGCCGAATGCGGCAAGCACACCGGCGGGGGTCCCGGGGAGGAGCGTGAGCGCGATGAGCAGAGACACGGTGGTGCCGATCGCGGCGCGGATCGCGCGATGGAGGCCCACTCGCCCTGGATCGTTGATGCGCAGTCGCACGCCGCGACCCTAGCGAGGCGTGGTCGCCCTAGGGTGTGCTTCGTGGCGAGCGGGGATCGACCGGCGGACGACGGCCGCGACATCCTCCCGGACCTGCGCCTCTCCGATGTGATGCAGCAGCGGCCAGCATCCTTCAGGTCGCCGTGGCAGATCCTGCGCATCGGCGTCGCGGTCACCGTCGCCTGGGCCGTGGGCTACTGGATCTCTCCGAGCTCCTTCGGCATCTTCGCTCCCCTGACCACTTTGCTCGTGATCTCGTCATCGCCGTGGAGCACCTTCGGACTTTCCATCCAGCGCATCCTCACGACGGCGGTGGGAGTCGCCGCCGCGACCCTGTGGGTGACCCTCGTCGATGTGACCTGGTGGTCGGTGTTGATCGCCATGCTCGTGTCGCTCTTCGTCGCGAGCCGGCTGCCGGTGTCTCTCGGTGCCCGCTTCCAGATCCCGACGGCTGTGCTCTTCGTCTTCGCCCTCGGGCAGGCCACCTGGGAGCAGGCGGGATGGCGCGTCTTCGACGTCGTCATCGGCGGTGCCATCGGGATCGTGGCGATCTATCTGCCGCCGCCCAAGCCCCATCCGGAGCGCTTCGAGGCCCGGCTCCAGGACTACCGCGACCACATGCTTGCCCTGCTGGGCAGCATGGCGAGGGAGTTGCGTGAGACGGCCACCCCTCTCGAGCGCGAAGAGTTGCACCACTTCATCCCGGATAGTCGCGCGCTGCGTGGTGACGCGGAGGCTGCGCGCGACGCACTCATTGACCTGGTCGAGATGGTGGCCTTCAATCCGCGTGGGCGTTCGGCCCGCGGCGTGATCGACGATGACGCACTACGTCTGCGCCGGCTCGCCAGCATCGGCGTACATGTCCGAGGCCTCGCGGGCGCGATCAACCGCGACTACGACCGTCCAGACCTGCAACCGGCCCTGCGCAAGAACACGCTCGCGGACCTGCTGGACGAGTTGGCCGCGCTCGGGAGGCTCGCCCTGGGCTCTCCGGGGATGCCGGTGCGCTCGGAATCCACGGACGTTCCCGCCGCCGCGGAAGCCCTGGACTCCCGCCTGCGCGCCTTGGCTGACGAGATGGCGGTCCAGGGGACCGGGCATGTCCTCGAATCCGTATCCCTCGCCGGGCGGATCGCCTACGTCGGCGCCCAGATGGAGGCATTCGAGCGGCTCACGGATGACGCCGAGGACAGGTTCGACGACGATTGAGCGGGCGGCCCGATAGCCTCCCTGTCGTGCTGCTCTCCGACCGCGACCTGCGCGCCGAACTCGATGCCGGGCGAGTGGGGCTTGACCCCTACGACCCGGGGATGATCCAGCCCTCGAGCGTCGACGTGCGCCTCGACCGCTACTTCCGCGTCTTCGAGAACCATCGCTACCCGCACATCGATCCCGCCGAGGAGCAGCCCGACCTCACCGAACTCGTCGAGGTCGCCTCCGACGAGGCCTTCATCCTGCATCCGGGCGAGTTCGTGCTCGCGTCGACGTACGAGGTCGTGACTCTCCCCGACGACATCGCGGGTCGACTCGAGGGCAAGTCCTCGCTCGGTCGCCTCGGCCTGCTCACGCACTCCACCGCCGGATTCATCGATCCCGGCTTCTCGGGTCACGTCACGCTCGAGCTGTCCAATGTCGCGACGCTGCCCATCAAGCTGTGGCCCGGGATGAAGATCGGCCAGCTCTGCCTCTTCAGACTGTCATCACCGGCGGAGCATCCCTATGGCTCCAGCGTCTACGGCTCTCGCTATCAGGGCCAGCGTGGCCCTACGCCGAGCCGGTCTTTCGCGAACTTCCACGTGACGCCGCTAGGCGACTAGGCGCCGGCCGTCACTCGCCTTCTTCTTCGGCCTCACGGCCGTGCGGGTGATGCTTGATGTCTTCTTCGTGACGGCGCTCGTCCTGCGACTCGTCGCCCGGTCCCGCATTCATGTCTTCTCCTCGTGGTGTGACGTCTCGGATGCGCTAGCTACGCCTTGGTCTTGACGCTGTCGAGCATGAGGGTCGCGAGGTCGACGACCCCGAAGCCCTCGGCCTGGCCCTCCTGCTGACGCGCGGTCACCGCGTCGTTGAGCATGACCGAGCAGAAGGGGCACGCGACAGCGACCTTCGAGGCTCCGGTGGCGATTGCCTCGTCGGCGCGGTTGACGTTGACCTTGGTCCCGATCTTCTCCTCCATCCACATACGCGCGCCGCCGGCGCCGCAGCAGAAGGAGGTCGGCCCGCTGCGCTCCATCTCGACGAGCTCGACGCCGGGCACGCGCTGGATGAGATCGCGCGGCGGGACGTAGACGTTGTTGTGACGGCCGAGGTAGCAGGGGTCGTGGTAGGTCACCTTCTCCTTGACGCCCGACTCCGGCGGAGTCACGGGAGTGAGGCGGCCCTCCTGCACGAGCGTGGCGAGAAGTTGTGAGTGGTGCACGACCTCGTAGTTGCCACCGATCTGCGGGTACTCACGGCCGAGGGTATTGAGGCAGTGCGGACAGGTGACGACGATCTTCTTCGCCTTGATCTCGTTGAGCACCTCGACGTTCTGCATTGCCTGCATCTGGAAGAGGAACTCATTGCCCGCGCGGCGAGCGGGATCGCCGTTGCAGGTCTCGCCTTCGCCCAGCACCATGAAGTTGACGCCCGCGATGGTGAGCAGCTCCGCGACTGCCTTGGTGGTGGCCTTGGCGCGGTCCTCGAAGGCGCCCGCGCAGCCGACCCAGAAGAGGTACTCCACGTCGTCGGGGATCTGCTCCTCGCCGTCCATGCCGAAGACGCGGACGTCGAAGTCGACCTCCTCGATCCAGGCATTGCGCTGCGAGGCGTTCATGCCCCACGGGTTGCCCTTGGTCTCGACGTTCTTGAACATGCCGTTGAGCTCGGCGGGGAACGACGTATCGATCATGACCTGGTAGCGGCGCATGTCGATGAAGTGGTCGATGTGCTCGATATCGACGGGGCACTGGTAGACGCATGCTCCGCAGGTGGTGCACGACCACAGCGCGTCCTCGTCGATGACCGGGCCGGACTGGTCGCGATGGCCCGAGGCGTCGTAGCCGTCGGTGTCCTGGTGCGCGATGCCGTCACGCGGCCCGACGAGGGGGCGCTCCACAGCGTCCTTGACCGACTGCGGCATCTTGGCGAGGACCGCCTCGTCGACCTCGCCGATCGGCGGATTGGCTCCGTCATTGGCCTTCTGCGCGGCCAAGACATAGGGCGCCTTGGCGAAGGACGCCTCGCGCAGGTTCATGATCATGAGCTTGGGGCTGAGCGGCTTGCCCGTGGCCCACGCGGGGCACTGCGACTGGCAGCGGCCGCACTCGGTGCAGGTCGCGAAGTCGAGGGTGTCCTTCCACGTGAAGTCCTCGATACGGCCTACGCCGAAGGTCGCGTCATCGGCCGGGTCCTCGAAGTCGATCGGCTTGCCACCGGAATACATCGGCAGGAGGGGCCCGAGGCCGTTGGGCAGGCGCGAGAAGGCGACGTTGATCGGCGCGAGACCGATGTGGAGGTGCTTGGAGTAGAGCACGATGAGGAGGAAGCCGAGGATCACGCTGATGTGCAGGATGACGCCGAAGAACTCCACTACCTCGAGCGTGGGTACGCCGAGCGGCTCCATCAGCCCCGCGATCCAATTCGAGAAGAAGGCGCCGGGGAGCTGCCCGTAGATCGCGAGCTTGGCGCCGCGGTAGAGCTCCAGCGTCCACAGGACGTTGAAGATCATGAGCAGCACGAGCCAGGCAGCGCCGGTGTGCGATCCGAAGAAGCGTGACGCGCGCCCCTCCTTGGCAGGATTGTTGAGCAGGCGGATGATCGCGAACATCACGATGCCGACGAAGACGAGCAGGACGAAGAGATCCTCGAGGAAGAGCACGATCGGCCAGGTGCCGATGATGGGGAACCAGAAGTTCTCGATGTAGACCTCGGCGATCGCCTCGACCACGGTGATGCCCAGCACGAGGAATCCCCAGAAGGCGAAGACGTGCGCGATGCCGGGGATCGCCCACTGCAGCAGCTTCTTCTGCCCCAGTACCTGGGTGCCCTCGAGCTCGGCGCGCTTGCCCACGTGGCTGGTCCGGCCGACCGCCGGCTGCCCGGAGCGGATCATGCTCTGGAGGAAGAGGATGCGGCGGGTCGCGAAGATGGCCGCCACCACGATGATGGCCGTCCCGAGGACGATCCGGACGACGTCGAGGGTCTCCATGACGGCAGGCTACTACCGGTCAGTAGCGCTCGCCGGGAACGGCGGCGTAGCCTCGGGGCACGCCATCAGTGAGGAGCTCACGCCATGTGCACCAAC
>JBIKKK010000080.1:0-9122 GCA_044360385.1 Candidatus Nanopelagicales bacterium
GACAGGCGAAGCGGGCCCGCATGCTCGAGGCCACCGCGGCCGAGCGACTCACGGGCTACGTCGTGGGCGGGATCTCGCCCTTTGGCCAGCGGACCGCTCTGCCGACGGTCCTCGACGCAAGCGCCCTGGATCTCGACGTGGTCTATGTCTCCGGTGGCCGGCGCGGCCTCGACATCGGCGTGGCCCCGGGCGACATCATCGCGATCACGGGAGCGACCGTCGGTGCGCTCTCGACCTAGCCCGACAGGGGCGGCTGGCCGGTCTACCGGTCCGTTCTGTGGTCGCAGGCGTCCACCCGGTGGCACTTTTCGACCACAGAAGGATCCGGGCCACACCGCTCAGGAGTAGGCGGACCGGTCACTGCGCTCGCGCCACCAGTCCCCGAGCGCCGCGACGAACACCACGACGACACTGGCGAGCGGCCACAGGACCAGCACCCCGGGCATGCGCAGGGTGAGCGGGGCCGTGAGGGTCGTGCCCTCGGGGCTCGTGGCGAGGGTGGCGTCGAAGTCGAAGCCGCCCAGCCTCTCGCCGGTCCACCACATCGCGCACGCACCCACCGCGCCGAGGACGAGCACCCCTGCGAGCGCGACGAGCAGCGCACGATCGCGAGGGGCCACACGGCGCACGACCCATACGGCAGCGAGGCCCACGACAAATCCCGCGGCGACGCAGAGCAGCGCGGCAATGCCGTCGTCGGTCATGTAGCCCTCGGGCTGATAGCCCTCGGGATAGGCATTGCCATCGGAGGCAACGACAAGCGTGACACGTGGTGCCAGGGCCTCCCAGACAAACCCGAGTAGGGCCCCGAGACCGAGGACCCCGGCGAGGGCAATGAGGATCGCAGCGAGGCGGCGCATCGGTGATCAGGTGAGGCAGGTCGGCCCGAGCAGGGCCTTGAGGTCGCCGTAGAGAGCAGGACTCGGTGTCACGCGCAGCCGATCGTCGAGGCGCAGCACCGTGGTGCGACCGGACGACGCCAGGTGGAGGTGCACCTCCGTGGTGCCGGGATGCGCGGCGAGGATCTCCTTGAGTCGCTCGACGACGGGTGGCACGCAGCGGGCCGCGGGCATGCTGAGCCGCACGGGGCCAGCCGGCGCCTGGCTGACATCCGGCTGCGTGATCTCCATCGCCACGAGCCGCGCAGCGTCCTCGTCCGGTCGGTCGATGCGGCCTCGGACGAGGACAACGGCGTCCTCGACGAGGAGAGTGCCTGCACCGGCGTAGGTCTGCGGGAAGACCATGACCTCGACCGCGCCATCGAGGTCCTCGAGCGTGACGATGGCCCACAGGGACCCCTGCTTGGTGGTCTTGCGCTGAACACCGGTCACCAGCCCGCCAACGGTGACGACGGTGCCCTCGGCACGGTCACCCGAGTGCACGTGCACGACCGAGCAGTCGGTGGACTGAGCCAGGAATTGCTCCACGCCATAGAGAGGATGGTCGGAGACGTAGAGCCCGAGCATGTCGCGCTCGTGCGCGAGGAGCACGGCCTTGTCCCACTCCCCGAGCGGAATCTCGGGGGTGATGCGCAAGCCTCCGGCGCCCTCGGCCTCACCCATGCTGCCGAAGAGGTCGAATTGGCCCACGGCCTCGGCGCGCTTGAGATCGACGGCAGCATCAATGACCTGCTCATGCACGGTGATGAGTCCGCGACGAGAGTCGCCGAGTGAATCGAAGGCGCCAGCCTTGATCAGGCTCTCCACCACGCGCTTATTGCAGACGGATACCTCGACCTTGTCGATGAAGTCGTAGAAGCTCGCGAAGCGCCCATGCGCCCTGCGGGTGGCGATGAGCGAGTCGACGACGTTCGCGCCGACATTGCGCACCGCCGAGAGTCCGAAGCGGATATCGCTCCCGCGCGGAGTGAAGTCGAAGTCGGAGTCGTTGACATCGGGTGGCAGCACCTTGATGCCCATGCGCCGGCACTCGTTGAGGTAGACGGCACTCTTGTCCTTGTCGTCCTTGACGGACGTGAGCAGCGCGGCCATGTATTCCTGCGGGAAGTTGGCCTTGAGATACGCCGTCCAGAAGGACACCAGGCCGTAGCCCGCGGTGTGCGCCTTGTTGAAGGCGTAGTCGGAGAAGGGCACAAGGATGTCCCACAGGGTTTGGATCGCTCCATCGGAGTAGCCATTGGCCTGCATGCCCTCGCGGAAGGGGACGTATTCCTTGTCGAGGATCTCCTTCTTCTTCTTGCCCATCGCGCGACGCAGGAGGTCGGCGTTGCCGAGGGAATAGCCCGCGAGCTTCTGCGCGATCGCCATGACCTGCTCCTGATAGACGATCAGGCCGTAGGTGTCACCGAGGATCTCGGCGAGGGGTTCGGCGAGCTCCGGATGGATGGGCACCACGGGCTTGCGGCCGTTCTTGCGGTCGGCGTAGTCGTTGTGGGCATTGGCGCCCATCGGCCCGGGTCGATAGAGGGCGAGGACGGCCGAGATGTCCTCGAAGGAGTCCGGCTGCATCGAGCGCAGGAGCGAGCGCATCGGGCCGCCGTCCAACTGGAAGACCCCGAGGGTCTCGCCGCGTGAGAGCAGGTCGAAGGTCGGGCCGTCGGCGAGCGCGAGATCCTCGAGGACGACGATGTCACCGCGATTGGCCTGGATGTTGGCAAGGCAATCATCGAGAACGGTGAGATTGCGCAGCCCGAGGAAGTCCATCTTGAGCAGTCCGAGAGCCTCGCATGCCCCCATGTCGAACTGCGTGATGACCGCGCCGTCCTGCTCGCGACGCCACACCGGGATGACGTCCATGAGCGGTTCGCGACACAGGATGACGCCCGCGGCATGCACGCCGGGCTGGCGCTTGAGACCCTCGAGGCCGCGGGCGGTGTCGACCACCTTGGCGACATCGGGATCTGCGTCGTAGAGCGCACGGAACTCCGCCGCTTCGCCATAGCGCGAGTGCTCCTTGTCGAAGACACCCGACAGCGGGATGTCCTTGCCCATCACGGACGGAGGCATGGCCTTGGTGATGCGATCGCCCAGGGCATAGGGGTAGCCGAGTACGCGTGCGGAGTCCTTGATCGCGGCCTTGGCCTTGATCGAGCCGAAGGTGACGATCTGCGCGACCCGCTCCTCGCCGTACTTCTCCGTCGCGTAGCGGATCATGTCGGCGCGGCGACGCTCGTCGAAGTCGATGTCGATATCGGGCATGGAGATGCGCTCGGGATTGAGGAAGCGCTCGAAGAGCAGCCCGTGCTTGATCGGATCGAGGTCCGTGATCCCCAGCGCGTAGGCGATCATCGCGCCGGCGGCAGACCCGCGACCGGGGCCGACGCGGATGCCGTTGTCCTTGGCGTGACGCACGAGGTCGGCGACGACGAGGAAATAGCCGGGGAATCCCATCTGGGCGATGACCCCGAGCTCGTAGGTCGCCTGACGACGCACATCGTCGGGGACTCCGCCGGGGTAGCGCCGCGCGAGGCCGCGCTCGACCTCGGCGACGAGCCACGAGTCCTCGCTCTCCCCCGCGGGCACGGGGAACTGCGGCATGAGGCTGGCGCCTTCGTTGAAGGTCACCTCGCAGCGCTCGGCGATGAGCAGGGTGTTGTCGCAGGCCTCGGGCAGCTCGCGCCAGACATCGCGCATCTCCGCGGACGACTTGAGGTAGAAGTCGCGCGCGTCGAAGCGGAAGCGCTTCGGATCGTCCATCGTCGTGCGCGTGCCGATGCACAGCAGCACGTCATGGGTGTCCGCGTCGCCGGCGTGGACGTAGTGCAGGTCATTGGTCGCGACGAGGGGAAGGTCGAGCGCACGCGCGATCTTGAGCAGGTCCTCGCGGAAGCGCCGCTCGATAGCCAGGCCGTGATCCATGACCTCGACGAAGTAGTTGCCCGCTCCGAGGATGTCTCTCATATCGGCCGCGGCCGCCAGCGCCCTGTCGTAATTGCCTGCCTGGAGCCAGCGGTTGACCTCTCCCGAAGGACAGCCGGTCGTGCCGATGAGCCCCTTGCCGTAGGTGTCGAGCAACTCGCGATCGAAGCGCGGCTTGAAGTAGTAGCCCTCGAGGCTGGCGAGCGACGCCAGGCGGAACAGGTTGTGCATGCCACCCGTGTCCTGCGCCCACAGCGTCATGTGGGTGTAGCTCTGCGTGCCCCTCCCGCGCGAGCCATCCTCGCTCGACCCCTCGTCGAAGCCGCCTCCGAAGTCGAAGGGACGCCGCTCGAAGCGACCCTGTGGCGCGTAGTAGCCCTCGAGCCCGATGATCGGCTTAATGCCGGCGGCCTTGGCCGACTTGTAGAAGTCATAGGCGCCATAGAGGGTGCCGTGATCGGTCATCGCGATGGCCGGCATGCCCTGCTCGACCGCCGCGGACATGAGGTCATCGAGACGGCTCGCGCCATCGAGCATGGAGTACTCGGTGTGCACGTGGAGGTGGACGAAGTCGCCGCCGGAGCCTCCTGAAGTCACCCGCTCACCCTAGTCCGCGGGACCGACGTCGCCCGCCCGCCGACGCGCCCCGCACGGGTCCCGTCCGGAGGAGGCCACTGGGGCACGCGTGACCCCTGGGACGCACCGACGTCGATTGTGCGGCTGAGAGCGAGTGAGACTGCACGGGAGCCGCACAATCCCGGCCGCAGCTCCGGACGCGCCTGCTCTAGGCCCCGTCAGAGAGGCGGCGCAGCGCCTCCGCGAAGTCGGGCGGGTCGGGTGACTCCGCGACGACGAACTCCCCCGTCGCCGGATGCTC
Source organism: Candidatus Nanopelagicales bacterium (assembly GCA_044360385.1). Taxonomy (GTDB): domain Bacteria; phylum Actinomycetota; class Actinomycetes; order S36-B12; family S36-B12; genus Mxb001. The sequence continues at coordinate 4,696 of JBIKKK010000080.1, forward strand.
GATCTCGAGTCGCGCAGCGTGGAGGGCGGGCCGGGTAAGGCCGACTCGATGCGCCAGCGTCGGGTCGGCGCCGTACGTCGTGTCGCCCACGAGCGGATGTCGCATCGCCGCCATGTGCACGCGGATTTGGTGCGTGCGGCCGGTCTCGAGGTCGATCTCGAGCAGGCTGGCGTGCGGGAATGCCTCGAGCGTGTCGTAGTGCGTCACGCTCGGGCGCCCGCCGCTGACCACCGCCATCTTGTAGTCGGCACTCGGATGGCGCGCGATCGGAGCGTCGATAGTGCCGGTGAGCGGATCGAGGTGGCCCTGCGCGATCGCGCGATAGATCTTGGTCGGGGTCCGCTCCTTGAACTGCCGCTTGAGATCGGTGTACGCCGACTCGCTCTTGGCCACCACCATGAGCCCCGTCGTGCCGACATCAAGCCGATGCACGACCCCCTGGCGCTCCGCCGCACCTGAGGTGGAGATCCGGTAGCCGGCAGCGGCGAGGCCTCCCACCACGGTAGGGCCATCCCATCCCGGACTCGGATGTGCAGCGACGCCAACGGGCTTGTCGATGATCACGATGTCGTCATCGTCGTAGACGATGCGCATGCCGTCGACCAGCTCGGGTGCACGCTCGACCTCGGGGTCCGGCAGGGCCACTTCCAGCCAGGCATCGGCCACCAGGCGATCGGACTTGGCCACGGGACGCTCATCGAGGGACACCGCACCCGAAGCGCACAGGTCCGCGGCGGCCGAGCGCGAGAGTCCGAGCAGTCGGGCAATGCCTACGTCGGCCCGCTCCCCCGCGAGCCCCTCGGGCACCGGGAGACGACGCACGTCAGGCATCGACACTGACGCGGGGCTTGCCCGACATGTCGACGCCGCGGATGGTGAGGACGACCATGAGGATCGCCGACCCCACGATGGCCATGTCAGCGACATTGAAGACGGGCCAGTTGGGCAGTTGGAAGAAGTCGACGACGTATCCCTGGCCCGGCCCGGCGTACTCCTCGCCGAAGCCGGGCGGGCGGGTGAGCCGATCGATGAGGTTGCCGACCGCGCCGCCGAGGAGTCCGCCGAGTGCGATGGCCCACGGCAGGCTGCCCAGGCGGGTCGCCGTGCGAATGATGACGACGGCTACGACGGCGGCGATGATGGCAAACAGCCACGTGAAACCCGACCCGATCCCAAAGCCCGCTCCGGTGTTCTCGACGAAGGTGAGCCGGAACCACTGACCGACGACCTCGATCGGCCCCTCGCCGGATGCGATCCGGGGCTGCAGCACCGCTAGAGCCCAGGCCTTGGTCGCCTGGTCGATCAGGATGACGATGGCGGCCACGGCGAGGGTGACCCAGATGAGCCGCCGACGCGGCCTCTCGGCGGTGTCAGGTGCATCGGTCACCCCGACAGGCTACGCGGATGCGTGCCAGCAGGTGTCGCCGGCTTAGTAGGCCCGGCGCTCCTCGATCTCCTTGCAGGCCAGGCACATGGTCGCCCGCGGGAAGGCCTGAAGCCTGAACTTGCCGACCGGCTTCTCGCACACCTCGCACATGCCGTAGGTGCCGCTGTCGATGCGCGCGAGGGCATGCTCGGTCTGCTGCAGCATGTCGCGGGAGTTGTTGGCCAGCGACATCTCGTGCTCGCGCTCGAAGGTCTTGCTGCCGGCGTCGGCCTGATCGTCGCCCGCACCATCACCGGAGTCGGCGATGAGCTCGGCGATGTCCTGCTCGGTGATCGCGATCTCCTCGAGCAGTCTCACGACATCGGCATCGAGTGCCTTGCGCACCTCCGCGATCTCCGCGGGCGTCCACGGCGACTCGTCCTCGCGTACGGCGAGGCGCTTCTTGACCGGGGCAGCCTTCTTGCCCGGGGCAGCCTTCTTGGCAGGCGCGGCAGCCTTCTTGGCCGGGGCAGCCTTCTTCGCAGGCGTGGCAGCCTTCTTCGCAGGCGTGGCAGCCTTCTTCGCAGGCGTGGCAGCCTTCTTCGCAGGCGTGGCAGCCTTCTTCGCAGGCGTGGCAGCCTTCTTCGCGGGAACGGCGGCCTTCTTGACCGGGGCCGCCTTCTTCGCGGGAACGGCAGCCTTCTTGACCGGGGCAGCCTTCTTGACCGGGGCAGCCTTCTTGGCAGGGGCAGCCTTCTTGGCGGTGGCCATGACCCTCCCCTCCTCAGGCGAACGACCCGTCGAGGGGCCGACGGATCGCGTGAGCACCCGAGGCTAGGGCCCCGGAGCCACCGGGGCAACCACCGACTCGCGCCACCCCCCTCCCGAGGCGCTCCATCTCCTTATTCGCGGCTCAAACGCTGCTTTCGATGCTCATTGTCGGTGTAGATTCACCCCTCGTGACGCAATTGCGGATTTCAGAGGCGGCGGCGTACCTCGGCGTGAGCGATGACACCCTGCGGCGGTGGATTGAGGCAGGTCGGGCCCAGGCCTCCAGTGACGCCTCCGGGCGCCAGGTCGTCGAGGGGGCAGAGATCGCCCGGCTGCTACGCGAGACGGCGCCGGCCCACGTCAACGCCGAGACGGCGCCCATCGTGGGCCGGTCGGCACGCAATCGCTTTGTCGGGATCGTCACCCGAGTCGTCAAGGACACCGTCATGGCCCAGGTCGAGATCCAGGCGGGCCCGCATCGACTCGTCTCCTTGCTCAGCACGGAGGCGGTGGAGGAACTCGGTCTCGAGCCCGGCTCGCTCGCGATCGCGACGGTGAAGGCAACCAATGTCGGGGTCGAGGTCCCTGGCGCATGATTCGCCGAAGCCTCGCCCTTGCCGCGGCCGGTGCGGTGCTTGCCGCCGCGGGCACAGCGTGCACCCCATCCTCGTCAGACAGCAGCACGAGTGAAGCGTCATCCGCAGGCAGCCTCACCGTCGCCGCGGCTTCCTCGCTCACCGACGTCTTCGAGGTCATCGGCGCGGACTTCACGAAGTCGACCGGCATCGATGTGGCGTTCTCCTTTGCTGCAAGCAGCGCGATCGCCGAGCAGATTCGCGGTGGCGCACCCCTCGATGCCTTCGCCTCCGCGGGCACGTCGTCCATGGAGCCACTGGCCACCGAGGGACTCGTCACCGACGTCACGGCGTTCGCCACCAACACGCTCATGATCGCCACTCCCCCGGGCAATCCGGGAGGCATCGCCAGCCTGGCCGACCTCCCGGGCGCCACGGTCCTCGTCTGCCAGGAGCAGGTGCCCTGCGGGGTGGCGACAGCGAAGCTCTTCGAGCTCAATGGCCTCGACATCGCTCCCGTGAGCTTCGAGCCCGATGTCGTCTCCGTCCTCGGCAAGATCGAGGCCGACGAGGCAGACGCGGGCATCGTCTATGTCACGGATGTGCTTGCCGGCGGCGCCAAGGTCGAGGGAATCGAGATTCCCGCCGCGGATAACGTCACGACGACGTACCAGGGGGCCGTCGTGCGTGACGCCGCGCAGGCCGAGGCGGCCGCACTCTTTGTCGCCTACCTCACCGCACCGCAGGCGCAGGCTGCATTCGCCGCGGCCGGATTCGCGCCCGCTCCATGAGCACGGCCTCGCCCGCGCGACGGCGTACGACGCCCGTGCCCATCGGCGTCCTCGCCGCCATCGGTGTGGCCTTCCTCGCCATCCCCCTCGTGGGACTCCTGCTCACCACCCCGTGGTCGCGCCTGCCCGAACTCCTCACCTCACCGGTCGCCGCGGAGGCACTGCGACTGTCGCTCATCACCTCCCTCAGTGCCACCGCACTCGCGGTGCTCGTCGGCGTCCCGCTCGCCTGGGTCCTCGCACGCGCCCACCTGCCCGGTCGCACCTTCATCAGGGCCCTCGTGACCCTGCCCCTGGTCCTCCCCCCGGTGGTCGGGGGTGTGGCCCTCCTGCTCGCCTTCGGTCGGCGCGGACTGATCGGGCAGTACCTCTACGACTGGTTCGGAGTGCAACTGCCCTTCAGTACGGCGGGCGTGATCATGGCCGAGGCCTTCGTCGCCATGCCCTTCCTCGTCATCACGGTCGAGGGAGCCCTGCGCAGCGCCGATCCGCGCTTCGAGGAGGCGGCGGCCACGCTGGGCGCCAAGCGGTGGACGATCCTGCGTCGCATCACGCTGCCCCTCATCGGACCCGCGCTGCTCGCGGGCACGATCCTGGCGTGGGCCCGCGCCCTCGGCGAGTTCGGCGCGACGATCACCTTCGCGGGGAATCTGCCCGGGGTCACGCAGACGCTCCCGCTTGCCGTCTACTCCGCTCTCGACACGGATCGCGAGGCGGCCATTGCCCTTAGTCTCGTGCTCCTCGTGGCATCCCTCGCGGTCCTGCTCCTGCTCCGCGACCGCTACCTGCGCGGCGGATCCTCATGAGCCTGAGTGCCCGACTGGAGCTCACCCGCGATGAGTTCACACTCGACATCGCACTCGATGTCGCTGCAGGAGAGACCATGGGCTTGCTCGGGCCCAACGGCTCGGGCAAGTCCACGAC
>JBIKKK010000081.1:0-9015 GCA_044360385.1 Candidatus Nanopelagicales bacterium
CCCCGCACATGGTCAACTACCGAACCATCGTGCAGGCGCTCGTCGACTCCGGGGTGACCGAGATCCTCGCCATCAATGTCGTGGGCGGCATCGGGCACGAGGCGGGCGACCTCGTCGTCGTGGATGATTTCATCGACTACACCAAGCAGCGGCCCGTGACCTTCTTCGACGGCTCCACCCCGGAGGGCGTCGTCCATGTCGACATGGGCGATCCCTACGACGCGCGCCTGCGCGAGACGTGGCTGGCCGCCGCGCAAAGCCTGGGCGTCGACGTGACGCCCACGGGCATCTACGGCGCCTTCGAGGGGCCACGATTCGAGACCAAGGCGGAGATCCGCATGGCGCGGTCCGCAGGAGTCACGGTCGTGGGCATGACGGGTGTGCCCGAAGTCGTCCTCGTCGCTGAGCGAGGGATTCCCTACGCAAGCCTGTGCCTCGTGGCGAATCCTGGGGCGGGGCTGAGCGATGAGCCCATCACGATCGAGGACGTGACCGCTGTCGTCGCGCGCGGCGCCGAGACCGTGACAGCGATCCTCGGGCGCGCTGCTGCGCTCCTCGCGGAGAAGGCATGACCGTCGACCTCGTCATCCGCAATGCGCGGTACGTGCTCATGTGCGACGAGTCGGGCAGTGTCCTCGAGCATGCCGACATCGCGATCGACGACGGTCGCATCGTGAACGTGGGCGAGTCTGTGATGGGCGCGAACACGGTCATCGATGGCGAGGGATTGCTCGTCATGCCCGGGCTGGTCAACCTGCATACGCACCTCGCCATGACACTCCTTCGCGGTATTGCCGAAGAGGTCGATCTGCAGGGATTCCTCGAGCGCGTCTGGGCGGAGGAGGCCCGCATCATGGACCCCGCGGGTGTCTACGCGGGCACGCGTCTCGGGGCACTGGAGGCCGTTCTTGGGGGTACGACGACGGCCCTCGATATGTACTTCCACCCCACGGAGTCCCATCGCGCGGCCGTCGAGGTCGGGCTGCGCCACGTGACCGGCCCGGTCTTCTTCTCCTTCCTCGGTCCTGACCACCTGGAGTGGGATGAGCGCATGGTCCTCGCCCGGGCGTGGCCCCAGACCCTGGAGTCGCTCGGCGGCCCGCATGTGCCCCCGGCGCTCATGCCGCACGCGGCCTTCACTGTCGGCCTGGAGCATCTCGCCGAGATCGCCGACCTCGCTCGCCAGCAGAGGGCTCTCGTGCACACGCATGCCTCGGAGAACGACCGGGAGAACGACGACACCGTCGACGCCACCGGCATGCGACCGGTGCCCGCGTTGGAGGCGTCGGGAATCCTCGCGCTCGCACCCGTCCTCGGACACGGCGTGCGCCTCGACGACCACGACCGTGATCGCGTCGCCGCGACTGGGACGGCGGTGGCCCACTGCCCCGGCTCCAACCTCAAGCTCGCGAGCGGAGCCGCTGATGTCGTGGCCTACCGCGAGCAGGGCATCCGCGTGGGGATTGGGACCGACGGATGCTCATCGAGCAACGACCTCGACATGTTTGCTGCCATGCGCCTGGCGGCCAATCTTGCACGGCTCGTAAGGGATGACCCTGCCGCGCTCTCGGCACGTGATGTCGTGCGTGCGGCAACGCTTGACGGCGCTCGTGCACTTGGGCTCGGCGACCGCATCGGCACGGTCGAGGCGGGCAAGGAGGCGGATCTCGTCGCCCTCGACCTGCGCGCACCTCATCTCGTCCCCGTCCATGACCCCTACACATCCGTGGTCTTCAGTGCGGGCCGGTCCGATGTGCGCCACGTCCTTGTTGCCGGAAGTCCCGTGGTGGTCGATGGACAACCCACCCGGGTCGCCACCGACGACGTGATGGCAGCGGCCCTGCAGGTGGTGGAGGGCACGTGAGCGATCTCGGGGAATTGAGCGCGCAGGAGGTCATCACCGCACTTGACCTCGAGTATCTGGAAGGTGAGGGCGTCTGGATCTCCCTGCTGTGGCGCACGGATCACGGCAATGCGATCTACGGCCTTCTCACTCCCCAGGATTTCAGTGCGTTGCACATGCTGGACGAGGACGAGATGTGGGTGCATGTGGCAGGCGCTCCCGTCGACATGCTCGTCCTGCATCCCGACGGAAGCCACTCGACGCACGTGCTCGGGACTGACCTGGACCTCGGGCATGAGCCAGCGGTCCGCGTGCCGGCGAAGGCATGGCAGGGCTCGCGCACCCAGGGCGACTGGAGTCTGGTCGTGTGCTCGCTCGCGCCTCCCTTCAGCGGGTTCACCCTGGCGGGCGGCGACACGGACCTGGATGCGTGGCCAGAGGTGTCCGCCGAGGCACGTGCTCTCATTCGGGAAGCGGTGCCGGGATGAGCCGGCAGGTGGCCGTCGTGACGGGAGCCCGCGGGGTCGTCGGGCGGGCCGTGATCGCGCGACTCATCGACGACGGCTACGCGGTCGTGGCGCACAGCCGAGAGGCTGTGCTCGATCTCCCCGCGGGTGTGGTGTCGCTTACGGGCGATCTCGCGCACCCGGAGGCAGCCGAGCGCGTGCGGCAGTCAGTCGAGCGCGTCGACCTTCTGGTCAATAACGCGGCCAGCCAGGTGACAGGCGCCCTGGACGCACTTACCGGGTCGGACTGGGCAGACATGCTCGGTGCAACCTTCCTCTCCGCCGTTCAGCTCACGATGGCACTGCGCCCCGTGATGTCAGCGGGTGCCAGCGTCGTCAACGTGTCCTCCATCGAGGCTCAGGCGGCGTTCCCGCGTCACGCGCACTACGCGGCCGCCAAGGCCGCACTGGAGTCCTTCACGCGTTCCAGCGCCTTGGACTGGGCGGCGGCGGGAATCCGTGTCAACGCGGTCGCACCCGGCCTGGTCGCCCGACCTGGGCTGGCCGACGATTGGCCTGAGGGCTGGGCATGGTGGCAGCGGGCGTGTCCACTGGGCCGACCGATCCTGCCCGCCGAGGTGGCCGATGCGGTCGCATTCCTCGCGGGAGCCAGCGGTGTCTCTGGCGTCGTCCTGCCTGTCGACGGAGGGTGGAGCGCGAGCGCTCGACTTGGCTGACATTCACCGGGATGTCACCACATTCGTCACACACGCCCCGCACGCGTCAGCTCCGATTACGGGAGGGTCACGGGGTGTGGGCCGCGCGGAGAGTTCGCCCGCGTGATGGCTAGGGTTCAGTCAACGCTCGAGACCCATCGGGAGCGGCGTAGCCCCGCTACGTGTGGATGGGATGACCACGACGAAAGGGCATGTAAATGCATCGCAAGTGGGGTTTGGCAGCCGCGGCTGCCGCCACTGCACTCGTGCTGGCCGCCTGTGGCGGTGGCGGAGGAAGCAGTGAGTCGTCCAGCAGCAGCAGCGCGGGTGGCGGAGGAGAGGGCGACTGCCCTGGTGCCGATGCGTTCTGCATCGGCCTCGTCACCGACACGGGCAAGGTCGACGATAAGTCGTTCAACCAGTCCGCATGGGAGGGCGCCCTTGAGGCTGCCCAGGCCTCAGGTGGCTACGCGAAGTACATCGAGACCGTGGATCCCAAGGACTACGAGACCAACATCGGCCAGTTCGTGACCGCCGGCTACGACGTCATCGTCACCGTCGGCTTCCTCATGGGTGAGGCGACCGTCGCTGCGGCCAAGGCCAACACGGGCACGCAGTTCATCGGCGTTGACCAGTTCCAGGGCGAGGTGATTCCCAACCTCACGGGCCTGGTGTTCCCCGAGGACAAGGCCGGCTACGCCGCGGGCTACCTCGCGGGCCTCATGACCAAGACCAACAAGGTGGGTGCGGTCCTCGGCACCGACACTGTCCCGCCGGTCAAGCTCTTCGGCGAGGGCTACAAGGCGGGCGCGCTGGCCGCCAATCCCTCGGCTGAGGTGACGCTGGTCTACCACGAGCCCAACAACGCCTTCACGGATCCCGAGTGGGGCGCCGCCGAGGCCACGAAGCAGCTTGAGCAGGGCTACGACATCATCTTTGGTGCCGGTGGTCTCACCGGCAATGGTGCCCTCATCCAGATCGCTAAGGCTCCCGGGGCCGGCGAGACGATCTTCTGTATCGGTGTCGACACCGACCAGTTCTTCACCGTGCCCGAGGCGGCCAAGTGCCTCCTTACCTCGGCGGAGAAGAAGCTCACCCTCGGCACGAAGGACCTGGTCCTCATGGCCAAGGACGGCAAGGCGCCCGGTGGCAACTACGTCGGCCTCACCGGCCTGGCTCCGTACCACGACACCGAGGCTGCGGTGCCCGAGGACGTCAAGGCCAAGGTGGCCGAGGTCATCGCTGGGCTCGATGCCGGCACGATCGCGACGAATGTCACGCTCGGCTGATCATCTGATCTGAGTGAACGTCCCGGAGTGGGGGGTGGCGCAATGCGCCACCCCCCACTCCCTTTTTGTGCCAGGATCGATGGGCCATGTCCACGATTGATCCCGCCCAGACGGACCTCGGGTTCACAGACCCGGACCCGCGTCGATCCGGTCCGCTCGATCGCGTGCCCGCGATCGTCATCCCCGTCGTCTCGGTGCTCCTTGCCTTCGCCATCGGAGGCATCCTCATCTGGCTCCAGGGGGTCAATCCCCTCGAGGCCTACCGGGTGCTCTTCAGTGATGCCCTCGGCTCGGTCGCCGGCATCGAACGCACGATGGAGAAGTCGACGCCGCTCATCCTCACCGGTCTTGCCGTCGTCGTAGGGCTGCGTGCAGGGCTGTTCAATATCGGCGCCCAGGGCCAGCTGCTCATGGGTGCCATCGGTGCCGCCTGGGCAGGCTACAACTTCCAACTACCGCCGCTGGTTCATCTGCCCTTCGCGCTGTTCTTCGGCATCCTGTGCGGTGCGGCGTGGGGATCCATCGCGGGTGCGCTGCGGGCCTACCGCAATGTGTCCGAGGTCATCACGACGATCATGCTCAACAGCATCGCGATCGCCCTGGTGGACTACCTCGCAAGCAGGCCGCTGAAGGAGCCGGACCAGTCTCTGTCGCGCACGCCCGAAATCGCGGAATCAGCGATGCTCCCCTACATCGGCCCTATCCCCTCGGGGTTCATTCTCGCGCTGCTCGTCGCGGTCTTCTTTGGCTGGTTCCTCATCCGGACCACCCAGGGCTTCCGGTTCAACACCGTCGGCATGAATCCCGGAGCCGCCCGCTACGCCGGTATCCCCGTCAAGGGCACGATCCTGCTGGCCATGGCCGTGAGCGGTGGCTTGGCGGGTCTCGGCGGCGCTGTCGAGACCATGGGCATTACCGGGCGCTTCGAGCCGGCGTTCAACGTCGGCCTCGGATTCGACGGCATCACCATCGCTCTCCTTGCCCGCGCCAATCCGCTTGCGACCATCCCCGCTGCCCTGCTGGTGGGCACCCTGCGTGCCGGCTCGTCATCACTCCAATTCCAGACGGGTATCGAACCCGAGGTTGTGAGCGTCATCCTCGCGCTCACGCTGCTCTTCGTCTCCGCGCCCGTCGTCGCCAAGCTGCTCTTCCGCAATCGAAACATCAAGCAGACCACTGTGACGAAGGGGTGGGGCACGTGAGCGCCAAGTGGGCTTACGCCCTCGCCATCGTCATCTCGGTCGGCATCGTGATCTTCTACGTGATGGACCCGACCAAGACGACGTCGGTCGTCTCGTTCTCGCTGCGCTACGCCGTCCCGCTCATCCTCGCGGCGATGGTCGGCATCATGTGCGAGCGCTCGGGTGTCATCAACATCGGCATCGAAGGCCAGATGCTCATGAGCGCCTTCGCCGGCTTCTTCGGAGCGGCGCTCACGGGCAGCCTCATCCTGGGCACGATGATCGGCGTGGGGACCGGGATGATCATGGGCGCGATGCTCGCGACCGGCGCCGTGACCTGGAAGATGGATCAGATCATTGCCGGCACTATCATCAACATCCTGGCGGCGGGCCTCACCAGCTTCTTCTACGCCCAGGGCTTCACGCTGCCAGGCGTCACCCCGACCGTGCGCATTCCGATCCTCGCCGACATCCCGCTCATCGGACCCGTCTTCTTCGACAACGGCATATTCACCTACGTGGCAATCGTCAGTGCTCTGCTGCTGTGGGTGCTGCTCTTCAAGACCGTCTGGGGCCTGCGCACCCGCTCGGTGGGCGAGAAGCCCAGTGCCTCCGACACCTCCGGCATCGGAGTCCAGAAGACGCGCTTTTGGAATGTCACGATCGCGGGCGGCCTTGCCGGCCTCGCGGGTGCCTACCTCGCGCTCGAGGCGGCAGGCACTTTCGAGCGCGGCCTCACGGCCGGTCGAGGCTTCACCGCACTGGCGATCATGATCTTCGGTGCCTGGAATCCCATCGGCGCGCTTGCTGCGGCCATCTTCTTTGGGCTGACCCAGGGTGTCGCCAGCCAACTCCAGACAGACGCGGTCGTGGACATCCCCCCGCAGTTCGTCAACATGCTTCCGTACATCCTCACGATCGTCCTTCTCGCGATCGTGTCCGGGCGCATCAAACCTCCCGCCGCCGTAGGCCGACCATATGAGAAGGACTAGGCCATGACACCGACGACGGAGATCGCGCTCGAGGCGCGTGGGCTCACCAAGAGGTTCCCCGGGGTGGTCGCCAACGCCGACGTGTCCTTGCGCGTCCACCGTGGCGAGATCCTCGCTCTGCTCGGTGAGAATGGCGCGGGCAAGTCCACCCTGGTCAAGATGATCTACGGCCTCTACGAACCCGACGAGGGCGAGATTCTCATTAAGGGTGAGGCCGTGCGACTCAAGGGTCCGCGCGACGCGATTCGTCGCGGCATCGGCATGGTCCACCAGCACTTCCAGCTCGTCCCGGTCTTTACCGTGGCCGAAAATGTCATCCTCGGAGATGAGCCTCACCGTGGCCCCTTCGTCAACATGCGCAAGGCGCGCGCCGAGGTAGCGAGACTGGCCGAGGAGTTCGGCCTGCAGCTCGATGTCGACGCCAAGGTCGAGGACCTACCCGTGGGCATGCAGCAGCGGGTCGAGATCCTCAAGGCCCTTTATCGCAAGGCCGACATCCTCATCCTCGATGAGCCCACCGCGGTGCTGACGCCGCAGGAGACCGATGACCTGCTCGACGTCATCAAGGGCTTCGCGGACTCTGGAGTGGCGGTCATCTTCATCACCCACAAGCTTCGCGAAGTCCTTGCCATCGCGGACACAATCGAGGTGCTTCGCGGGGGCCGGACCGCGGGGACCACCACGCCGAGCCAGACAGATGCTGCCGGTCTCGCGCAGATGATGGTGGGACGCAGCGTGCTCCTCACTGTCGATAAGTCGCCGGCAGAGCCCGCGGAGGTCGTGCTCGACGTGGTGGGCCTTTCGGCCTCCGACGACATAGGCCTGCCCGCTGTGCGTGACATCTCACTTCAGGTGCGCGCCGGAGAGATCCTGGGCATTGCGGGGGTGGAGGGCAACGGCCAGCGTGAGCTGGTGCAGGCACTCACGGGCCTGCGTGCCTGCCGCGCGCAAGCTGTGGCTGTCCTCGGCCAAGACGCTCTCGGTAAGTCGCCCCGCGACATCCATGCGATGGGCGTCGGCCATGTCCCCGAGGACCGCGAGGCTGACGGCCTCGTCGGCGCCTACTCCGTCGCCGACAATCTTGTCCTCGATCGGTACAACGACCCCGAGTTCGCGCGCTTCGGCGTGCGCAACCTCAAGGCGGTCGATGCTTTGGCGGACGGACTCGTGGGCCAATTCGACATCCGGACTCCTTCGTCGCAGACCACCGTCCAGTCTCTGTCGGGTGGCAATAAGCAAAAGGTCGTGATCGCTCGCGAACTCGCTGCCGAGCCCGCCCTCCTGATCGCGGCGCAGCCCACCCGTGGCGTCGATGTGGGGTCGATCGAGTTCATCCACTCTCAGATCGTGGCCGCGCGAGACCGGGGCGCCGCCGTATTGCTCGTCTCCGCCGAACTCGATGAGGTCCTGGGCCTGTCCGATCGCATTGCTGTGATGTATGACGGCCGGATCGTCGAGACCATGGAGGCCCAGGGGGCCGACCGCGGTCGTATCGGCCTGCTCATGGCGGGTCACGCGGCGAGCGAGTCGTGAGCGGCACGGAGCCCTTCGCTGCGGTCGATCTGATCCGCGCCAAGCGCGATGGCGGCGCCCTGACCGGTGATCAGATCGACTGGCTCATCAGCGCCTACACCAGTGGCTATGTCCACGAGGAGCAGATGGCCGCGATGGCGATGGCCATCTTCTTCCACGGACTGAGTGAGCCCGAGCTCGTCCGATGGACCCAGGCGATGATCCGCTCGGGGGAGCGCATGGACTTCACATCGCTGTCGCGCCCGACGGTGGACAAGCACTCCACGGGCGGTGTCGGCGACAAGATCACGCTGCCTCTAGTGCCCATCGTCGCGGCGTGCGGCGCGGCAGTGCCCCAGCTCTCGGGCCGGGGCCTCGGCCACACCGGCGGCACACTCGACAAGCTCGAGTCCATCCCCGGGTGGCGGGCGCATCTGTCCAACGCCGAGATGCTCGCCATCCTCGCGGACGTCGGGGGAGTCATCTGCGCGGCCGGCTCAGGGCTGGCGCCCGCGGATCGCAAGCTCTACGCGCTCCGCGACGTCACCTCGACCGTCGACATCATTCCGCTCATCGCCTCCTCGATCATGAGCAAGAAGATCGCGGAGGGCACGTCGGCGCTCGTGCTCGACGTAAAGACCGGCTCAGGGGCCTTCATGTCCGACACGGCCCGCGCGGTCGAACTCGCACGGACGATGGTGGCACTGGGCCGTGACGAGGGCGTGCGCACGCGTGCCCTCGTGACCGCCATGGACGTGCCCCTGGGAGTCGCCGCGGGCAACGCTCTCGAGGTCGCCGAGTCGGTCGAGGTGCTGGCGGGGGGCGGCCCTGCGGATGTCGTCGAGCTCACGCTTGTGCTTGCCCGGCACATGCTCGAGCTCAGCGGGATTGATGCTGATCCCGCTGAGGCGATCACCAGCGGCCGGGCCATGGACCACTGGCGCAGGATGATCCGCGCTCAGGGCGGCGATCCCGATGCTCCGTTGCCTCGCGCTCCCGTCGTGGAGACGCTCACCGCTGACCGTGACGGGATCGT
>JBIKKK010000082.1:0-9009 GCA_044360385.1 Candidatus Nanopelagicales bacterium
CGCATAGGGGGCATCCCTTGAGGCCCGGGGGTGACCGACGGGCCTGCTGGGGTGAGTGACGGGACTCGAACCCGCGACATCTGCGACCACAACGCAGCGCTCTACCAGCTGAGCTACACCCACCGCGGCTCCCTCGCGGGAGCGCCGCATGAGTCTAGGGCGTCACAGGCCCACGGAGAACTCCGGGCCGTCCCAAGGTCTTTACTCCTAGGGTAGAGGCCGTGGCGACGCATGTGCTCGTCCCCGGCGCATTCCATGGCGCGTGGGTGTGGCAGCCCGTCGCTCGGCTGCTGCGGCAGCGCGGCCACATTGCCGTCCCGGTCACACTCACCGGCCTCGGGGAACGCAAGCACCTGCTCTCTCCATCTGTCGGTGTCGAGACACACATCGACGACGTCGTCAACACGCTCATCTACCGCGATCTGACCGACGTGACGCTGGTGCTGCATTCCTACTCAGGTGTCCTCGCCGGTCCGGTCGTCGAACGAGCCCAAGGGCGCGTCACGCGTGTTGTACTCGCCGGAGGATTCCTCGCTCACCCAGGTGAGAGCAACTTCTCGGTCGAGCCACCCGCCTCGCAGGAGGCATTCCAGCGTCTTGCTGACGAGGGCGGCGACGGATGGCGCATCCCAGTGCAGGACTCACTGCTCGAACGATGGGGTGTCACAGATCCGATCCTGGCCGCATACGTGCGCCCGCTCCTCACCGACTTCCCGCTGCGGTGCTCGTGCGATCCGGTCGACTTCGATCCCGATGTGCTTTCCGCCCTGCCGCGGACCTACATCGAGCACACGATGCCACCGCTGCCCGCGCTCGATGTCTCGATCTCGCGGGCGAAGGCTGAGGGGTGGCAGATGCTCCAGATCGCGGGATGCCACGACTTCATGTTGGAGAAGCCCGAGGAGACCGCGCAGATCCTGGAGACGTGACAACCTACGCTGCAGGCGCGCCGGCACGGGGCTCGGCGCCAAAGCGAGGGGTCCAATGGGGACAGTCACCAGCAAGGTTCTCGCCGCTAGTGCAGGACGCGATCGCGTCATGGACGCGGTCAAGGCACTGGCGCTCCTCCTCGTCGTCGTGGGCCACTCGCTGGCATGGACCGTCACGAGCGGCGGCTCAGTCGTCAACACCCTCGACGCCGTACCCGCAGTGTTTCCCCTCACGTGGGTGCTGCAGATCCTGCCGCTCTTCTTCCTCCTGGCTGGTGCCGGACTCACGCGACTCGGTGGCTCACGCGACGCACGTGGCTATCTCGCGAGGCTCACGCGGCTTGCTTCGCCTGCTCTGCCCCTCATCGCTGTGACGATGGTGCTCGCTGCCATCGCTCAAGCGCTCTCAGGCTCCGACGCGGGCAAGGCCGCAGGACTCCTGCCCGTGCAGCTCGTGTGGTTCCTCGGCGTCTATCTCGTGCTCGTCGCCGTCGCGCCGCTGCTCGTCCGCCTGAGTGGACCGTGGACCGTCGCTGCCTGGCTCGCCGTCATCCTCGGAGTGGATCTCCTGCGCATCAACGTCAACGAGGTCTTCGGATGGGCCAACCTCATCTTCGTGTGGGGGCTCTTCGCCGCCCTCGGCACGCGCCTGGACCGCCTGCGCGCCCTCCCGCGAACACTCTTGGCCCTCGGCGCCATCGCTTCTGCTGCAGGCGCGATCATCGCGATCGTGGTCGGCCCCTACAGCCCCGCGCTCATCTCCACCGATGCTGTCGAGGGCATCAGCAATCTGGCACCTCCCACGATCGTGCTCGCGCTCGTGGGTCTGGCGCAGATCTGCATCCTGCTCCTGCTCTGGCCATGGCTGCAGCGCGTCCTGGACCGCGACCGCCTGTGGGTGCCGATCGCGATCTTCGCCAGCCGTGCCATGGAGATCTACCTATGGCACATGCTCGTCTTCGCCCTGGCCATCGCCGGGATGCTGGCCCTCGTCCTTGCGCCCGCGGCCCTGAGCCTGCTGTGGTGGCTGCAGCACATCGCCGTCGCGGCTGTCGTGCTCGCCGTCGTGTGGTTCGCCGCTCCCGCGCTGGCCCGCCTCGCGAAGGGATTGGCCGGGTTGCTGGGCCGTGCCTCGCCGCGTCTCGCCCTCGGGCCCACCTGGGCGCGGATCCTGCTCGTGGTCTCCGGCATCGCGCTGCTCTGCGTCTCGGAGTCCGGTGTCGCCCAGCCATTCATGCCACGGATCGTGGTGCTATTCCCCTACATCCCGATTGTCGCGCTCGCACTGCTGTGCGTCATCGTCGGCATCGCGACGAAGGCATCAGCCGTGGTCGACGACGTGCCCCGCGGCGGTAGCTCGCGCTGACTCGGTGTCCGGCCCGGGCGGCGGCACGAAGACCGCATCCCGGTAGTAGCGCAGCTCCGCGATCGACTCGCGGATGTCGCCGAGGGCGCGGTGGTTGCCCTTCTTCTCCGGGGAGTTGAAGTAGGCGCGGGGGTACCAGCGACGTGAGATCTCCTTGACGGAGGAAACGTCGACCAGCCGGTAGTGCAGGTGGGCGTCGAGGTCGGGCATGTCGCGGCTCAGGAATCCCCGGTCGACGTAGACGCTCGACCCGGCCAGGGGGGCCTTGCGGGCATCCGGCACGTGCTGGCGCACGTAGGCGAGCACCTGCTCCTCGGCCTCCGCCAGGGGGATCCCGTCAGGGATGAGTTCGAGCAGGCCGGAGGAAGTGTGCATATCGACGACCACCGGGTCCATGCCCTCGAGGATCGACAGGTCGTCGGGCCGGATGATGATGCTGATGCCGGAGTCCAACTCGGTGAGATCGGCCTCGGTGACGATCACGGCGATCTCGACGAGCTGGTCCTTGCCGAGATCGAGCCCGGTCATCTCGCAGTCGATCCAGACGAGTCGATCCTGCGAGGCCATGGCAGGAGGTTACCGCCGGGCGAGGCTCCGGGTCTCGCCGCCCGGATCCGGTAGTTTCGCCGCACGACGAGAGGAGCGGCCATGATCAGGGACCACTACCCCAGCCTCTATCTGCCGCCAGCCCTGGTGGGCGTGATCCTCGTGGCGCTCGCCGTCATCTTGAATGGGGGCGCCGACCTGTCCTGGCTGCAGGCGACGCTCTTCGTCCTGGGTCTGGTGATCCTGACCTTCACCTTCCTCAACATGCTCGTGGGAGACATCCGCCATATCCATGTCAATCCCATCGGACTGAGGGCCAGCGTGATCGGCGTCATGGTTCTGGAGACCCTCGCGCTGTTCGCGCTCACCTACCTGGCGATCGCCCAGCACCCCGGCCAGATCGCAGGGATGGTCACGGCCCTGGACGCCCTGTACTTCACCATGACGACGCTCATGACGATCGGCTTCGGCGACATCGCTGCTCAGGGCCAGCTGGCCCGAGGCACCGTCCTCGTGCAGATGTTCTTCAGCGTGCTCGTGCTCTCGGCAACGCTGCGTCTGCTCTCAAGCCTCACGCGCAGTGTCACTCGCGAGGCGGGGCATCATGATGAAGCCCAGGAGCACTGACAAGGGTCAGTCGCGCGCGACCCAGTCCACGAGGACGGCGGCGTTGAGGAGCCCGATGATCCCTCCGCGTTCGTCGGCCACCGCGATGGTCCAGCGATCGATGTGCACGCCATTTATGTCTTAGCTTCGATCCCCCGCGCTGATGACGGCGACGGGCACCGTGGCGCGATGGAGCACGCCCTGGCTCACGGATCCGAGCACCGCTCCAAGGAACTCGCCGCGGCCGCGCGTGCCCAAGACGATGAGGGCAGCGCCGTCACTGGCGTCGAGGATCGCGTGCACCGATGGGCCCTTGATGATCCGCTGCTCCACCTCGACGCTCGGGTAGCGCTCGCGCAGACCGGCGAGGGACTCGGCGAAGGCGCGCTCCTCGCCCGCGGCGAAGTCTTCGAGGTCAAGAGGCGGTGGGCCGCTGGGGGCAGCGAGGACGTCGTACGCCGGGATCTCCCACGCGTGGACAGCGAGCACACGCCAGCCGCGCCGATCGGCCATCGCGAAGGCGAAGTCCAGCGCGGCGAGCGACAACTCTGAGCCATCGACGCCCACCACCACGGTCGAGGCGGTCGGTGCGGGCTCCTTGCGCACGACGACTGCCGGGCACGTGGAGTTGCTCGCCACCTGCACGCCGACGGATCCGACGAGCAACCCGCGGAAGCCGCCCATGCCGCGACTGCCCACGACGATCAGGTCGGCGTTGGCACTGGACTCGATGAGGACCGAGGCGGGACTGCCCAAGGCGACTTTGACGACGACCTCGAGCCCGGGATGTGCCTGGCGTGTTTCTTCGGCGCGCGTCTGTGCCGCAGCCTGCAGTCGCTCGAGAAGTTCGTCGATCGCGTCGGGTGAGAGCAGGGAGCCTCCGAAGCGCATGCCCTCGAGAGGCACGGTCGTCGCGACCGAGACGGTGAGTGCCACCCCCCGGGACACCGCCTCGGCGGCAGCCCAATCGACCGCTATGCCCGCATGTTCGGACCCGTCGTACCCCACCACCACGCCTGCGCCCATGACCGACCTCCTTCTGCTCCAGGCTCCAGCATGCGCTACCCGGCACCATGAGGGGGCCGGCGTGCCCGGTCATTAGACCGAAGGTCCTGAGTCCCCCGTCTGGGGCGGTGTGCTCCCCTAGGGTGTTGGGATGACTGCTGAGGCCCCCCTGTCGGCTGAGGATGCGGCCCGATTCGCCGCCAACGCCGAGGCCATCATCGACAACGTCGCAGGCTTCATCCAGGGCAAGCGGGAGGTCATCTCCCTCGCGGTGACCTGCCTCCTGGCCGAGGGTCACCTCCTGCTCGAAGACGTGCCGGGCGTGGGCAAGACCTCGCTGGCGCGCAGCATCGCGGCGACCCTGGGCATGTCCTGGCACCGCATCCAGTTCACGCCCGACCTACTGCCCAGTGATGTCACGGGCGTGTCGATCTTCCACCAGGGCTCCGCCACCTTCGAATTCCATCCCGGCCCGGTCTTTGCCCACGTCGTGCTCGCCGACGAGATCAATCGCGCATCACCGCGCACGCAGTCGGCTCTGCTCGAGGTGATGGAGGAGCGCACGGTCACCGTCGACGGAGTCACGCATCAGGTGCCGCGTCCCTTCCTCGTGCTCGCGACGCAGAATCCCATCGAGATGGACGGCACTTTCCCGCTTCCCGAGGCACAGCTCGACCGATTCCTCATGTCCGTCTCCATCGGCTACCCCGACCTTGAGTCGGAGGTGCAGGTGCTGGCCAACAGCCACCGTGGGCTGAGTGTCGATGAATTGACGCCGGTCGGCAGTGCAGAGGACGTGCGCCGCATGGTGGCGCTCGCGCGCAGCGTGCATGTGGATCACTCCGTCATGGAGTACGTCGTGCGCCTGGTCTCGGCCACCCGATCAACCCCGGGGGTCCGCCTGGGCGCAAGCCCCCGCGGCAGCGTCGGTCTGCTGCGCGCGTCTCAGGTCGCCGCGGCGATGACGGGGCGCACCTATGTCTCACCGGTCGACGTGCAGCGCCTTGCCGTGCCGGTCCTGGCTCACCGCCTCGTGCTCGCCGATGTCGAGGCGGACACGAGCGTGCGGGCTCAGGCCATCGAGCAGGTCGTCGCGGGAGTGCCGGTCGGGTGAGCGCTCGGCTCACGGCCCGCGGCTGGGGTGTCCTCGCCGTCGTCGTCGCGTCGGCAGGGCTGGGACTCGCCCTGGGCTATCCCGAGGGCGTCGGGCTTGCTGTCGGGGCGCTGCTCCTCCTCGTCGTCTCCTTCTTCCTCGTCTCAGGCGGGGGGCCGGCCTTCGCCCTTGCCATGGTGCCTCCTCGGGTCGAACGCCTCTCGGACACGGTCGTGCGTGTCGACGTCGAGGCGACGCGCGCGCATCGACGCGGCCTGCGGCTGCGCTCCGCTGACACATCGCATCCCGTGGTGTGGGACGCCACCGGTGTGCACGCAGATATCCCCGTGCCCACGCATCGCCGTGGCCCGGTGAGTCTCGGTCCCTGGGTGCTCGAGCGCGTCGACCCCTGGGGCCTCATGCGCCGCCGCGTCGGGGAAGTCGAGGGTGTGGCGCTGCTGGTCGTTCCGCGCGTGCGCCCCGTCTCGCTCGCGGCGCTGCCCTCGGCGCTGGCCGACTTCGGCGGATCGGCCGAGATGGGCACGACGACCTTTGCCACGCTGCGCGAGTACGTCATCGGCGACGAGCTCCGTCACGTGCACTGGCGCTCCTCGGCCAAGACCGGCAAGCTCATGATGCGGCAGTACGTCGATGTCACGCGGCCGCGCATCACGCTCGTGCTCGTCGCCGAGGAGCGGGCCTATACCGCCGCAGACGAGTTCGAGGAGGCCGTCGACTTCATCGCCTCACTGGCCGCCGTCGCGTCGTCGTCGGGCCTCGATGTCGAGGTGGTGACGACCTCGGGGGAGCGGGCTTCCCACGGAGGGGGTCGCTCGACCGCCGTGCTCGACCTGCTCGCGCTCGTCGAGCGCGGGGCATCAGGAGTCGACGCGCGCCTGCTGCGGGCCAACCGGGCGACCACCATCGTCGTGCGGGGCCAGGGTGTCCTGGGCTGGTGGGACCGCATCCCGGCTATCTCGGTGATGAGGCCATGAGCACCACCCGAGCGCACGCTCACCCACGTGAGCAGGTGGCGCCCGCGCGGCCGGCGGGCCAGCGATGGGGTCTCGGAGTCGTCGCGGCACTGCCCGCGCTCCTTGTGGCGCTCGCGATGCCGCTCATCGTCGAGGGCAGTCTCACCGGCTTTGTCTACGCACCGCTTGTCATTGCCGTCATGGCCGCATCGATCGCACTCGGGCGCTGGGCAGGTCTCGGCGTTGCGATCGTCGGCGTCATCATCGGAGTCTTCATCGGGCCTGGTGGCTACGCCCCTCAGTCCGTGCTCGTGAGCCTGTTGCTGAGCGGATCGATCCTCATCGGCACGTGGCTCGGTCAGGTGCTTGTGCTCGGACCGCGCCCGGCATCGGCGGCACTGCCTGCGCTGGGTCTGCTCTCCGGTGCCCTGGCCGCGGGCATGACGGGTTCGATCGAGGCCGGCGTGCTCACCGCCTTCACCGGCCTGGCCCTTGCGCTGCTGCTCATCCTCCTCGGCCCCTGGAACGGCGACGGTGCCGTGCGACCCGCTCGGTGGGCTGAAGTGCTCACCGTGCTCACCATCACGGTGGCCGCGCTCGCGACCTACGCCGTGTCCGTCTCCCTGCCGCACCAGGTACCCCGCACGCTCGATCTCTTCGGATCGACCACTCCAGAGTCGCGAACCGACGGCGGTGTCCCCGACCCCTTCCTCGTCGCGGCGCGGTGGCAACTCGACCCGGCCGAGGCAGGCCGAGTGCTCTTCACCGCGTCGACCAGCCCCGACTCACCGCTCAACCGGCCGATCTGGGCGAGCTTTGCGACGTACAACGGCATCGCCTGGATCTCCCTGCCGACCTACGGTGTGCCCGGCGACGACATCCCGGCCGAAGAGGCTGGTGCCCCCGAGGAGACCTACTCCGCGAGCACGCGCGTGACTGTCGGTGTCGGGCTACCGGGCCAGTGGGTGCCGGTGCCGCAACGTGTCGACCAGGTCCTGTCGCCCGTCGCCACGCGAGCCGATCCCGCGACGGGGATCGTCGCTTCGGTGTCCTCGCCCATCGACTACACCTTCGACATCCGCTACTCCCTCGCGATCGCCGATCGCGAGGCCGTGCGCGCGGCAGAGCCCGGGCTCAGCACCGAGCTCGATCCGTCGGTAGCGATCCCCGGTCCGCTCACGGGCACCATGGCCGCGCTCGCCGAGCTCGTGGCCGAGGAGGCCGACGGCACCTGGCAGCGCCTCACCCTGCTCAGCGAGAAGTTGCGCGACCCCCGTTACGCCGCCGCACCGCCCCAGGCGCTCGCCGCGGGGCCGCCGGATCGCTCCTACGCGGGGCTCAATCAGGTGCTGGCCGAAGGCGTGGGATTCCAGGAGCAATACGCCGCGATCTGGGCGCTCATCGGGCGGTCGTGGGGCGTGCCGACGCGCCTGGCGATCGGATTCCCACCTGCGGTCGAGGAGTCGGTGGAGGGTGTGCGCACCGTGCTTGCCTCCGAGGTGAGCATCTGGCCCGAGGCACGACTCGAGGGCCTCGGCTGGGTCGCCTTCCAGCCCAGCCCGCAGGACGTGGCTGCGGGTCGCTCCGTAGTTGTGCGACCGCTCACGCCCGAGGAGGTGCCCCAGCAGCCCCAGCCGGAGCCGACACCCTCGCCATCGGGCAGTGCCTCGGGCAGTTCCTCGGGCGGCGAGTCGGGCGGCGACGCTGCCGGAGGAAGCGTCGAGGCTGAGGAGAGTGCGTCGATCCCGTGGGTCCTCGTCGTGCCCGCGGTCGTCGTCGTCCTGGCGATCGCCTGGATCGTCTACGTCGCCCTGCGTCGACGCAGCATCCGTCGGCGGTTGCGTGACAGCGCCGAATCCCGCGCTGATGTCGCCGGTGCCTGGCGCTGGACGAGATTGCTCCTCGCGGAGTCATGGCTGCCGCTGCCCCTGTCCTACGCGCCTGCGCCCGACGCCGACTATCCCGCCGACCTTCCCGATGACGTGCAGTGGCATGTGGTCACCCTGGCGCGGCTCGCGGGACCTGCCCTCTACGGGCCGGGCCCGGTCGAGGCCGCCGTGGCCGCCCAAGCATGGCGTGCCGCCGACCAGGTCGATCGCGCCATTCGCAAGGCGACCGGGTGGCGCGGCACCCTGCGCAGGCTCATCACTCCCCTCGACGATCAGCGCACCGCGGCCTTGGGGCTGGCGAGCCGGAGCCCGAGCAGGCGGTGAGCCTCCTCGGGGGTGGCGCGTAACCTCCAGGCATGACCTCGGATCCGGCACCCATCACGACATTCGCCTTCGGCACCTATCTCACGCCCGACGAGCGCAGGGACCGAGGCAAGGCCGCGCGTGACGCGCTCCCGCGCAAGGCTCAGGGAATCTACGAGCCCGCCGCCGATCGCCCGGACCCCATCGCCCTGCTGGAGGAGCAGGAGAAGTCGCGGGTGCCCGCCCTGCTGCCCTTGCGTCACGAGCGCATGGGGGCGAGTGCCTTCACCTTCTATCG
>JBIKKK010000007.1:0-28038 GCA_044360385.1 Candidatus Nanopelagicales bacterium
TGGTCATCGCAGGCCTTCTTGCGCCCCAGCCGGGTGCTGATGGCCAGCAAGTGGGTGCGGTGGAGCCGGTGGACTCGTCCACCGCGGTGTGCCCTGAGCCGGGCTCCGTCGACGGGTCACGCACGACATCGGCGATCACCGTGGTCCCCGGCCTGGCCGGTCAGGATCGAGTGGGCGAAGCGTTCATCGCCTACCTGGAGGGCGGTGATGGCACCGGAGACGGGTCCGGCACCACCGTCGCCACCGATGAGGAAGCCGTGCGTGCCGATGGCGAGCCCCAGGGCGTCCTGGCGCAGCCGGGAGACGCGGCCCAGGTCGTGGCCGAGACGACTCGCCTTCCCGCGCTGGAGATCCGCACCCTGGGTGGTCTCGCTCCCGGGCTCGTCGCCGCGCAGACCACCCAGGATTCCTTCAGCGAGGGGCGCGGCCTGTCGAGTCAGGCATGCCTGGGCCCGGACACGACCTGGTGGTTCGTGGGCGGTGGTTCCACCGCAGGTCGCGAGACCCAACTGGTGCTCGTCAACCCGGAGAGCACCCCTGCGGAGCTCGAGGTCGCGATCAGCGGCCCCGATGGCCCCGTGTCAGTGCCGCGTCTGCGGGGCCTGGTGGTGGAGCCACGCAGCCGTGTCGTCGTCCGACTCTCGAGGGAGGCGCCGCGCCTGCCTGCCGCGGCATGGCGCGTGACGGTGCGCCAGGGGCGAGTCATGGCCGGTGTCTCCGATCGCGAGGCCGAGGGCTTCGTTCCCCTCGGTGCCGACTGGATTCCGGCATCGGTCGACCCCTCCACGCGTGTCCTCGTCCCGGGCGTCATCGGAGGCCCCGGCGGGAGACAACTCCTCGTGCACGCCCCAGGAGATCTCTCGGCCACCGTGCGCGTGCGCCTCATCACCGCCGGGGGCTCCTTCGTCCCGGCGGCCACCCCGGAGATCGAGGTGCCGGGAGGGTCGGTCGTCGCGGTGGACCTTGACTCGGCCCTACAAGGCGATGACGCCACCGTCGACCTGCAGTCCGACCAACCCATCGTGGCGGGCGTGCGCCAACGCCACCCCGGCGTAGACGGCTCCGCCGGATCCTTGGTGGAGCTGTCCTTCACGTCGGGTGCTGCGCTCGTGAACGCGAGCGCAGCAGTGACCGGGCTCCCCGCAGAGCGCAGCACCGGCGTCACTGTGTGGCTCACGGCCCCCGACGATGTCATCACGATCGAACGCGCCCCGAGCACTGACATGGCGGACATGGACATGGACGTTGCATCCGGGACACCGCCGGCATCCGGTGAGGCAACGCCAACGGCAGCGTCCGGCGGGCCATCGGAATCGCCTGTGTCCGGCTCCACGGGCGATCTTCCCGCGGACGATTCAGCGTCGACGCCAGCCCAGGTGACTCTCCGCATCCTCGCGGTGTCCGCCGATGGTGAACCGTTGCCGGCCACAGAGGACATCACCGTGACCGTCCCGCGCGGACGTGTGGTGGCCGTCGACATCCCGCGGCCTGAGGGTGCAGCGTGGTTCACCGCGGTGGCGACCGTCTCCGTCGGGGAGGTCGTCATCGCGCACCGTGCGGTCCGCCGCAACAAGGACGGCTCGTTGGTCACCGGCTATCCGTGGCGCCCGCTCCGGACCACCGTGGTGGTCCCGCGGGCTGTGCCCGCCCCCGGTCTGGCCATCTCGGGCAGCTAGGCCGAGTCGGCCGCCCCGGTCAGCCCCGGCGTGGCTTCCCCGACGGTGCGGGATGGAGCGGTAGCGTCCCGAACCGTGGGTTACCGACGTCGCTGCTCCCGCGTCACGTGCGGACGATCTGCCGACTCCACCCTTACCTATGTCTACGCCGACTCCACGGCAGTCCTCGGTCCGCTTTCCACGACGCTTGACCCCCACGGCTACGACCTGTGCGAGATCCATGCGGGGCGTCTGACGGTGCCGCTGGGCTGGCAGGTCATGCGCATCGAGCCGGACCCCGAGAGCCTGCGGCCCTCGGGCGACGATCTTGAGGCTCTCGCCAATGCGGTCCGCGAGGCCGCTGCGGCGAGTGAGCGCAGCGCCACGCTCTTCGACGAACTCGAGTCGCGCACGGCGGTCGGTGCCGAGGGCACGCGCCGGGGGCACCTGCGGTCCCTGCCCGCCGGTCACGATTCCGAAGGGTGACGCCGGTGGCCGGTGCATCCGGCACTCCATCGTCCCGGGACGGAGCGGGACTGGATGCCGTTATCAAGGCATACGACGTCCGCGGGCTCGTCCCTGAGCAGTTCGATGCTGACCTCGCCCGCCTCTTGGGTGCGGCGTTCGTGGAGGTGCTCGGGATTCGCGCCGAGGAAGGTGGTGCCGGGGCTGTCGTGATCGGGCAGGACATGCGCCCGTCGGGCGACGACCTGGTGGCGGCCTTCGCCGAAGGTGTATGCAGCCACGGCTGCGATGTGATTCGCATCGGCCTCGCGAGCACGGATGGGCTCTACTTCGCTTCCGGTGATCTCGGACTTCCTGGCGCGATGTTCACGGCCAGCCACAATCCCGCGCAGTACAACGGCATCAAGCTGTGTCGTGCGGGGGCAGCGCCTGTCGGCCTGGAGACAGGCTTGCGCGAGATGCGCGACCTGGTGGAGGCGGGTGTCCCGGCGTACTCCGGCCCTGCCGGCTCGGCAACGACGCGAGACGCCCTGCCTGCTTATGCGGGCTTCCTCCGCTCGCTCGTCGATCTGTCGTCGGGACGTGCACTCTCCGTCGTCATCGACGCCGGCAACGGCATGGCCGGCCTTACCGCCCCGGCCGTGCTCGAGACGGTCGCTGGCCTGCCCGAATTGCCATTGCGCATCACTCCTCTCTACTTCGAGCTCGACGGGACCTTCCCGAACCACGAGGCCAATCCGATCGAGCCCGAGAACCTTCGCGATCTACAGGCTGCCGTCATCGCGGAAGGCGCCGATATCGGCCTGGCCTTCGACGGCGATGCCGATCGTTGCTTCGTCATCGACGAGCGCGGTGTCGCGGTGACGCCCTCGGCGATCACCGCACTCATCGCCGAGCGAGAACTGCAGCGCCGACCGGGATCGACCATCATCTACAACTGCATCAGCTCACGAGCCGTGCCCGAGGTGATCGCGGAATCGGGAGGAATCGCCGAGCGCACGCGCGTGGGGCACTCCTTCATCAAGGCACGCATGGCGGAGACGGGTGCCGTCTTCGGTGGCGAGCACTCGGGCCACTTCTACTTCACTGACTTCTGGCGTGCGGATTCGGGCATGCTCGCAGCGATGCACGTCCTCGCGGCGCTTGGTTCGGCGCCGGAGGGCACCACCCTCTCGAGCCTTCTGTCCCGCTATGACCGATACGTTGCGAGCGGTGAGCTCAACTCGGTCGTCACGGACGCGGCCGCTGCGCGCGATCGAGTCCGGCAGGCCTTCACGAGCCGACCGGCTGTCTCCTTTGATGACCTCGATGGGATGACCGTCTCGGCACCCGATTGGTGGTTCAACCTCCGCCCGAGCAATACCGAACCCCTCCTCCGGCTGAATGTCGAGGCGGTGGATGCTGGCACCATGGAGTCCGTGCGCGACGAGGTGCTCGCCATCGTCCGCGAAGTCTGAGGAGGCCTGCCATGACGGAGAACCTGGGTCTGGATCCGCTGCTGCTGGAGATCCTCGCGTGTCCCTGCGAGGTCCATGCGGCGCTTGAGGTCGATGCCCACCGGAGGCTGCTCGTCTGCTCCTCGTGCCGCCGGGGATTCCCTGTCCGCGATGGGATCCCCGTGATGCTGCTCGACGAGGCTGTTCCTCCGAGTCCCTGATGCCCCATATCGTTGCGGGCGCTCTCAAGGAGTACGACTGGGGGATCGTCGACGGGCTAGCGCCTTGGCACGGTGCCACCGGCACGCCCCAGGCTGAGTTGTGGTTCGGGACGCATCCGTCGGGGCCCACGCCCGTGGTCGCGGGCCCCGACGAGGGCCGCTTCCTTGCCGATTTCAATGAGCATCGCGGCATGCCGCTGGTCAAACTGCTCGCCGCCGGCACACCGCTGTCCATCCAGGTGCATCCCGACGCAGACACGGCCCGGCGTGGCTGGGCCGCCGGCTCGCCGCTCTTCGCCGATGACGCGGAGAAGTCCGAGATGCTCGTGGCCCTCGAGCCCTTCGACGTCCATGCCGGGTGGTGCGATCCCGAGGACGCCGCAGCCCTGCTCGCGGCCGCGGGAGCACCTCCGGACGTCGTGGACTTGGTGAGGCGAGGCGATGCCGTGGCCTCCGCCCGCCGCCTCCTAGAGATCGACGCGACGGAGCGCGCCGTGATTGCGCACCATCTCGTCGATGCCGCGTCCCGCTGCGGCTGGTCGGTCGAATCCCTGGTGGCTCTCGAGCGTGTCATCGCCGCATTCCCCGGGGATCCGGGTGTCCTCGTCAGCGTTCTGCTCGACCACGACGTACTCCAGCCCGGCGAGGCAGTGGCGGTGTCCGCGGGAATCGTCCACTCCTACGTCGGCGGACTGGGCATTGAAGTGATGACCACCTCCGACAACGTCCTCCGTCTGGGTCTCACGAGTAAGCCGATCGCGGTCGATGAGGCCCTTGAAGCGGTCATCGCGCAACGGGTTCCGCAGCGGCTAAGTGCAGGGCTAGAGGAGTCGCTCGCCCCGATCGGGATGCCCTTCGATCTCGTGGTCTGCGCGGCTCCACGGGAGCTCCATTCAGGCCGGCACCGACTGGTCCTCGCCCTGCGTGGGCCGGTGCGCATTGTGAGCGGTCCCGGAGCGGGCACGGTGGTGCCCGAAGGTCGTGCGGCCGTGTGGTCGCCGGATGAGGGCGACGCGACTGTGGTGCCCGAGGGCCGCGCCGTCGTGGTCACCGGGTCTTAGCCGTCCTCCGGTCTCAGCTGCCGGGGTACGCCGGACTCGATCCGCGCGGTCCCAGTCGCCAGGGCCCGGAGGTGTAGGTCCAGATGCGCCCGTCCGCAGTCGCGGCAAGGATCGGCGACCCCGGGGCTGCGGCGATGCGCACTGTGTCGGGAGGTGCTCCGAGCGAGCGGACCTGCCAGCGACTGAGATCGATCTCGAAGACCCCTGGCGCTCCCGCGCCCTCGACACCCAGGGCCACCAGTCGGTCATCGTCAGCCCAGGCGACATCGCTCACCGTGGTGAGCCGGTTGTCCACACGCACCGGCGATTCGACGCGAAGCGCGCCCTCGCGCACCGTGATGATGGCGAGCATCACGAAGGTCCTCGGGCCGCGACGGATCGTGAGTGCCGCGCGCGTGCCATCGCGGCTGATCGCGATGGACTCGAGGACGGCCTTTGGGTGCAGGCCATCGACGGGCACGATCACGGCATTTCCCTGGGGGTCGACCCGTTGCAGCGTGCCGTCAGGTCCCACGACCCAGGCCTCATCGCCGCGGCCGAAGGAGGGGCGTGACTGACCCGGATCCACGGGGCCGGAGATGAGTGCGGCACCCGGAGCGATGGCACCGAGCCACAGTTGCGCATCGGTGTCGAGAGCGGCAATGAGCCCACCCGTGAGGGACACGGCCAGGCCGTCCAGGGGCGGGCTCCCGAGCCCGGCCCCCCCGGGGATCGGCAGCGGCGGGGTGCGGTCGAGATCGATGACGCGTCCGCCGAGGATGCCGAGTGGGGATTCGCCGCCCGGCATCGCATTGGGGTCGAAGGCGGACCACGCATCGACGGGCTGCGGATTGGGTGTGCTGTCGACATCAAGCACCTGTCCGCCTGCGTTGAGGTCGAGGAAGCGCACTCCGGGCACCTGGCGCAGGGTCCACGTGAGCTGCGCGGAGAACGCCCGCCGCGTCTGCGCATCGGCCAATCGGATCTGGGGGTCGAGATCGACGCGGGCGATTCCATCCACGACGGGCACCGCGTCGACAGCCAGCGTGGTGCCGTCGGGGAATCCGGTGCGCACCGCAGGGGCAATCCACTCCGTAGGACCGCGCAGCAGGGCTCGCGTGAGTGCCGTTGCCGCAGTGGGTCCGTCCACGGGGAAGTAGCGCGGGTCGGGCACGAGGGTCGAGAAGGTGGGGTCGAGGAAGTAGACCTCGAAGGCGCGGAAGGCGCGTTCGACGTCGGACCGTGCGAGGAGGAGCCCCTGGGGCGGGGTGGCGATGCGCCAATTGCCGCCCACGAACTCCATGCTGAAGTACTCGCTGATGAGTCCGCCGGGAGCGCCCACCTCGTAGCGACCCTCAGCGTCGATGGAGCCCACCTGTGTCGCCGTCATGTCGACGGCCGTGACACCGTCGGGCACGATCGTGGGCACCCCGTCGTAGACGCTGACGCTGCGCGAGGGGTCCCACATGACCGCTGCCTCGGGCGTGAGGTACTGCCGGGCGACGGCGTGATCATCCTCGAAGGAGCCGGAGGCCTGGAGGAATCCCGAGACGATCTGCGTGGGCGTCATATCCGGCTGCGGCGGTCGGGCGATCACGCGGATGACCTGATCCGTGCTCTCCACGCCGACTTCGACGCCCTGCTGAATCGGTCCACTCGTCGGGATGGATGCGCAGGCGGCCAGCAGCGGCGCGGCTAGGAGGGTGAGCGCGGCCCGGGGCGGCCTCATGTGCGCGCTCCCGTGACATCCGTCGACTCATTGATGCCGTCGGGGTCCATGGCCTGCTCGGCGGAGTCCGCTGCATCCTCGCCGGGCACGAGGGGTAGGGGGGAGCGATCAAGGACCACCTCCGCACGACACGGCAGGGTCAGCCGGAAGCAGGCCCCCTCGCCGGGGGCTCCCCAGGCCTCCAGCCAGCCTGCGTGGAGGCGGGTGTCTTCAAGAGCGATCGACAGTCCGAGTCCTGTGCCCCCGGTCGTGCGTGCACGGGCGGGATCGGCCCGCCAGAAGCGATCGAAGACATGTGCGATGTCGTCGTCGGACAGGCCCACGCCGTGGTCGCGAACCGTGATGGCGACAGCGGAGCCATCGCCCGCCACCGTCACGTCGATCGGCTGGCTCTCGCCATGCTCCACGGCGTTGTCGATGAGGTTGCGCAGGATCCGATCCACGCGGCGCGGATCGCACTCCACGAGGCACGGATCGAGCAGTGCGGTCACCTCGATCGCACTGCCTCGTCGCTCGGCCAGGGGGCGGGCTGATTCGGCAGCGCGCCGCACGAGGGCGACAAGGTCGACGTTCTCCAGGTCCAGCACCGCGGCGCCAGCGTCGTAGCGGGAGATCTCCAGGAGGTCCCCGAGGAGGTTCTCGAAGCGATCGAGTTGGTTCTGGAGCAGTTCGGCGGATCGCGCGGTGGGCGGATCGAGCTCGCCGCGGCTTTCGAAGATGAGGTCCGCGGCCATACGAATCGTGGTGAGAGGCGTACGCAACTCGTGTGACACGTCAGAGACGAAGCGCTGCTGTACGGCGGAGAGTTCCTCGAGGCGGTGGATCTGCTGCTCCAGGCTTGCCGCCATGTCGTTGAAGGCCATCGCCAATCGGGCGAGATCATCTTCGCCGCGTACCGACATGCGCTCGCGCAGGTGACCTTCGGAGAATTGCTCCGCCACGCGTGCGGCTGACCGGACCGGGGTCACGACCTGCCGGGTGACGATGGCTGCGACGGCTCCGAGGAGGATGACGAGCAGCACACCCGTGCCGATGACGGTGCTGCGCACGAGGTCGAGCGTGCTCGCCTCGTTGGTGAGGGGGAAAAGATAGTACAACTCGTAGGTGCCCACGTCCGTGACCGCAAGCGGTGCGCCGACGATGATGCCCGGTGCACTGCGCCCGTCGAGGTAGCGGATCTCCGTGTAGGTCCAGGATTGGCGCTCGGTGAGGAGCACCGCGTCGCGCAACTCGGGCGGCACGCTGGCGTCGGATACGAGGTTGGTGCCGCGCTCGGGTGCGGTGCCCTCCGTCTCACCTGCGAGGAGCAGCACGTCGTACTGGGGAGGACTGCCCGCGCGGGCAGCGAGCGATGCCACGATCGTGTCGACCACGCTGGCCGGCGATGCCGCGCTCGTGCCGGATGCGGCGGCAGCCGAGATGCGCTGAGCATCGGCTAGGCCCACGCTCGCCTCGGTCACCGCCGTCCGCTCAGCAGAGTCCAGTAGGCCCGTCGTCACGCGCGACAGGAGGAGGAAGCCGAGGATGGTCATGACCACGATCGAGAGGACGAGCGTGGTGGCGGTGACCCGAAGGAGCAGGGATCGACGCCACAGGGTGATGAGGGATATCGAGGCCGAGGGAGCCCTCGGAGTCGGCGGACTCGTCGGGCCGCTCGTCATGGCGGGCCGGCCTTGTATCCCACGCCACGCACGGTAAGGACGATCTCGGGATGTTCGGGGTCGTGCTCGACCTTGGCCCGCAGTCGCTGCACGTGCACGTTGACCAGGCGGGTGTCGGCGGCGTGGCGATAGCCCCACACCTCCTGCAAGAGCACTTCGCGCGTGAATACCTGCCACGGCTTGCGCGCGAGACACACGAGCAGATCGAACTCCAGGGGGGTCAGCGGGATGACCCTGTCCGCCCGACGCACGACGTGTCCGGCGACATCGATGGTGACATCACCGATCTCGAGCGTGCCTGTCGATGGCTCGTCACTGCGACGCACGCGCGCGCGAAGGCGGGCGACGAGTTCCTTGGGCTTGAATGGCTTGACGACGTAGTCGTCGGCTCCCGACTCGAGCCCTAGGACGACGTCGATGGTGTCGTTCTTGGCGGTGAGCATGACGATGGGAACGCCGGATTCCAGGCGGATGGCGCGGCACACGTCGATGCCGTCCATGCCGGGGAGCATGAGATCGAGCAGGATGATGTCCGGTCGGGAGTCGCGGAAAGCCTGGAGCGCCTCGCCCCCATCAGTGCAGAACACCGGGTCGAAGCCCTCGCCACGCAGCACGATGCCGAGCATCTCGGCCAGTGCCACGTCGTCATCGACGACCAGGACGCGTCCCCTCACAGGCCCATCGTGTCATCCCAGGAGCAGAAATGCTGCCCCTGGCAGGTTGTTGACCGCGTGCGCCACGATGGGCGCCCCGAGGCTGCGGGTCCGCCACCTCAGGACCCCGAGCACGAGGCCGCTGGCCAGGAGGATGGGGGCGCGCACCGGCTCGAGGTGGAAGAGACTGAAGGCGACCGTCGTGATCGCGATCACCCAGGCGGCGTTGAGCCCAAGCTTGGCCAGGGCGTTGTACGCCATGCCGCGGAAGGCTATCTCTTCCGCAATGGGCGCGCCGATCGCCACACACAGGGCGAATGCCACCACGGCGAGCAGGGGCCCCTCAGTGCGCAACTCCTCGCCGACCTCACCGGCTGCGGACGTGAACTCCCCGAAGATGGCCTGGAGAATGAGGGCGATGGTGCCGCCGGCCACGAGCGCCGCGATGCCCCCGATGACGCCCCAGCCCGCGTCGCGCCAGGTGAGGCGCAGGCCCAGGTCGATGCGTGGGCCGTTGCCCTGGAAGGAAGTGGTGAGCAAGGGCCAGCCGGCGAGTGCGATCCAGGGGAGCGTGGTGCCGAGGAGCAGCAGCCATACCAGGGGCAGGCCTAGGGCCTCACCGCCTAGGGCGACGGCCACCGAGATGATGACGAATCCGAGAAGGGGGATGATCGCGTCAGGGATGCCCCAGCGAGGGGCCACGAGGATACGACCCCGGGCAAGCGCGATATCGACCGTGATGGGACAGCCGGGGTAGTCCGCGGGAGTGCGAGAGCGCAGGACCGGAGACTGCGACATCATCCGGTCCTGCGCTCTGTGTGCATGCTTGTCGATCAGTAGCGGTAGTGCTCGGGCTTGTACGGCCCGGCGACATCCACGCCCATGTACTCGGCCTGGTCCTTGGAGAGCTCGGTCAGGTGCACGCCGAGGGCGTCCAGGTGCAGGCGCGCGACCTTCTCGTCGAGGTGCTTGGGGAGGGTGAAGACCCCAATGGGGTACTCCTCAGGGCGCGTGAAGATCTCGAGTTGGGCGAGAACCTGGTTGGTGAAGGAATTCGACATGACGAAGGACGGATGACCTGTCGCGTTGCCGAGGTTGAGCAGACGCCCCTCGGACAGCACGATGATCGAGTGGCCGTCAGGGAATGCCCACTCGTCGACCTGGGGCTTGATGGTGCGACGTTCGATACCGGGCACGCGAGCCAGGCCGGTCATGTCGATCTCGTTGTCGAAGTGCCCGATGTTGCCGACGATCGCCTGATGCTTCATGTGTGCCATGTGGTCGGCGGTGAGGACGTCCTTGCACCCGGTCGCGGTGATGAAGATGTCCGCGCTGTCGAGGACGTCCTCGATGGTCGCGACCTGGTAACCGTCCATGGCGGCCTGCAGTGCGCAGATGGGATCGACCTCGGTGACGATCACGCGCGCACCTTGGCCACGTAGCGAGTCAGCGCTGCCCTTGCCGACGTCGCCGTAGCCGCAGATCACGGCCACCTTGCCGCCGATGAGCACGTCGGTGGCCCTGTTGATCCCGTCCACGAGCGAGTGTCGGCATCCGTACTTGTTGTCGAACTTCGACTTGGTGACGGAGTCGTTGACATTGATCGCCGGGAAGAGCAGGCGACCTTCCTTGTGCATCTCGTAGAGGCGGTGCACGCCGGTGGTGGTCTCCTCGGTGACCCCGCGGATGCCCTCGCCAATGCGCGTCCACCGCTGCGGGTCCTCGGTGAGTGAGCGCCGCAGCACCTCGAGGATGACGGCGTACTCCTCGGAGTCGGTCGGATCGGTGCTCGGGACCACTCCGGCAGCCTCGAACTCGGTGCCCTTGTGGACGAGCAGCGTGGCGTCGCCACCGTCGTCAAGGATCATGTTGGGGCCGGCGCCGTCGGGCCACAAGAGCACCCTCTCGGTGCACCACCAGTACTCATCCAGCGTCTCGCCCTTCCAGGCGTAGACGGGGACCCCGCGCGGATCCTCGGGCGTGCCGTCGGGTCCGACAACAACGGCTGCGGCCGCGTGGTCCTGGGTCGAGAAGATGTTGCAGGAGGCCCAGCGCACCTCTGCGCCGAGCGCCACAAGGGTCTCGATCAGGACCGCCGTCTGCACGGTCATGTGGAGGGAGCCGGTGATGCGAGCACCCTTGAGCGGCTGACGCGCGCCGAACTCCTCGCGCATGGCCATGAGGCCGGGCATCTCGTGCTCGGCGAGCCGGATCTCATCGCGGCCGAAGGCGGCGAGGGAGAGATCGGCGACCTTGTAGTCGGGGGCTTGGGAAACAGACATGGAAGTGCACCTCGAAAAAGTGGAGTGGCCGGCGGACGGCACGAGGCTTCGATGGTCCGGCGGGCGTGGGGACAGACTACTCCTCCTTCCGGGGTTTGCGCACAGGCGCGGTCCGCGCCCCTCATCCACGAGCCTCCGGAGGGCCGGGCGCTGGCTCGGCATCCCGTGGCCCACTGGGGGGATGGGATTCACACGCGACTCAGGACTCGCACGCGTCCGCTGGGCCCCTGTGGCACGCCTCGTCGGCACCGCCCTCGGAGATGTCGTCTCGCTCGGCGCGCCGGGGACGTGCGCGGGTTGCCAGCGTCCTGGGTCGGCAGTGTGTGCGCCCTGCGAGGCGTATCTCCTCGGTCCCGCGCGCCCGCATGCTCCTGCGCCTACTCCGCATGGGTGGATGCCGACGTACGTGGCATTGGACTACGAAGGCCTCACGCGCGCGATCATCACCGCGTGGAAGGAGCGCGGGCGCCGCGATGTGGCCGTGCACCTGGCGCACGCGCTCTCCGTCGCGATGCGTGCGGTCATCTCGGATGAGGATGCACGCGCTGAGCACAATGCCCCGCACCTGACCGTCGTACCCATTCCGTCATCCCCCGCCGCCCGCAGGCGTCGGGGTGAGGACGCATGGGACCGAGTAGTGCGGCTCGCGATCGCGGAGGTCTCCCGAGACTGCCGGATCGACGTCGCGCGCTGCCTGCACCTCACGCGGCAACCCCGCGATCAGGCCGGCCTGTCTGCGCAGGAGCGCAGGGCTAATCTCGCGGGGGCACTTGCCTGCAGGACTGCGCCGAGGACTCCCATCGTCCTCGTCGACGACATCGTGACGACCGGCGCCACGCTTGCAGAGGGTGCCCGAGCCCTGCGTGCGGCAGGGGGCGAGGTCCGGTGGGCTGCGGCGATGGCGGCTACCTTGCGCTCCATCGGGTAGCCGGCTCCACCAGACTGGTGGGGTGCCTGCTTCACGCGAGACAGATCTCATCGCCGTTGTCGTCGCAGCGACGCCGGTAGTGCGCCGCGGCCTAGGAGCAATGCTGGTCGACGCCGGATGGGACGTCATCGAGGAGCCCGCGGGCACCAACATCCGACCGAGCGTCGTGGTGTGGGAACTCCCGGGTCTGGCCACGTCCGCGGACGTGACCCGCATGCGCGACACGTGGGGTGGTGTGCCCCTGCTGGTCGTCGTCGGGGCGGCCACGCCGGATCTCCTGGGTGGGCTTGTGTCCGCGGGCGCGCGCGGAGCCGTGGAGCGCGACGTCGACGAGGCCGCACTCGTGCAGGCAGCCCGCGCGGTGGCGGAAGGCCGCACGGTGGTCAATGCGGGCGCGCGTGCTGACGGTGCGGGTGGCCGGCCGCCGGCTCTGACGCGACGCGAGGCCCAGGTGCTGTCGCTGCTCTGCTCCGGGAGCACCAACCGGGAGATCGCCGAGGCCCTCGTGATCAGCGACAACACGGTGAAGAACCATGTGCGGCGTCTCTACGAGAAGCTCCAGGTGCGTTCTCGCACCGAGGCCGTGGTGCGCGCAGCTCGCTGGGGGTTGGTGCGCATCGACGGCGTGGGCTCGCTCTCAGGCACCTCTGCACCTGCCGGGACCGGCTAGGGGGATCGGACTGTCTAGGATGACCTGGTGGGCATCCTGGACAAGATCCTCCGCGCGGGCGAGGGAAAGACGCTCCGCACCCTCGAGGGCATCGCCCAACAGGTCAACGCCATCGAGGACGACTTCGTCGCCATGACCGACGAGGAGTTGCGGGGCCTGACGGCGGAGTACCGCACCCGGCTGGACAACGGCGAGACCCTCGACGACCTCCTCCCTGAGGCCTTTGCGACGGTCCGCGAGGCGGCACGCCGCACCCTTGGTCAGCGCCATTACGACGTCCAGCTCATGGGTGGCGGGGCGCTGCATCTGGGCAACATCGCCGAGATGCGCACGGGTGAAGGCAAGACCCTCGTCGCCACGTTGCCCTCATATCTCAATGCACTCTCCGGCAAGGGCGTGCATGTCGTCACCGTCAACGACTACCTTGCCGAGCGCGATGCCGAGTGGATGGGCCGCATCCATCGCTTCCTGGGCTTGAATGTCGGCGTCATCCTGGCGCACATGACGCCCGCGGAGCGTCGCGAGGCCTACGCAGCGGACATCACCTACGGGACCAATAACGAGTTCGGCTTCGACTACCTGCGCGACAACATGGCCTGGTCCACCGCCGAGATGGTCCAGCGCGGACACAACTTCGCCGTGGTCGACGAGGTCGACTCCATCCTCGTCGACGAGGCTCGGACTCCGCTCATCATCAGCGGACCCGCCGACCAGCCCACCAAGTGGTATTCCGAGTTTGCCCGAATCGCCCGTCTCCTCAAGATCGACGAGGACTACGAGGTGGACGAGAAGAAGAAGACGATCGGCGTCCTGGAATCCGCGATCGACAAGGTCGAGGACCAGCTCGGCATCGACAATCTCTACGACATGGTCAACACTCCGCTCGTCGGATTCCTCAACAACGCCGTTCGAGCCAAGGAACTCTTCAAGAAGGACCGCGACTACGTCATCCTCGAGGGTGAGATCCTCATCGTCGACGAGCACACCGGTCGCCTCCTCAAGGGTCGGCGCTACAACGAGGGACTCCACCAGGCCATCGAGGCCAAGGAAGGCGTGGAGATCAAGGCGGAGAACCAGACCCTGGCAACGATCACTCTCCAGAACTACTTCCGCCTCTACGACAAGCTCTCGGGCATGACCGGAACGGCCATGACCGAAGCCAACGAGTTCCACCAGATCTACGCGCTCGGCGTGGTGCCCATCCCGACCAATCGCCCGATGGTGCGTTTGGACGAGCCGGATCTCGTCTACCGCACCGAGGACGCCAAGTACGTCGCCGTCATCGATGACATCGAGGAGCGCCACGCGGCGGGGCAGCCCGTGCTCATCGGCACCACGAGCGTGCAGAAGAGCGAGATCATCTCTCAGGAGCTCAAGAAGCGTGGCGTGCGCCACGAGGTTCTTAATGCAAAGAACCACGAGCGCGAGGCCTCGATCATCGCCGAAGCGGGTCGCAAGCAAGCGGTGACGGTCGCTACCAACATGGCTGGTCGAGGCACCGACATCATGCTCGGTGGCAACCCCGAGTTCCGTGCCGCGCAAGAGCTCGAGCGCCGCGGGCTCGACCCCGTCGAGGATCCCGAGGCGTATGAGAAGGCCTGGCCCGAGGCCCTGGCTGCAGCGCAGGCATCCGTGGAGAGTGAGCACGAGGAGGTCATCGCGCTCGGTGGCCTGTATGTGCTTGGCACCGAGCGTCATGAGTCGCGGCGTATCGATAACCAGCTCCGCGGCCGCTCCGGCCGCCAGGGTGACCCTGGTGAGACCCGCTTTTACCTCTCGCTCGAGGACGACCTCATGCGACTCTTCAAGGCGGAGATGGTCGACGCCTTCCTGCGCAGGTTCAACGTGCCGGACGATGTTCCCATCGAGGCCAAGATGGTCACCAACGCCATCCGGTCCGCGCAGACCTCGGTGGAGGCCCAGAACTTCGAGATCCGCAAGGACGTCCTGAAGTACGACGATGTGCTCAATCGCCAGCGCCTGGTGATCTACGACGAGCGGCGTCAGGTCCTCGAAGGTGCCGACATCCACGATCAGGTGCGCACCTTCCTCGATGAGGTCGTCGCCGAGTACGTCACCTCCGCCACAGCCGAGGGCTATCCCGAGGATTGGGACCTGGAGCAGCTGTGGACGGCGCTCAAGCAGCTCTACCCGGTGGGCGTCACCGTGGAGGAGCTCGAGGAGCAGTCCGGCTCCGGTCGCGCGGGCCTCTCGGCGGAGTTCCTCACCGAGGAGCTGACCAATGACATCCACCTTGCCTACGACCGGCGGGAAGCCGAGCTGGGCGAGGAGGTGACTCGCGAACTGGAGCGCCGCGTCATCCTCTCGGTCCTCGACCGCAAGTGGCGCGAGCACCTCTACGAGATGGACTACCTCCGCGATGGCATCGGCTTGCGCGCGATGGCCCAGCGAGATCCCCTGATCGAGTACCAGCGTGAAGGCTACGAGCTCTTCACCGCGATGATGGAGGCCATCAAGGAGGAGACGGTCGGCTACCTCTTCCATGTCGAGGTCCAGGCACCTCCCGCCGTCAGCGAGGAAGCGGCCCAGGCTGCGGCCGTCGTCACGGAGGCGCCCGCGTCGGCTGCGGTGCAGGCGATCGCGGCTGCCGCCAAGTCCGCGCAGGCAGCCAAGGCGGCACCCGAGATCACCGCCAAGGGACTCGGTCCCGCGCGCCCGCAGGTGCTCGAGTATTCCGCGCCATCGGCCGATGGAGGCGTGGCTCACGAGACCCTTCAGGCCGATGGCGAGGAGATCGAGGTCGACCCCAACGCCAGTCGGGCCGAGCGCCGTCGTGCGGAGCGGGCTAATCGCAAGCGCAAGTGAGTCGCCTCCCATGACCGAGTGGCTCGTGCCCGATAGGCCTGTCTTCATAGGCGGCACGGGGCGCAGCGGCACCACGATCGCCGGCCGACTGCTAGGGCACCACCGCGATCTGCGAACCACGAACCCGCGCGAACTGCGTTTCGTCGCGGCGGATGGGGGCGTGGCCGACGCATATGCGACCGCGACCGGGGTGCTGACCGGACGGCAGGCCACGACTCCGCGTGAGGTCGTCGACCGTCTGTGGGCCCACTGGTACCGGCGCGTGAAGCCCTCCGGGGCGACGGGGGGTCTCTACCGCCGCCTCGATCCTGAGCCGATGAAAGGGGTGTGCCAGCGCTACGTCGACGACTTCGCCGCCGATCCGTTCGGAGCTTCGCGACATTTCGCGGAGACGATCGTGTCGGCCGGCGAGCCCGACGACGCTCCGAGGCGCTGGGTCGACACCACACCGGCCAACGCGCGCGTCGCGGACCGGGTCCTGGCGGTGTTCCCCGAGGGAACCGTCATCCACATGATGCGCGACGGGCGCGATGTGTCGGCGTCTTTCGTCTCCAAGCCCTTCGGACCGACCGACGTTTTCACCGGGCTCGACGTGTGGCGAGACCGCATGGTCGAGGCGTGGCGGGCAGAGCAGCGGTGCCCCGCTGAAAGGGTCCTGCGAGTCGACCTGCACGACCTCGCCGTGACCCGACGCGAGGAGACGCTCGCGGGCATCCTCGCCGCGATCGACGTCTCCGACGATGACGCGATGCGTCAGTGGTTCAACGACAACGTGCTCCCGCAGCAGGCCCATGTCGGACGGTGGCGCAGGGACTACGACGAGGCCACGGCCAAGCGCATCGATGATCGCTATGCACGCATCCTCGACGAGCTCGACTCGATGGGAGTCCCCTACCCGACGCCGTGACGCGGCTTGCGAAGCAGCCACCATGCGAGTGTCGCCGCAATTGCGGAGGTGAGGCCACCGAGCAGTCCCCACCAGGTCGAGGCCAGCAAGAGCGCCAGCCCCGCGCCAACGATCGCGTAGCACAGGGCGACGATGCGCGCCGCGGTCCCGCGATGGGCAAGAGATGCGGGGCGGGTCAGCGCGAGGATCACGATGAAGGCGAGCGTGGCAATGGCGGCAATCGGACCGAAGAAGAACACCGCGGTCTGCAGTGTCGCGATCCCCGCGACCTCATCAGGAGTCGATGCGCCCGCGGAGAAGACCGCGAGCACCAGGCCGACGAGGGTGGCCGCGACTCCGAAGGCCGCGAGGCGCAGCAGTGCTACCCCGGCCTGGGCGCTCATGCCGGGACACTCACGGCGAGCGCGGCCCGCAGGTCTTCAATGACACGCGCCCGCAGTCGCGCCCCGTGCTCGGCGAAGTCGCGCTGATACTCGACGTACTCTGCGCGCCCCTCGGGGCTCTCGATGGGGATCGGGGGGTAGCCCAGTTCGCGGAAGTCATAGGGAGATGCGCGCATATCGACAGCGCGCACCTCGCGTGCGAGCGCGAAGCAGTCCGCTGTGAGCTCGGAGCCGATGACAGGGTAGGAGCGGAAGCACCACTTGTAGAGGTCCATCGTGGCGTGCAGGCAGCCGGGCTGCTCATCATCGGGCTGACTGGATCGCGTGGGCTGGATGACGTTCAGCGGTCTCGCCTCCGCGGTGTAGAAGCGGAAGGCGTCGATGTGCGTGCAGCGCAGCGGGGCGGACTCGACAACCTCGGCGATCGCGTCAGGCGGCAGGCGGAGTGGCCAGGCGGAGTGGCGCACGGCGTCGGCGGGCAGGCGGTAGACCATGGCCCACTCGTGCCTGCCGAAGCACGCGTAGGCCGGCGGTCGCGATGCTGTCGCTTCCATCAAGCGCAGACAGGCACGCATCACCTCCGTCGGTAGCGCCTCGGGGTCCACCCGGGCGCCCTCGTCTTCGACCTGGTAGCCCCGGAGGTCACCGAACTGCACCACGTCGCCGGTGAGGAGTACGCCAGCCCCGGGATGCCAGCGGGCGAGTTGTGCGGGACGCCACGAGTAGTAGTCGAAGAGGAAATCATCGACAGGGTGTCGCTGACCCTGCCGGCGGCGCTCCAGGCGCGGAGTGATCCACGGATCGACGCGCGCGGCATGGACCGCCTGGCGTTCGCGCCAGGTGACCTCGCTCATCGTCGTCTGGGTCATCGACATCTCGGTCACTCGCGCACCCCTAGGTGACCGCGATGAGTCCCATATCGGCGCAGCCACGCTCGAGCGCATCGAGGCCGAAGGCGTCGACAGGTCCGTGGGCACCGGGCGTGACCGCCCGCGTGGCCGCCATGGCTGCACCCCACGCGAGGAGTTCGGCCGTGAGGTCATACGGCGAGGGGCCCTCAACACGCACCGTCGTGAGCGGGCGACCCACGGCATCGAAGGCTTCGGCCTGTACGACGGTGCGCGCGGCGGCACGACCTGCGGCGTCCGGGCCCTCGCCGGTCGTGCGTCCGAGCCGCTGACGCAGAGCACGCATCGCTCGCTCACCCGCGCCGGGGACGGCCGCGACCGCGCCGAGCGCGGTGCCGGCGTACGCCGCTGCAGGGGTCCAGCGACCGGCCCATCCCAGCCAGACCTCGATATCGGTGACGTCGGGGTCGGTGAGCGGGAGGGCGAGGTGCTCCGACCCGGCCACGGGCAGGCCCTTCCAGGCGCGGCCGCGACCGAGATCGAACTCGCGCGTGCGCCCCCCGGTCGATCGCCGCTCGACCAGCGTGCCGCCCCGACGGGCATAGCTGGGCGCGAGCAAGACGCCCGCCGCACTGGCGCGCGTGCCGGAACTGATGCCGAAGGCGCCCTCGATGAAGTAGCCGATGTCGAGTCGCGTGGCCGGCCGGCCGGCGCGTCTGCATCGACGCAGGGCCAGTGCACCCGCGAGGTTGCCCGGCACGTAGTCATATCCGAAGGCGGTGATGAGTCGTGCGCCACTGGCTTGGGCGCGAGGGCCGAAGACCTCGAAGACACGCCGGATGA
The DNA here is from genome assembly GCA_044360385.1 of Candidatus Nanopelagicales bacterium. Lineage (GTDB taxonomy): Bacteria > Actinomycetota > Actinomycetes > S36-B12 > S36-B12 > Mxb001. The sequence goes on from JBIKKK010000007.1 coordinate 18,548, forward strand.
ACGGCGGCTCACCCGTCGAGTCGAGGTACGCCGCACCGGCATCGATCGCAGCCTCGATGGCGGCATCGCCCCATTCGACAAAGGGCCCCACCGTCGACACCAGCACGTCGTCGGGGGACTCGATCAGGCGTCGTACCGAAGTGGGGTCACCGGCGTCCGCCACCGCGATGCCGGGCTCGGTCGAAGGTCGCGGCGCCAGGGGTGCGAGCCGATCGGCGAGTCGGACGACGGCGTCGTGGCGGCGCCCTGCGAGCACGGGGGCTAGGCCTGCGCGGACCATCGCCTCGGCGGTGAGGCGTCCGGTGTAGCCAGTGGCTCCGAGCAGGATGATGCGCACGGGTGCCACGCTAGCCTGCGCCCGTGGAGCAAGCGAGATCCGCTCAGGAGTCGGGCACCCGCCTCTGGCATCCCTTCGCCGACATGGCCGCCGTCGCCGCAGCGGGGGAGTTGGTCATCGACCATGGTGAAGGTGCCTATGTCGTCGACGAGCAGGGACGTCGGTACCTCGATGCCGCAGCGGGACTGTGGTACTGCAATGTCGGTCATGGACGGGCGGAACTCACCGAGGCAGCGGCGGTGCAGATGCGTCGTCTGGCGTCGTACTCCGCCTTCGGTGACCTTGCGACGCGGCCGGCCCTGGACCTCGCGCAGAGGCTCTCCGCCATGGCGCCGATGGCCGATGCGCGGATCTTCCTCACGAGCGGGGGAAGCGACTCCGTCGACACGGCCGTCAAGCTCGTGCGCCGCTACTGGGCCGAGGTTGGAGAGCCAGCGCGAAGCCTCATCGTCACGCGCGAACACGCTTATCACGGCATGCACCTCGCGGGCACGAGCCTGGCGGGCATCGAGGCCAATCGCGTGGGCCACGGCGACCTTGATCCCGCAGTGGTGCAGGTGCCCTGGGATGACGCCGATGCCCTCGAGGCGGTCCTCGCGTCGCGATCGGATGTGGCGGCGTTCTTCTGCGAGCCGATCATCGGCGCAGGAGGTGTCTACGCGCCGCTGGAGGGCTACCTCTCTCGCGTGCGCGAGATCTGCCGCACGCACGGAGTGCTCTTCGTGGCGGACGAGGTGATCTGCGGCTACGGACGCGCCGGCGCGATGTTCGCCAGTGAGCGCTGGTCCCTCGATCCCGATGTCATTCTCACCGCCAAGGGCATTACCTCGGGCTACATCCCACTGGGTGCGGTGCTCGTCGCAGGTCGCGTCGCCACCCCCTTCTGGACACCCGGCCCCGAGCCCGTGATGTGGCGGCATGGCTACACCTACTCCGCTCATGCCACCGCGTGCGCGGTCGCCCTTGCGAACCTCGACGTCCTCGAGCGCGAGGGCCTCGTCGCGCGGGTCGATGTCCTACAGCATCAGTTGGCCGCGGCCCTGCAGCCGCTTGCGGCGTACGACGTGGTGAGTGAGGTGCGTGCTGGCGTGGGCCTGCTCGCGGCCGTGGACTACACGTCCGAGGCTAAGGCCGCGGGAGTCCCGGCGCGGGTGCTCGCGGGCCTGCGCGAGCGCGGCGTGCTCACCCGCAATCTCGCGTCGGGTGCCCTGCAGGTCTCACCGTCCTTCGTCATCGACGAGGCGGACATGGCACTACTGGGTCGAGCCATCGGCGAATCACTCGCCGCGGCGGGAGCGGTGAGACCGCACGTGCCGGCGAGCGGGCTGCTCCCGGACATCACCTCGGACGAGGGTGTGGATTCCTACGACGACCGCCACTACCTGGAGCAGCGGCCGCCGCATCACGGCTGAGTGTCAGTCCGCAGACTTGGTGCCATTGGCCTGCTGCTTGAGCAGGTCGCGGATCTCCTCAAGCAACTGGACGTCGGGGGGCCGCGTGTCGACGCCTCCCTGCCCCGTCATCGCCCGGTATCTATTCATCGGCGCGACGAAGAAGAGGTAGAGCGCCGCGAGCGTGACGAAGAAGGTGATGACCGCGCCGATGAGGAGCGCGAAGTTGAGCTCGTAGCCCTCAGCCAGGGTGATGGTGCCGCCGATGCTGCCGTCCGAACCCCCGAGGAGGCTGAGGATCCAACCGACTATCGGTTCAATGAGCGACTGGGTCACGGCCGCGACGAGGGCGGCGAGGGCGGTGCCGACGGCCACGGCCACCGCGAGGTCGATGACGTTGCCGCGGAAGACGAACTCCTTGAACCCCTTGATCATGCGCGCATTCCTCCCGTTCCCTTTGCCTGAGACGGACCGGTCACGGGTCAGCGCAGAACGACCCCGAAGCCCGGTTGCGTGCCCACGGCGGCGAGTGCCACTGCGGTGCGGCGATCCGTCGCAACGACGATGAGACTACCCGCGGCGCGAGACGAGGGCCCGAGACCCGGCGAGGTGGCGCGTCGCGGGACCGTGATCACCTTCGCCCCCTCGGCGACAACCTGGCCGCTGATGTCCCCGGATGTCAGGACGAGGTCGACGACGGCGCCGGGGACCAGGAGGTCGGCGGCCTCGGCATCGGCCAGCCGCACGGGCACCGTGTGGAGCCCGTCAGCGCGCGGGCCGGTGGTCATGAGCCGGCTTGAGGTGATGGGTTCCCCCGCGGTGATGGCGCCGACGACGGTGCGACCGAGCGCGCTCTCGGCATCCGCGAGGCTGCCCGGAGGCAGATATGCGACGGGCACGTCGGCGAGGGCGATGTCGTCGGCTCCGAGTGAGGAACCGCCCGGGAGATCCTCCGCTGCCACGATGATCGAGACGAGATCAGGTGAGGCGGGGCGCAGGGCGGAAGCGAGGAGCAGGACGGCGAGCGCTGCGCACGTGGCAGCGATCGGACGGCGGAATCGATGGATGAGCAGGCGGGCGGAGGTCACGCCCCGACGCTAGGCGCCAGCACGCTTGCGTGGCGTGCGTCGTCCACAGGCGACGGCGATCAGCTCGTTGACGACGACGAGGACGTGGAGGGAGTAGCAGCCTTGCCAGAGTCGGACTTTCCAGAACTGGACTTGACTGTGTCGGACTTCCCGGTGTCGGACTTGGTGCCGCTGCTATCGGAAGACGTCCCCGACGTCGATGATCCGGAGTCGCCCTTGCGCGAGTCCGTGCGGTAGAAGCCGGAGCCCTTGAAGACCACGCCCACGTTGCCGAAGAGCTTGCGCAGGGCACCGCTGCACTCGGGGCACGTCGTCAGCGCATCGTCGCTGAAGGACTGGACCGCCTCGAGTTCGTGACCGCATGCCGTGCACGCGTACTGATACGTGGGCACTCGAACCTCCTTGTGGGACATCCGATATTAGCACTCGTCATACAGGAGTGCTAACTCATCGGTGCGCTGCGGAGCAGTCCCTGGGGATGACCGCCGGGAGTCAGGCCGGGGCGCGGGTAGGGTCGCTGCCGTGACCATTCTCGTCGACAACCTCGGCAAGTCCTTCGGCAGCGTGCGCGCCGTCGATGACCTGTCCTTCACCGTGCCCGACGGTGTCGTGACGGGCTTCCTCGGGCCCAATGGCGCAGGCAAGTCCACCACGATGCGCCTCATGCTGGGCCTCGACCGCGGAGATGGGCGCACGGCATTCGACGGCAAGGACCTCCGCGAGCACGCCAACCCCAGCCGCGTCGTCGGCACCCACCTGGACGCCCGTCCCTTCCTGCCGGGCCGCACCGCGCGCGACCACTTGCGCATGCTCGGGGCCGAGGCCCGGATTTCGGAGTCGCGCGTCGACGAGGTGCTCGCCATGGTGGGCCTCACCGAGGTCGCCAACGATCGCCCCAAGACCTTCTCCCTGGGCATGGCACAGCGACTCGGACTCGCCGGGGCTGTCCTCGCGGAGCCACGTGCGCTCATGCTCGATGAGCCCGCCAACGGCCTCGATCCGCAGTCCATCCAGTGGCTGCGCGAATTCCTCAGGCACTACGCCGCGGAGGGCCGCGCCGTCCTCGTGTCCAGTCATCTGCTGTCGGAGATGCAGCTGATGGCCGACCACATCGTCGTCATCGCTCGGGGCCGCCTTGTCGCTGACGGCACCGTCGATGAGCTGGTGTCCCAGCGCAGCGACGTCATCGTGCGCTGCACCGACCCCGTCCGGCTCGCGTCACTCCTGCGAGCGGCGGGTGGCACGGTGACCGAGGAATCCGGCGGACTTGGGGTCACCGGGCTCGCCACTGACGAGATTGGGCACCTCGCCTTCGACGGTGGCGTCGTAGTGCTGGAGCTCGCGACCCGGAAGGCCAGCCTCGAGGAGACCTTCATGGAGCTCACCGGCGACGGCCAGCAGTACGCCTTCGGGGAGGCGTCATGACCGGGGAGTTGCGCTACGAGTGGGTGCGCATCAGCACCGTGCGTTCCACGTGGGCCCTGATCGGCCTCGCCATGCTCGTGCCCGCGGGTCTCGCGCTCTTTGTCGCGTGGCTCGTGGGCAATCTCGGTTCCGATGCCGGCGGTCCGCCGGATGGGGAGGCCGGTGGCCTCGCGGTCTTCTTGCCGCTCACCGCCGCGGTCCTGTGTGCGATCGGCGCGGCAGCCTTTGGCCAGGAGTATCGCCACGGACTGATCCGGATCACGCTCGCCACCTTCCCCCGCCGCACGCCCGTCTTCCTGGCGAAGGTGCTCATGGTGGCCATGGTCGTCGTTGTCGCCGCGATCCTCGCCATCGCGACCATCGTCCTCGCGCAGGCCCTCGGTGGCGTCATCTCGGGCACCGGTGCGACATGGGACGAGACCGCGTGGGGGGCATCGGGTGTGCGCGCGGTGCTCTACGTCGTGCTTTTCGTCCTCATTGCCCTGGCCATTACCGCGCTGACGCGCAATCAGCCGGTGGGCATCATCGCGCCGATCGTCCTCGCTGTGCTCATTGAGCCCATCGTCGGCACTATCGCCTTCGTCCAGGGCTGGACCTGGGTCGATTGGGTGCTGCCCTTCTCGGGAGGCGCCGCAGCGGTGTCGACGGAGGGTGCCGAGGCGTGGGGGCACCTTGCGGTCTTCGGCGGGTGGTTCCTCGTCATCGCGATTCCCGCCTGGCTCCTCTTCGTGCGCCGCGACGCCTGATTCGTGACCACCGCGCGAGGCCTGCCTAGCGTCCGCGGGGAGGCGAGTGCTCTCCTCGCGGTCGCCGCCGGCGGCGCCCTGGGGGCAACCTCGCGCTACGCCGTGGACGTCGTGGCTGCGGCGTGGGGTCTTGCTGCGCCTTGGGCGACCCTCACCGTCAATCTTGTCGGCTGCGCCCTCATGGGCGTGCTCGTCTCCGCCATCCTGGCTCACCCGGCTCGGCATCCGCTCTGGCGACCGTTCCTCGGCATCGGCGTGCTCGGCGGCTTCACCACCTTCTCGGCCTTTGCTGCCGACGCCGTCCTCTTGGGGGACGAGGGCGCTTGGGCTGCGCGTGCGGCGTATGTCATCGCCACCCTGGTGGGCGGACTCGCGGCAATGTGGCTGGGCTACACGGTCGGGCATACGCTGCGCCGTCGCGGGCGAGCCCGATGACCGCCTTTGTGCTCGTCGCCGCCGGCGGCGCGCTCGGCGCGACCGTGCGCTACCTCCTGGTGTTGCGCCTTTCGGGCCGATTCCCGTGGTCGATCCTCGTCGCAAACCTGGCCGGATCGTTCGTCCTCGGACTGCTCCTCATGTCCGCGAGTCCCGGATGGCTCCTCTTCGCCGGCGTGGGGTTCTGTGGCGCACTCACCACCTTTTCGACCTTTGCACTCGACACCTTCGTCCTCGCGCGCGAGGGACGGCCTGTCGTGTCGATCGTCAATGTGGGCGCCTCGGTGGGAGGCAGCGTCCTGGCACTCATTGCGGGACTGTCGCTCTCCCGCGCCCTCGGTCTCTAGTCGCTCTCGCAGCGGATGATGCGGGTGGGCGTGACGATGAAGTTCACCCTGTGGTCGTGCGCTTGCGTGGGTAGTGATGTAACGACATCGACTTCGCCGGTGATGGCCGCGATGGGCGGAAGGCTGTCGCCGAGCGATGCCAGTGCCCGGTCGTAGTAGCCGCCGCCCTTGCCGAGGCGGTCTCCGCGCGGTGTGACCGCGAGCGCCGGCACGAGCATGGCGCGCACAGGAAGGAGGTCGACGGCGAGGCCGACAGGCTCTGCGATGCCCATGGACGACACTTCGGTCGCACCCCCGTCGGTCACCCACACCATGTCTTCGTCGTCCACGCGGGGTAGCAGCACCTCGAAGCCCGCGCTCGCGAGGCGCTCACGGATGCGGCCGGTCTCCGGCTCGGTGCCGTAGGAGGCGTAGCAGGTGACCCTCGGAGGTCCCGGCAGCCGCTCGAGGAGCCCCATGACCTGATCGGCCAGGCCCTGGGCATCCGGTGGCGGCCCGGAGCGGCGACGTGCTCTCGCCTCGGCCCGCGCGGTCGCTTTAGCGGCCGATGGGTCGGTGTCGGGGGTGCTCACCCGGTCATTCTCCTAGGGTGTCCCCATGCGCGTGACGACGGCGGTCATCCCCGCGGCCGGACTCGGCACGCGATTCCTCCCTGCGACCAAGGCGACCCCCAAGGAAATGCTGCCGGTCGTCGACAAGCCGGCCATCCAGTACGTCGTCGAGGAAGCGGTCGCGGCCGGGCTCGAGGACGTCCTCTTCGTCACGGGCCGGAGCAAGCGCCCCCTCGAGGATCACTTCGATCGCAATTTCGAGCTAGAAGCAGCGCTGGAGGCGAAGGGCGATGTCGCGCGCCTGCGCAGCGTGACCCTGTCCAACGACCTCGCCCGCATTCACTACGTACGGCAAGGCGATGCACTCGGCCTGGGACATGCCGTGCTCATGGCGGAGCGCCATGTGGGGGATCAGCCCTTTGCCGTGCTCCTCGGCGATGACCTCATCGATCCGAGAGATGCGGTGCTCGAGCAGATGATCGCGGTGCGCGATGAGTTCGGCGGGTCGGTGCTGTGCCTCATGGAGGTCCCGCGCGATCAGATCTCGCTCTACGGATGCGCCGCTGTGGCGCCTGCGGGCGTCGATGACGTCGTCCGAGTGACCGACCTCGTGGAGAAGCCCGAGGCTGCTGCAGCTCCGAGCACCTTGGCGGTGATTGGCCGCTACATTCTCGATCCGGAGATCTTCTCTGTGCTCGCGCGCACGTCACCGGGACGCGGGGGAGAGATCCAGCTCACCGATGCCCTGCGTGAGCTCGCGGTCGCGGGCCGCGTCCACGGAGTGCTCTTCACGGGGCGTCGCTACGACACCGGGGACAGGCTCTCTTACCTCCAGGCGGTCATCCGCCTTGCCCTGGAGCGTGACGATCTCGGTCCCGCCCTACGCGCCTGGCTGCCCGAAGTCCTGGATGCGCGCACCCTCGAGGGTGGGGCCTGACATGAGATCGGTGGAGGAGCACCAGCGCATCGTCCTCGGCGATGCGCGGCCGCTCGAGGCAGTGAGGGTCTCCCTGCTCGACGCGGACGGCCTCGTGCTGGCGGAGTCGGTCACGGCGGGCTGGCCGCTGCCGTCCTTCGACAACAGCTCCATGGACGGCTACGCCATCCGCGCGATCGACGTCGCCGGTGCCACGGAGGCGACCCCTGTGCGCCTGCCGGTGCGCGGAGACATCGCCGCCGGCCAGGAAGTTGCGCATCGACTCGAGCCGGGCACCGCCGTCCGCATCATGACGGGTGCGCCCGTGCCCGAGAGGGCTGACGCTGTCGTGCCCGTGGAGTGGACCGATGGCTCCACCGATGAGGTGTCCATCGCACGTGCTCCGGACCTGGGTGCCCACATCCGCCGCCGCGGCGAGGATGTCGCGGCGGGCGAGATCGTCCTCGAGCCAGGCACACCCATCAATGCGCGGGTCATTGCCATGCTGGCAGCCGTGGGCGTCGCGGGTGTCCCCGTCCACCGTCGGCCTCGAGTGACGGTCATCTCCACGGGCGACGAACTCGTGGCCCCCGGCGTAGAACTGGGTCCAGGGCAGATCGTGGACTCCAACAGCTACATGCTCACCGCGGCGGTGCGCGAGGCGGGAGCCGATGCCGTGCGCGTCGGTCCCGTCCGTGATGACGAGGAGGAGCTTGAGCGCGTCCTTGTGGAAGAGGCCGCGCGGAGCGACCTCATCCTCACCTCGGGTGGGGTCAGCATGGGCGCCTACGACTCGGTCAAGGCCGTCCTTTTGCGCATGGGTGGGGTGGACTTCGTCAAGGTCGCCATGCAGCCTGGGATGCCCCAGGGTTCGGGGCGCGTCGGGTCGACCCCGATCGTCACCCTTCCCGGCAACCCCGTGAGCTCCTTCGTGTCCTTCGAGGTGTTCGTCAGGCCGCTCATCCGCAGGCTGCTCGGTCACACGTCGCTCGAGCGCCCTCGGCTGCATGCGATCTGCTCGCGCGAGTTCGCGTCGCCGGTCGGCAAGATGCAGTTCGCTCGGGTGAGCCTGACGATGCGAGATGGCCTCATGCATGCGGAGCCGGAGGGCGGTCAGGGATCCCACATCATCGGTGGACTTGCACGCGCGGATGGCCTCGCCGTCATCCCGGAGCAGGTCGGCCGCTTGTCAGTGAGCGATGAGCTCACCGTCATGGACCTACGCGGAGGCACCCGATGAGCAACGAGTTCACGCACCTCGATTCCCGTGGCGCCGCCCGCATGGTGGATGTCAGCGGCAAGGACATCACGGTGCGCACGGCCACGGCGTCGGGGCACGTGCACACGTCGCCCGAGGTGGTCGCCCTTCTCCGCGGGCAGGGAATGCCCAAGGGCGATGCCCTTGCCGTGGCGCGGATCGCCGGCATCCAGGCCGCCAAGCGCACCCCTGACCTCGTGCCCCTCTGCCACCCCCTCGCGATCCACGGGGTCGATGTGGATCTCGTCGTCGACGACAGCGGGGTGGGCATCGTGGCGACAGTGCGCACCGCTGACAGGACCGGGGTCGAGATGGAGGCGCTCACGTGCGTCTCGGTAGCGGCCCTGGCACTCGTGGACATGGTCAAGGCCGTGGATCCGGCTGCGGTCATCACGGACATCCGCATCGATGAGAAGTCGGGGGGCAAGCGCGGTCACTGGGTGCGCCCGGCATGAACCATGGCTGGCCCGCTCGGCTGCGCGAGGGCCGCATCGAGTTGCGACCGCTCCGGCTCCGTGATGCCACCGCCTGGCGTGAGGTCCGCACGCGCAACGCGCGATGGCTCCGTCCCTGGGAGGCGACCCTCCCGCTCTCCGAGCATGATGCGCCGACAACATACGGATCGATGGTGCGTCGCCTGAGAGCCGAGGCGAGGGAAGGGCGCAGCCTGCCCTTCGCTCTCACCGTGGACGGCGTCTTCGCCGGGCAGGTCACGGTCGGAGGCATCGCCCGAGGCTCCCTCCTCAGCGCCTACATCGGCTACTGGATCGACCAGCGCGTCGCCGGTCGCGGCATCATGCCGACCGCTGTCGCGATGGCCACTGACCACTGCTTCCGCGAGGTGGGGCTTCATCGCGTCGAGGTCAATATCCGTCCGGAGAACACCGCTTCCCTGCGCGTCGTAGAGAAGCTCGGATTCCGCTCCGAGGGTCTTCGCGAGCGCTATCTGCACATCGACGGCGACTGGAGGGACCACCTCACCTTCGCGCTCTGCGCG
>JBIKKK010000008.1:0-27960 GCA_044360385.1 Candidatus Nanopelagicales bacterium
CGTCCTTGACCTTGGCCTTGGACTTGAACATCTCCAGCATGCGGTCGGTCACGGCGAAGCCCCCGACCAGGTTGATCGCGCCGAGCAGGATCGCGATGACCCCGATGATGACCTCGGGCGCCGAGTCGGCCGCGCCGGTCACGGTGATACCACCGATGAGGACGATGCCGTGGATGGCATTGGCCCCGGACATCAGTGGTGTGTGGAGGATCGTCGAGACCTTCGAGACGACCTCGAAGCCCACGAAGATGCTCAGCACGAAGATCGTGAGGAGCGCTACCCCGTCCATATCAGGAACCTCCCTGGAGCGCGGCCTGCGCTGCCTCGTTGCGCACGTCACCGTCGAGCACCACGGCGCAGCCGTCGATGATCTCGTCGGAGGCGTCGACGACGACCTGGCCGTCCTTGGCGACGAGCGTGAGCAGTGAGTAGACGTTCATGGCGTAGAGCTGGGAGGCGTGCACCGGCATCTCGCTGGGCACGTCGCGACCACCCCAGAGGATGACCTCGCCGACCATGAGCTCTTCACCGGGAAGCGAACCCTCGACATTGCCACCCGTCTCCGCGGCCAGGTCGACGACGACCGAGCCGGGCTTCATGGCCTCGACCATGGATCGGGTCACCAGCAGCGGCGCCTGGCGGCCGGGGACCGCGGCCGTCGTGATGACGACATCGGCCTCAGCGATGTGGGGCGCGAGCAGGTCGCGCTGGCGCTGCGCGCGGTCATCGCTCATCTCGCGGGCATAGCCGCCGGACCCCTCGAGGGCATCGAGTTCGAGTTGGATGAAGGTGGCGCCCATCGAGCGCACCTCGTCCGCGCTCGCGGCCCGGACGTCATACGCCGAGACCCGCGCTCCGAGGCGCTTCGCAGTGGCGATGGCCTGCAGGCCCGCGACGCCAGCGCCCAGCACGAGCACGCGGGCCGGCTGGATGGTGCCCGCGGCGGTCATGAAGAGCGGGAAGAACTTCGGCAGGCGATCGGCGGCCACCAGCGCTGCCCGATAGCCCGTGACAAGCGACTGAGAGGTGAGTGCATCCATTGACTGCGCTCGCGAGATGCGCGGGACGAGCTCGAAGGAGAGACCCGTGGCACCCGCATCGTGGAGCCCTCGCACGGTGTCGAGGTCGATGGCGGGCGAGAGGAAGGACAGCGCGACCGCACCCTTCTTGAGGCGCTTGGCCCTCCCATAGTCCAGGGGCCGAACCGAAGCGACCACGTCTGCGGCAGCCAGGGCGTCGTCCATGGACGTCGTCGACACCACGAGGGCGCCGGCTGCGGAGTAATCGGCGTCCGGCGCGAAGGCAAGATCGCCCGCCCCTGACTCCACGACCACCTCGAAGCCCAATTGCGTGAACTTGCCCACGACGGACGGCACCACGGCCACCCGCCGCTCACCCGGGCGTGTTTCCCGGGGCACGAGCAGCCTCATGTCAACCTCCGAGCCGCAGCCTACGACCAGTAGCGTGGATCGCATGCGGAAACCTTGGGCCTTCGTTCGCGGGATTCGCCGGCCCGAGGCATTCCATGGCCGAGGCGTGCGGCGGGGCTTCTTCGAAGGCTGGTACGTCAAGCTCGTCGATCACCACCAGCAGGCTCGCTGGGCCATCATCCCCGGCGTCTTCCGCGGACGCGACGGTGAGGACGTCACCGACGAGGCCTTCGTGCAGGTGCTTGACGGCGCGACCGGTCGGTCCTGGTACCACCGCTACGACACCTCCGACTTCGTCGCGGACGACAAGAGCTTCGATGTGCACGTCGGGCCCAACCACTTCTCGGCGAGCGGCGTGCACCTCGACCTGCCTCATCTGCGGGGTGACGTCGACTTCACGAGCGACTTTGATCCGTGGCCGGTGACCTGGCGTCGTCCGGGGATCATGGGTCCCTACGCCTGGGTGCCGCTCATGGAGTGCTACCACGGCGTCGTGTCCTTCGGCCACGACTTGCGCGGCCAGCTCATCGCAGACGGCGTAGGCCAGGACTTCACCGGAGGCCGCGGCTATATCGAGAAGGACTGGGGCAGAGCCTTTCCTGCCGGCTACGTCTGGATGCACTCCAACCATCTTGCGGATGCACCGGAGGCGTCACTTGTCGCATCGGTTGCGATCATTCCCTGGCTGCGTTCGTCCTTCCGCGGCTTCATCGTGGGCTTGCGGCTCGGCCGTCGCCTGCACTCGTGGGCGACGTACAACGGTGCAAAGGAAAGGTCCCTGGAGATCGACGACAGCCACGTACGCTGGAGCCTCGAAGGGCCATCCGGGCTGCTCGAGCTCAGCGCCGAGCGAGTCCGGGGCGGACTGCTCCATGCACCCGTACGCACTCGAATGCACGAGCGGGTCGAGGAGACCCTGGACGCGACCCTGCACGTGAAGCTCACGGACGCGTCGGGACAGGTCGTGCTCGACACTGTCGCCACAAGTGCGGGGCTGGAAGTGCATGGTGACCTCGCGCGGCTGCTCGCTGTCGGCACGCGCTAGGAGTTACGAACCTCAGAAGGGATCATCGTCGTCGCGACGCGCGAGGATCTGCGCGACGACGCGCATCATCATCGCCGCCGATAGGAAGAGCCCAACGAAGCCGATGAGGCGCAGCGGATTAGCCACCGTGTCGTTAGCCGTCAGGCCACCGGCGATGAGCACGAGGCCGGATCCGACGAGTCCGACAACACCGACCACCGTGAAGAGGATTCGGTTGAGCCAGCGCTCGACACGCTGGCCGTCGGTCCCGGAGTAGCGGTCGATACGCAGGGTCAGCCGGCCGCTGCGGGCCTGGAGGGCGAGGTCTTCACCCACCTGGGGCATGGAGCGCAGGATGGGCAGCGCCCGGACGAGCTCGCGGGTGAGCTGATCGCGCGGGTCGAGATCCTGATGGGCGACGATCTCGCCCATCCGCTCCTGTGCCGCGGGGCCCATGCGGAAGTCGGGGTCAAGGATGCGCAGCGTGCCGTCCAGGGTCAAGATTGCCCGCGCGAGAATCGTGAGCGCCGGCGGAGCGCCGACACCGTGGCGGTCAAGTACCCGGATGATCTCCGCTATGGCTCCCGGGTCAAAGCCACCGCCCTGCAAGGTCGTGAGTACGACTCCCAGGTCAAACTCGAGTGACGTGATATCGATGCTCTCGCTGGCCTGACCCGCGACACGTCGCACCGCGCGTGCCAGGACGGAGGGATCACGCAAAGTGAAGCCGAGCGCCATCTGCTGCAGACCCTCGAGCGTGACGGGATCAATCCAGCCCACGGCGCCGAAGTCGATGAACCACAGCGTTCCGCTGCTATCGACCAGCACATTCCCCGGATGCGGATCAGCGTGGTAGACGCCATCGGTGAGGATCTGCGCGAGGAAGGAATCCAGCAGGTGCTTCGCGAGCTGCGATCGCGCCACGCCACAGATATCGACCGCGGACGGATCTGAGACCGACTTGCCCGCCACCTCATCCATAACGAGCATGCGCCGCGTCGTCATTTCGCCATAGATCTCCGGGATTTCGACGCCGTCGTCGGTGACACGGGCCCGGCGCATAGCGGCGTTGTTGGCGGCCTCGCGTGTGAAGTCGAGCTCCTCCGTGATCCCGGACACGAGCTCCCGAGCCAGTCCCACGATGCCCACCCGCCGCGCGGCCGCCGAACGCCGCTCGAGGTTGCGGGCACCGCCGATGAGGACGCGGCCGTCGATGGCGACACTCTCCTCGACGTCGGGTCGCTGCACTTTGACGATGACATGTCGACCGTCCCGCAGCACGGCGCGATGGGTGACGCCGATTGACGCTGCGGCCAGGGGCTCCTCGTCGAAGCTTGCAAAGACCGAGGTGAGCGGAGCACCCAACTCGGTCTCCACCACTGAGCGCACCGTCGCGAAGGGAAGTCCCGGCACCGAGGAGCGCAGCTCCGCAAGTTCATCGGTGATGACGGGGGGAAGGAGGTCATCGCGCGTCGAGGCAATCTGGCCGAACTTCACAAGCATCCCGCCGGACTCCTCGAGCGTGAGCCGAAGCGCGCGCGCGGTCTCAGGGGAAAGGAGTTCACTCCGAGAGGCAAGGCGCCGACCGATGAGCCCGTTCTTGCGCGCGATGCGGGCAATCTGGGTGAGGCGTCTCGTGACGGCAATCCGCGCCTTGAGCGCTCGGATCGGCCTGGGGAATCCACGCCGCCCTCGTCGAGGTCGGAGCATGGCGTCGATGACCAGGCTGGCGACCAGCGCCACGATGAGGGCGTAACCAAGCCAGGCCACGACCAGCAGGAAGGTCGCGCTGGAGTCATCCTCGAAGTCAATCTCGACATTGCCCTGGACCTGGATGCCCAAAAGGATGAGACCGCCGAAGAAGCCGATCACGCCTGCGGCCAGCGAACGCAGGCGCCCGCGCCGGACGTCGAGGATCCTCGCCGAGAGCCACCCCATGAGCAGGGACGCCAAGAACACGATCGTCACGACGACGATGAAGTCCCAGATGGAGCCCTCGCTCTGGATCACGGCCACATGCTCCCACGGCCCCACCCGCGGGACGATGGAGTCCTGTGATGCGGCTCACGCCTTGGTGAGCCGGTGCTCGCTCCATTGTCGCCGCAGGTGATCCTGGATTACATCGCCCTGACACGTTGGCTCCCTACAAGGGAGAAGACACCTGCACGAACCCGCTCCCACAAGGAGGAACACCGTGATCAGCACCACCCCCGCTGGCACTTCGATCTCGCTCTCCGGCACCTGGTTTGCCCGCGTGGGCCTGCGGCCCTACGAGCTGCTGGGCCTCACCGAGCGCACCACGGGGCCTCGCATGCCACTCCCCACGCTGCCGCGTCTCGATCTCGCTGCCTAGCCTGCCCCCCGCGGGGCAGGATGGGCCCATGCCCAAGACCCGCCTCATTCCTCGCCGCTGGCGCCCGCCCCAGGATGTGGGGCTGCGCGGCCCCTTTGCGCCTAATGACGCTCTCGCTCGCCTCGAGGTAATCCCACTTCCCGGCACCGGTGCCGAGGATGTCGCCGTCGACACCTCCGGTGCGATCTACACCGGCACCCGCGAGGGATACCTGCTGCGCATCTCCCCCGACGGTCGCAGTGTCGAGCGCATCGCCCAGACGGGTGGTCGCCCCCTCGGCATCGAGGTCCACCCCGATGGCTGGTTGGTGGTGTGCGATGCGCACCGCGGCGTGCTGCGAGTCGACCCGTCGACAGGTGAGATCACCGAACTCGTCACCGCAATCGACGGTCGGCCCATGCGCTTCACCAATAACTGCGCGGTGACCAAGGAAGGCACGATCTACTTCTCCGACTCGTCCCAGCACTTCGGTCTCGAAGAGTTCAAGGGCGACCTCCTCTCCCACACGAGTAGCGGCCGGCTGATACGCCGTGCGCCCGATGGAACCATCACGGTGCTACTCGACGACCTCGACTTCGCCAACGGCGTCGCCCTCGCTCAGGACGAATCCTTCGTGCTCGTCGCGGAGACGGGTGGCTATCGCGTGACGCGCTTGGACCTGGCCGGCCCCGAGGCGGGCCGGCGCTCTGTCATCATCGACAACCTCCCCGGCATACCGGACAACATGTCGACGGGCAGCGACGGCGTCTTCTGGATCGCAATGCCGACTGCGCGCAACCGGCTCCTCGACCTCCTCCTGTCGCGCCCCGGCTTCCTGCGCTCCGCGGTCTGGTCCATGCCGGAGCGACTGCAGCCCGATGTCACCCGCATCACCTGGGTTGTAGGCATCGACGGCGAGGGTGACGTCGTACACAACCTGCAGGCTTCGGGCAAAGACTTCCACTACGTCACCGGCGTGCGGGAGCGCGACGGTCGGCTCTACCTGGGAAGCCTCGTCGAGCCCGGCGTGGCAATAGTCGACTTGGCCTCAGGGTGACGTCGCGCTAAACGCGCTTGCCGAGCGCGTCGGTGAGTCGCAAGAGCGCCGGGCTGCGATCACCCTGCGGCACCACCGCGCGGATGATGCACAGCTCGTCCGAGGCCACCGCCTCAGACAGGGCGGCATCGAGCTCGTCCTCCGTCGTCGCGAGCCAGCCGCGACCGGTGCCGAAGACGGACGGCAGGAGTTCGGCCTGTAGGGCCGGGATGTCGTTGAAGGCGCCGTCCTTCATAGGCCGCTGCGTCCCGTAGCCATGGTTGTCGAGGACCAGGATGATCGGCGTGACTCCGTGGAAGGCAGCGGTGGCGGCTTCAAGGCCGGTCATCGCGAAGGCGCCGTCCCCCACAAGGACCACCGGACGCAGATGCGGCTCGGCGATTCCGGCACCGAGAGCACCGGGCACGGCGTAGCCCATCGTCGCGTAGTAGGCGCTCGCGAGGCACCAGTGCGGTGCGGAGAGGTCAACCGAGGCAAAGAGGCACTCACCCGGATCGACGAGGAGACCGTGGCCTTCGTCTAGGTGCGCGTCGACGGCGGCGATGACACGGGCAACGCACAAAGGCGCACCGATCTCAGGGGTGAAGTCGGGGCGCGGATGCAAGGACGACGTCACCACCTCCCCCTGGCCGCTCGCCGCATGAGCAAGCGCGGGCAGGAAGGCCCACAGCGGGACGTCCTTGTAGGTGCGCAGGCCGATCGTGACCTCGGTGTCCTGCGCATCGATGTGACGGTGCGGATCGAGGTGCGCAGTGAAGGCGCCCATTGTGAGGTCGGTGTTGAGTACGCCGAAGCTCACGACCGTGCTCGCGCCCTCGACGCGCTCGACGACCTCGGGTGATGACACCGCGCCCATGTAGACACCCAGCGACAGCGGATGCCGCTCAGGGAAGAGGCCCTTTGCGAGGGAGCTCGTCGCGACGGGGACCTGGAGACGCTCGGCCGCCTCGGAGAGAGCCGGTCCCAGTCCGCGGCGCCACACCATCGCGCCGGCGTGCACCACCGGGGTGGCGGAATCACGCAGGCACTCCATCGCATCGGCGACTGCTGCCTTGAGCCGATCATCGTCGACGGGCGGCAGGTGGGCGCGGAGGTGCTCGTGGCGCGGCGCAGCGATCGGCACCTCAACCATGTCACGGGGAATCTCGAGGTAGCCGGGGCGTTGCTGGGAGAGCACCTCGGAGATGACACGGTCGATCTCATCGGCGGCGACGGCGGGGTTGTCGATGACCGCCTGCGCGCAGGTGAGCTCCTCGAAGACGACGAGCTGGGAGTCGAAATTGCGAATCTTGTGGTGGAGGAGCACGTCGCCCGCGCGCTCGCGCAGGCCGGGCGCGCCTGACACGACGAGCAGGGGCACCTGCTCGGCCCAGGCACCGGCGACGGCATTGGCGATCTTGAGGCCGCCCACGCCATAGGTGACCGCCACGACTCCGAGGCCCTTGAGCCGGGCGTAGGCATCGGCTGCGAACGCCGCCCCCTGCTCGTCAGCGGTGACGAGGATGGGGAAGCCAACCTCTTCGAGATCGGCGAAGAGCCGCAGTGCGTAGTCACCGACGATTCCGAAGCCCCGGTCTACCCCGCGCTGACGGAACCTGTCAGCCAGGTGCTGCGAAATCGTGAGTTCGTCCACGCGGGCAGAGTAGTGGTCAGGCTTCGAGTTCGGGATGCACGTCCCCCGGAGGCATCTCCTCCCGAGCACCAGCGAGCCACCCCACAAGGCGCAGTCCGTAGCCCACCGAGGGACCGATGAGGAGTGCGAAGAGCACCGTGCCGATGCCGACGGTGCCACCGAGAAGCCACCCGATGGCGAGCACGACGACCTCGATCGACAGGCGTATAGGAGTGACAGCGATTCCCGTGCGCTGGTGGATCCCGGTCATGAGCCCATCGCGCGGCCCGGGCCCAAGATTCGTCGTGAGGTAGAGACCGCTGCCGACACCCACGAGGGCGATGCCGCCGATCACCTGGGCGAGCCGCCAGCCGAAGGACTCCGGCGTCGGTAGCACGCCGATCATCACCTGGAGCGCGGTCGCGATCACGACAGCGTTAGCGATCGTCCCCAGCCCCGGCCGCTCGCGGAGAGGAATCCACATCAGGAGTACGACGACACTCGTGAAGAAAGTGGCCAAGCCGATGGTAATGCCGGTGCGGAGGGACACGCCCTGAGCGAAGACAGTCCACGGGGCATTCCCCAGGGCGGCGTCGAACAGCATCGCCTCACCGGTGCCGAAGAGCCAGAGACCAACGATGAGGACGACGAAAGTCCTGGGGCCACTACGCCAGCGGGAACCTTCACTGCGCCAGCGGGTTCTCGGGATCGTGCGCGAGGGGATGATCCGCTGCCATGCCTCGCGCCATCCCACGGGCGCGCACACTACCCGGAGCGGACGGTGCTACTCGATGATGGCCCGACGCGGACCAATGCTCCACGCGAGGTAGTTCCACGCCCAGTCTGCGAGCACGCTCACGCGGTTACGCCCGCCAGCGAGGTAAGCGACGTGGAGCCCGAGCCATGCAAGCCAGGCCGGTGTGCCATGCAGTCGCAATCCCTGCGGCGTCTCGGCGACCGCGCGGCGGCGCCCGATCGTGGCCATCTGCCCCTTGTCGAGGTATCGGAAGGGCTCCATGAGCTTGCCGGTCGCGAGCGCGGTGATATTGCGTGCAGCGTGACGACCCATTTGCATCGCCACGGGCGCCACCATGGGGAGGGGTGACCCGCCGTCGGTGCTGAAGGCCGCGGTGTCGCCGATCACCCACACATCAGGAGCACCCGGAAGTCTCAGGAACTCATCGACGATGAGGCGACGAGAGGGCCCGGTCTGACCGAGGTCCGCCCACCTCTCCGGCGCAGCGACGCCCGCGGCCCAGACGACGGTGCCCGCGGGGAGGATCTCGCCGTTCTTGAGGTGCACGTCGCGCTCATACATCCGGTCGACCGCGGTGTCGACCTTCACCGTGACACCGAGCTGCTCAAGCTCCTCCTTGGCGTGCGCGCTCGACTCCTCCGAGAAGGAGGGCAAGAGGCGCGGCCCCGCCTCGACCAGGCTGACGGTCGCCTTGTCCGCGATCTCGGGGTACTCGCGCATGAGACTCGACTGGAGTTCGGCGACCGCACCGCTCACCTCGACTCCCGTGGGGCCACCGCCGACTACGACGACACGCAGAGCCTCACGTGGGAGACGACCCTCCTGCACCTCTTCATAGGTATTGAGTAGCCGCGTCTTGATGCGCCGAGCATCGGCGATCGACTTCATCTGCAGTGCGTGCTCTTCCACCCCGGGGATCCCGAACGTCGTCCCGACACTGCCGGTGGCGATCACTAGCTGGTCGTAGCCGACCTCCTGGCCGTCGTAGAGACGCACCAGATGTGCCTGCGCATCGACGCGCACGACATCGCCGCGAATGAAGGTCACGCCGGGGATCGCTGCGCGGACCGGATAGGCGATGTCGTCCTCGGGGAGTGCGCCGGTGGCAACCTGATAGAGCAGCGGGCTGAAGAGCTGATAGGGATGCTTGTCCACGAGGACGACGTCGATGCGCGGTGACTTGCGCAGCAACTTAGCGGCATCAAGGCCGGCGAAGCCGGCTCCGATGATGACCACCTTCATGCGCTTCATGTGCGGATGGTGTCACGGACCGCCCGTTCACGCAGCAGGGCAGGTCTGGGACACCGGCAGTGACGAGGGAGCGCTCATCGTGAGCTCGGCGTACAGCCGGGTGCACTCCGTGGCAACCGTGTCACTCTGCAGTGCGACCTCACCCAGGATCGCCACGGCCTCGTCGACCCCTGCGGAATCGCGGACGGCGATGAGCTGGCCCAGTACCTGGTCATAGGGCGACAGGGAGGAGCCCGCCGTCGGCGGGGCCGACAGCCGTGCGCGATCGGCATCCGTGAGCTCGGGCAGGTTGACGCCATGCCGATGGGCTTGAGCAGCCACCACCTCGGAGACAGTCGGCAAATCGTCGATTGCGGTGCCATCGTCACTGCGCCAGGCCCCCCACACCAGGGTGCCCACCACACCCAGGGTGACCACGGCAATCACGATCACGACGATGCGGGCCACACCCAGAGGGTACGTCGTCAGCGCGGATACACGCTGGTCGAGCGAGCGACCCGTAAAGTGCCAGGATGGCTTCCCAGTCCTCCTCGACAGCCGCCGAGACCCCTCCGGGAACCGAGCGGCGCTGGTGGTCCCTCTTGGGACTCTGCCTCGTCACGGCCCTGGTGTGGGTGACGGCAAGCGATATCTCCATCGCGCTGCCCACCATCGCCCGGGACCTGGGCGGCACCATGGACACCCTCCAGTGGGCCGTCAACGGCTACTTCCTCGCGGGTGCGCTCATCATCGTGGGCGGTCGCGTGGGCGACATCTACGGGCGCAGGCTGCTCTTCACGATCGGCACCGGCCTCATCCTGCTCGGATCCGTGGTCGCGGCCCTCGCCCCATCGCCGCTCGTGCTCATCATCGGCCGGGTGCTCGAGGGCATCGGCGCCGCGGCCATCCTGCCCACTGCGCTCGCCATGATCGCGGTGATCTTCACCGGCAAGCAGCGGGACACCGCGATCGCCGCCTGGATCGCGATCTGCTGGGGTGCGCAGGCACTCGGACCGCTAGTCGGAGGTGCGATCGTCGAGGGGCTGAACTGGCGGTGGATCTTCTGGATCAACCTCCCGATCGGAATCGTGGCGTTGCTCCTCACGTGGTGGGCCACACCTGAGACGCGGGACGTGCGCGCCGGACGGCGGATCGACTACCCCGGCATCATCACACTCGTGGGCAGCCTGTTCCTGCTGTCCTGGGCCCTGGTGCAGTTCGACACCTTGCCCACCGCGGGCTTCGCCGCCATGATCGCCGGATCAATCACGCTCCTCGTGCTCTTCATCCTCATCGAGCGTCGCGTCGCGAGCCCTGTCATCAAGCTCTCGGTCTTCCGCATGCGCCGTTTCGATGGCGCGGTCCTCGCCAACCTCATCGCCAACTTCGTCTTCGGCGGCGTGATCTTCTTCATGGCGCTCTACCTGCAGGTGGTGGAGGGCTACGACCCGCTCCAGGCGGGCCTCCTGCTCCTCCCGGCGACGATTCCGATTCTCATCATCAACCCGCTGGGCACCTGGCTCGGTCAGCGATTCGGGCCTGCGTGGCCGACCGCGATCGGCATGGCCTGCCTCGCCGTCGCGGCCTTCCTGCTCCTGGATCTCTCCGGCTCGTACACACAGTTGATTGCGCCCTTCATCCTCATCGGCGTGGGTATCGGCCTGCAGATCACGCCGTGTGCAGCGACGGCCGTCGAGAATCCGGGCGATGCCGGCGAAGGCGTGGTCTCCGGCGTCTTCAAGGCAGCGTCAATGATCGGCGGCTCTCTCGGGGTCGCTGTCGGCACGGCCGTCTTTCAGAGCAGCGCCCGCGACCAGCTGCAATCCATCCTCAGCAATCCGCCCGCCGAGACCCTCGCCAAGGTTCTCGACGTGCTCACCGGCGGTCTGCAGTTGAAGGATGTCGCCTCGCTGATCCCCGCGCCCGGCCAGAAGGTCATCACCGACGTCTTCGACAGCGCCGTAGGCATGGCCATGTGGCCGACGATCGCCGTATCGCTCATCGGTGTCATCGTCGCTATCGTGCTCCTACGCGGGAGGGCTCCCGCGGGTGGCTCAGGCCACTAGACCTGCCAAGGACGGCATCGTGAGCATCAATGTGGGCGACCGAATCCCCGACGCGACCTTGCGCGTGGTGACCGAGGCGGGTGCCGATCCCGTCGCCAGTGCCGAGTTGCTCGGCTCAGGTCGAGTCGTGCTCTTCGCGGTGCCCGGGGCTTTCACCCCCACCTGCTCCAACGTCCACTTGCCGTCCTTCGTCGACACCGCTAGCGACCTCGCTTCCGCGGGGGTCGATCGCATCGTCTGCCTCTCGGTCAACGACCCGTTCGTCATGGCCGCCTGGGGTGCCTCCCAGGGTGTCGGACCGGAGATCACCCTGGTCTCCGATGGCAATGCCGAGTTCACCGAGGCCATCGGCATGGGTGTCGACGCGTCGCGCGCGGGCATGGGAAAGCGTTCGAAGCGCTACGCCATGGTGATCGAGGACGGTGTCGTCACGACCCTCCTGCCGGAGGAGGACGGCTTCTCCGCCCTCGTGAGCACCGGTCAGTGCGTGATCGACGCTCTCACGTCCTAGCGGGCAGGCACCGCGGATAGTCGCCCGTGTAGGCGACGGTGAGGGACCGGGTAGCACGGGTCAAGGCGACGTAGAGGTCAGTGCCCCGACGCGCCCCCTCAGCGTCGATGAGGTCGGGTTCGACGACGAAGACATCGTCGAACTCGAGCCCCTTCGCCTGGCCCACGGTGAGCACGGAGACGACGGCATCCAGTCGGTCATCACCATGGCCGACCATCCCTGCGGGAAGCACCTGACGCAGCCGGTCCTCGACCCCCTCCACGAGCGAGGGTGCGGTGATCACGGCGACGCGTCCCGCGTCCTGCCGCTGGGCGGCAGCCACCACGGCCTCAGCGATGTCCCCAGGCTCGGGGACGGCAATGATCATGGGCTCCTCGCCATCGCGGATCGACTCGACGGGTGCCGGCTCACGACCGCACGCGAGCAGCACCTCCCGCGCGAGGTCCATGAAGGGCCGTGGGGTGCGGTAGTTGACGGTGAGCCTCTCTACGCGCCACCGCTGCTCCGTGCGATGTCGCGACTTCGTGATGTCGCGCAGCGCGGTCGCCCAGTCCTGCGCACCCGCGGCCGATGCCGTCTGGTCGAGGTCGCCGACGACGGTCATCGATAGCGAGGGACACCGCCGCGCAAGGACGCGCCAGGTCATCGGCGACAACTCCTGGGCCTCGTCAATCACGATGTGGCCATAGACCCACTCCCGATCCTCCGATGCGCGGTCGGCCACCGAGAGGATCTCGCGCGGTCCGGAGTACCTGTCGAGCAATTGCTCCGCTGAGACGCCTCGCGTGCCGGTCATCTCCAGCACTGACTCGGCGTACTCATGCTCTGCTCGCCGCTCCGCAGCGGCCCGGGCCTGCGCCTGGCGCTCGGCCTCGTCCTCCTCGCCTAGCAGCTCGGCTGCTTCATCGAGCAGAGGCACGTCCGCGGTCGTCCAAGCAGCCCCGCGCGGACGCGCGAGGAGCGCACGGTCATCCGCGCGCATGCTCGGTGCCGCCGCAGCGAGGCGTGCGGGATCGGCATAGAGGTCTGCGATCAGCCGCTCAGGGTTGACCGGCATCCAGGCGAGGTTGACCTCGCGACGCACGTCGCGCGCATCGCGCAGATCGCCGATGAGGATGTCGCGATAGCCCTCGAAATCCACGTGGCGCGCCTCGGCCAACTCCCTCGCCAGCGAGTCGAGCAGCGCGAGCGCGAAGGTACGTCGCGCGAGATTGTGGGGCCGCCGCGAGGCTCGTGCGCGATCACGAGCGGAGATCACCATCTCCGGGGTGAGCGTGATGGTGGTGCCACCAACGTCGAGTCGGCGCGGACCGTCAGGGACGCGCTGACGCGCTCGCACAGCGCGATGGATGACATCAGCCATGGACGCGCGTCCCTTTAGCGCAGCAATCTCCGCAGGCTCCCAGGCAGTCGCATCCACGCCGGGATAGAGCTGCCCCGGGGTTGCCAGCACCGCTGCTGTCTCGCCCAGCGCGGGGAGCACCTGCCCGATGTAGTGGAGGAAGATCCGATTGGGGCCCACGATGAGCACCCCGCTGCGCGCGAGGCGATCGCGATGGGTATAGAGCAGATAGGCAGCACGGTGAAGGGCCACGACCGTCTTGCCACACCCGGGGGCTCCCTCGACCACGAGGATGCCCTCGAGTGGCGAGCGGACGATGGCATCCTGCTCGGCCTGCATCGTGGCGACGATGTCGTGCATCCGACCGGTCCGCCGTGCCGCGAGGGATGCCATGAGCACGCCACCGCCCTGGACATCCTCGGCGTGGACACCGGATTCCCCCTCGGCGAGTGCGGAGAGGTCCAGCACGTCGTCCTCGAGCGATGTCACCTCGCGTCCGGCAGTGACGATGTGGCGGCGGCGTACGACGCCCCTCGGATCCGCGGAGGTGGCCTGATAGAACGGCTCGGCGGCCGGGGCGCGCCAATCCGTGAGCAGAGGGCGCTGATCGTCATCGGCTAACCCCAGCCGGCCGATGTACCTCGACTGCCCGTCGGCGAGGTCGAGCCGACCGAAGCACAACCGGGTCTCGGCGGCCTCGAGTGCCTGAATCCGCTCGGCGTAGAGCTTGACGAAGGCATCCTGCTCGGTCATGGCCGCAGGAGTGCCGGCCGTCTGATCATGCTGGGCTCGCCGGAGATCCTCGCGAGTGCGACGTCGCACCTCGTCGAGTCGGTCGTAGAGGGAACCCACCACCGCGCGTTCGGCGGCGAGTTCACGCTCCCGGCTGACCCCCATGGCATGCCTCCGAAAGAAGGGGAGGGTCGATCATGCCGCATTCTCGACAGGTTGGCCCGTCGGGGAGCCCGACAGGGGCGGCTTGGCCGACCCGCCGGGCCTCGGGGCGAGAGAGGCCGGCGGCCCAGCCCTAGGCGAGGGAGAAGCTGCGCTTGGTCCAGTCGGCCCAGTCGATGTTCCACATCGCGCCCGGGCCTTCGTACCAGTCGAGGTCGACGCCAGTGTCCGTGGTGATGACCGGGTCGCCCTCGAAGGCATTGTCGTAGAACCAGATGGCGTCTTCCATCGACATATTGGTGCATCCATGCGATGTGGACGCGACACCTAGGTTGTAGAGATTCCACGGCGCGGCATGCAGGAACTCACCGCTGGGCGTGAGCCGCAGCGCGTATGGGACGTCGACGTCGTAGGGCTCACGCGGACCGGGGTTGACCATCCGCTTCATGGCGTAGCGCTCGAGGATTGTCTTGACCCCCGAAGCGGTCTCCCAGGTCGGCTTGCCCAGAGACACCGGCACCTTGCGGATAGTGACGCCATCACGCTTGACCTTGCCGACGAGCTTGTCTGCTGACATGGTGAAGATCAACTCGCGACCGACCCGGAACTTCACGGACGGGTCGAAGGTGGCGAGGTTGTTCTTCTTCCAGTCGAAATCGACCCTGACATCGGTGTAGGCGGGCCAGAACTCCTTGGGGCGAAAGGCCATCGTCGTATCGTTCGGCCAACTCCACGCCGCGATTCCGTACGGCTTGCTGGCGATGACAGTCGCCGCCTCTTCGAGGAGGACCTTCTGCGCGTCCGGCACGGGATAGGCAAACTCGATGCGGATGACGGTGCCGACGCCGTAGAGGTCCTTGACTCTCGTGGGGTAGACGGTCGAGATGATCGCCGGGTCCTTCTTCCACTCCAGGACGTTGATGTCGGGGGAGTAGGTGCGCGCCGGCTCAGCGGCGAGAGCCTCGCGGCTGAAGGCGACAGGCGCAATGGCATCGTCAGAGCCACCCCCGACGAGGGCATCGTCCTCCGCAGGAGATGGCGTGACGATCGAGGCGACAGCGGTCGAGCCCGTCCACGTCGATGACAGTCCGAAGGCCACGCCACCAACGATGGCAACGGCGGCAAGCGCGACGAAGCCGACGACCACGCCCACAAGGCGCAGCGCCGCTCCACCCCGCCCAGTTTGCGGACGGGCATGCTTGCCTGCCATGACCCCATGGTGACAAAGTCCCGGCCGATTGGGTCGGATGGGGCTGGTGTGGCGATCCAGCCGTTACGAGCCTGTGACCTTGGGGGCATCCCCGACGGATTCGTCTGGGGAGCCGCCTAGCTCCCACCCACCTGGGAGACTCCATGGGTGGAGGACGATCTGGATCGCACCATCCTGGGGCTCCTCGGGGCCCAGGGGCGGATGTCCTACGCCGACCTGGCCCGCGAGACGGGCCTCTCCACCTCGGCGGTCCACCAGCGGGTACGTCGACTCGAGGAGCGGGGAGTCATCACGGGCTACCGTGCCGTGGTCGACCCGCGTGCCATCGGACTACCCCTCACAGCACTCATCGACCTCACACCACTCGATCCATCGGCTCCCGACGACATCCCGCAACGCGTCGAGAGCTTCGAGGAGATCGAGTCGTGCTGGTCCGTCGCCGGGTCGGCGTCCTACGTCGTCAAGGTGCGTGTGGCGGAACCCACCGATCTCGAGGACTTGCTCGCGCGCATCCGTGCGGCAGCGGGCGTCTCGACGCGTACGACCATCGTGCTGTCCACGCCCTTCGAAGGACGCCCACCCATCGGGTGACGCGGGGGACGTCAGTCGCTAATCAGGGGAATCATCGCTGACTCGCGCCAGCCGAGACCGACCCGAGCGCCGCGTTCGGGCAGCACGTCTTCACGCACCGCAGCGAGGAAGGCTGTGCCCTCGACCGTGACCTGAGCAAGAGCGTGGTCGCCTTGGAAGTAGACCTCGCTGACCGATCCACGGAGTAGGCAGCCAGCATCATCAGTCGGCAGGAGCGTGACCGACTCCGGGCGCAGTGCAATCGCCACGGCACCCTCGCAACTGGCGGGAGCGGACAGGGGCGGCAAGTCCGGAGCCACCCAGTGCCCGTTGTCGTAGGAACCGCGCAGGATCGTGCTTGATCCGATGAAGTCCGCGACAAAGACACTGCTCGGGCGACGGTAGAGGTCCAGTGGCGCGTCGAGTTGGCGCACCACTCCTTCATCCATGACCGCGACACGGTCAGCCAGGCTCATCGCCTCATCCTGGTCGTGAGTGACGACGACGAAGGTGATTCCCACCTCGTGCTGGAGCCGCTTGAGTTCCATTTGCATCTCCCCGCGGATCTTGCGATCCAGTGCCGAGAGAGGTTCATCGAGGAGAAGCAGCCGGGGACGCTTGACGATGGCGCGTGCCAGAGCCACACGTTGGCGCTGTCCGCCGCTGAGAGTCTTGGGAAGCGCCGACTTCTTGTCGCTCAGCCCGACGGTCTCAAGCACTTCGTCCACACGCGTGGCAATCTCCGCCCGGGGGACACGCGCGCACGCCAGGCCGTAGGCGACGTTCTTCGCGACTGTCATGTGGGGAAACAGCGCGTAGGACTGGAACATGAGATTGACAGCGCGCTTCTCGGGTGGCACTGAGAGCAGATCCGCTCCGTCAAGGGTCACGCTGCCCGAATCGGGCTGTTCGAAGCCGGCGAGGACACGCAGCAGTGTGGTCTTGCCGCAGCCTGAAGGTCCGAGTAGCGCAAAGAACTCGTTTTCACGAATGTCTAGGCTGACGTCGTCAAGCGCCACAACGTCCCCGAAGGACCGGCTGACGTCCTTGATCTGGAGAAGAACGGGTTCGACATCCATGGCTAGCTCCCCTCCCTGCGGAGCGACTCGCCCAGGCGAGATGCACGCTGGGCCAGGATTACGGCGATGAAGGATACGAGGAGCAGCAGCGTGGCGAGGGCGTTGATCTGCGGGGTGACGCCGAAGCGGACGCTCGAGTAGATCACAATCGGCAACGTCGGCTCGGCGGGCGAAGCAGTGAAGAACGCCACCGTGAACTCATCAAGGCTGAGGGTGAAGGCAAGGAGCGCACCCGCGATGATCGCAGGGCGCATACCTGGCAGCGTGACACTCCAGAACGTCTTGAGTGCAGAGGCACCGAGGTCGCGGCTGGCCTCCTCGAGACTGGGGTCCATTCCGGCAAGGCGCACGCGGACGACGGCTGCGACGAAGGCGATCCCGAAGACCGAGTGCGCAAGGATGACGCTTATCGGGCTCAAGGCAATGCCCACGAGCGTGTAGAAGGCGAGGAGCCCGATCGCGAGCATGATGTCGGGCATGACCGCCGGCGCCGCTGCCGCGGCGTCCAGCGCACGGGAAGGCAGGTAGCGCTCCAGAGCCATGGCGAGAAGGGTGCCGAGGATCACGGAGATGATCGTGGTGCCGACGGCAACGATGAGAGTGGTCCGCAGGCCGCCGATGATGGCCGCGTCGCGGAGGAGCTCGGGGTACCACTGGAGTGAGAAGCCGGTCCATCGGTAAGCGCTGTCGTTGGCATTGAAGCTCATGCCGACAACAACGAGGATCGGAAGGTAGAGGAAGGCGTAGAGGACCCACAGGGGCAGCCCACGCAGTGCCTTCACCATCATGCACCCCACCTTCGGGTACGCCGTGCCGCACTCGCCTGGAACATCACGATGACGATGAGCAGCGCCAGCACCATGAGTGAGAGCGCCGAGCCGAAGGGCCAGTCCCGGGACTTGAGGAACTGGTCGCGGATGACATTGCCGATCATCTGGGAGTTCCCCCCGCCGAGGAGCTCGGGTATGACGAAGTTGCCGAGACTCGGAATGAAGACGAAGAGGCAACCGGTGATGATGCCGGGCAGCGTGAGCGGCAGGAGAACGGTGCGGAACCGACGCCAGGGCCCCGCGCCGAGGTTCTGCGCAGCCTCGAGCAACTGCGGATCCAAGCGCTGCAGGGAGGCATAGATCGGCAGCACCATGAGCGGGATGTAGGCGTAGGTAAGGCCGAGGATCACGGCCTGGCGGGTGTAAAGGAAGTCAATGGGGCCGAGGCCCACCAGGGAAAGTCCGTCGTTGAGCAGTCCCTCTCGGTTGAGCAGGATGATCCACGCGTAGGTGCGGATGAGGAAGTTGGTCCAAAACGGCAATACGACGGCGATCAGCGCAATCGTCTGCCAGTGCCCCGGGAGTCGCGTGATGGCCAAGGCAGCCGGGAAACCCAGGAGGAAGGCAAAGAGTGTCGCTGAGCCGGCGTTGAGGATGCTCGATGCAAGTACCTCGCGGTAGAGCGGCTCGAGCATTCGAGTGACGTTGTCGAGTGTCACCGGACCCTGGACGCCCCCGAAGCGTCCTGCAGTGAGGAAGGCGTAGGCAATCACCAGGCCGAGGGGAACGACCATGAGCACCACGAGGTAGGTCATGGCCGGCACCGTGGCCAAGGCACGCACGAGGGGCCCGTCGCCGTGGCGACGGACCCCTCGTGACGTGGCCGAACTCAACTCGCCTGAACCTCCGTGGCGATCTGCTGGTAGATCTTGGATGCTTCGCCAAGATCGATCAGTCCCTCGCCCTTGGCCAGGTCCGCGGGAGTCATGGCGATGTTGGGGAAGTCGGCGCCCAGCTCAGCTGCGGCCTTCTCCGCCACCGCCTTATTGGGGCTCTTGTAGAGGATGTTGTTGGTCATCCAGCCCTGCATCTCATCACCGATCATGAAGTTGATGTAGGCCATAGCGGCTTCCTTATTCTTGCTGGACTTCAACACGACCATGGTGTCTGCCCATAGGTCAGAGCCCTCACTCGGCACCACGAACTTGACGTTCGGATCGCCCGAGTAGTTGCACCAGCCATCCCATGCCACTGCCATCACGACCTCACCCGACGCGAGGCGCTCGTAGAAGGTCACATCATCGAAGCCCAGGAGCGTCGGCTTGGTCTTGAGCAGTTGCTGCTTGATCTGGTCCAACTCTGCTGTGTCCGTCGTATTGGCACTGAAACCCAGGGCCTTAGCAGCAGGGAGGTTCATCCACGGCTGGGTGGCCAGCATCAGCGTCTTCTTCTCGTACTCCGGAGCCGGGTTGAGCAGGTCGTTCCACGACGTGGGGGGCGAAGCCATGAGGTCCTCGCGGTAGCAGATCCCCGTGGTCCCCCATGCGTACGGAACGCTGAAAGTGCTGCCCGGGTCGAAGGCCAGGTTCTTGGACTCCGGGTAGAGGTTCGCGAGGTTCGGCACGAGATTGGGGTCGATCGGCTCGAGTAGGCCGGCGTCATTGAGCGCTTGGGCGTACTGGCCCGAGACGAAGGCCACGTCGATCCCGGGGTCTCCGCCCGCGGTGAGTTTGCCGACAATCTCCTCGTTCGTTGCGTGGTTGGCCACAGTCATGTTGGCCTTGGTTGTGTCGGTGAACTTCAGTGCCGCGTCCGGGTCCATGTAGGCGTCCCAGTTGCTCACGACGATGGACTGCTTGCTCAGATCCGCATTGGGATCAAGGGGGGCTGACGTTTCCTCGCTCGAGGACCCTCCTCCGCAGGCAGCGAGGAGGACGGCGGCCACCGCTCCTCCGATGCCGAGGACGGCGGCCCGGCTGGCCGATGTCCGGTGTGATCTCATCTGGTCTCCTCCTCGTTGGTCGTTTCTGCCCGGGGAGAGTCACCTTGGCGACTCAGGCGAATCTCGGGCAGGTCTGTGGGCAGGATGCCCAATTGTTCGCATGCGAATGCACGGAGCATGACGCGGACGCGCTCCAACGGCGTCCAGGAATAGCCCACCACCGTGCGGAAGCACAGGCCATCGACCATCGCGCTGATGCGCTCAGCCACGACCTCTGGCTCCCCGACCGGATTGAAGGCCCCGGCCCATGTGCCCTCCTGGACCAACTTGACGAGCTCGTCGCGGTATTCCGCCGCGAGGTCCTCGCATACGGGGCGCAGAGCTTCATCGTGTGTTGCGGCGGTCCAGAGCTCGAGCCAGAGGACGTATTCGTCGAAGAGCACGCCGGGATGCGGCAGGCTCACCTCGAGCAGGGTGGCTAGGACCCGCATGTAGTCCCCGTCGCGACGCACAGCGGCAAAGCGCTCCGCGGGCTTGCCGATCGCCCATCGGAGCGCATCGACGAGCATCTCGTCTTTGGTTCCGAAGTAGTAGTGGACGATGCCCGTCGAGACCCCCGCCTCGAGCGCTACGTCGCGCACGCGCATGCCCGCTGAGCCGTCACGCACCAGCACGCGCGCTGCCGCGGCCATGAGGTGCTCGCGACGATCAAGGGCGTCATTCGCCGAGAGATTCGGGGGAATCGCCACCGAGACTTCAGCCAACGCCATACCTTGGGACTGTACTGACTGGACGTCCAGTTGGGAGTGGAAAACCAGAAAGGGGCAGGCGTGCGGATCGGCGTCGTGGGTGGAGCAGGAGCCATGGGGTCGGTCACCGTGGCCGACCTGGCCTCGTCGGTCGGAGTCGCCGAGATCGTCCTTGTCGATCCCGACGCCGAGCGTGCGAGCGCGCTAGCCCAGCGGCTGTCCGGTCGGGGCGCCGCCCTCATCCCGCGCGGCATTGACGTCGCTCTGGCCGAGTGCCTCGACGGATGCGACGCCGTGGTCAACGCGTCAGGGCACGCTCACAACATCGCCGTCATGGAGGCCTGCCTCCAGATCGGAGCGCACTACACCGATCTGGGCGGTCTCTTCCACGTGGCCGTGCGCCAATACGACTGGCATGACCGCTTCGTCGAAGCCGGGCTCACCGCCACGCTGTCGATGGGTTCGGCGCCTGGCCTGACCAACCTGCTCGCCGCGCGAGGGGTGCAACTCGGTGGCATGGACACCGTGGAGTCCATCGAGATCGCCGACGCCGTGGTGCCGGGCCGCGCCTACCACCCCTCTGAGCCGTACGGTCCGCCCTACGCCGCCCTCACGCTCATCGAGGAGTACACCGCGCCCGCCCCGCAGTTCATCGACGGCGCGATCGGCTTCCATCCCGCCGGATCCGGTGCACGCACCTATGCGTTCCCCGACGGCGAGGTGGAGTGCGTCTACACGATCCACTCGGAACCAGCGACACTGCCGCGTTCCTACGCCGACCGCGGCATTCAGCGCGTGGAATGGCGTCTCGGCCTGGCGCCCGCCGACCACGTACGCCTGCTGTCCTTCGTGGCGGCCGGACTCGCCAGCGAGGAGCCGGTCGTGGTCGATGGCGTGAGCGTCCGCCCGGCCGACGTGTTGATCGCCGTGCTCGCTCGCCAGGCGCGCAACGAGGTCGCGACAGCCGACCCGGAAGCGATCGAGTGGTTCCGGGTCATCACCTCGGGCAGTCGGGGAGGAGCGCCCGTCACGGTGACCTGCGACATCGAGGTGACCGATCCGCCGTCCGGTGAGTTCTCGGGGGGAGCCTGGGTCACCGGCGTACCGCCGTCGATCGCCGCCCAGATCATGGCCTCGGGCCGGGCCCTTTGCACCGGGGTCCACGGTCCGGAGCTCACCATGCCGCTCGACCTCTTCTTCACCGAACTTGCCGGGCGGGGCATGATCCCGCTAGACCGGATCGACGACTGACCGCGGAGGCACCATGTCTGATCGACCCCTCACTGTGCTGCTGGCCGCCGAGAGCGCCTACGGACCTACGAACAACTGCATCGGCATCGGTGCCGAGCTCATCCGCATGGGCCATCGCGTCGTCTTCGCCGCCGAGGAATCCTGGGCCGGCAAGATCGAGCCTCTCGGAATTGAGGAGCGCCTCGTCTCCATGGCTCCCCCGCCTGAAGAGGAGGCCGCCGCGGGTCAGTTTTGGATCGACTTCATCCGCGAGACGTCCCCGGAGTTCCGCAAGAGCACCTACGAGCAGATCACGACCTTCCTTGAGCCCGTCTGGCGCAGCCTCATGGACGGCGCGAAGTACGCAAATCCCCAGTTTGCTGCCATCGTCGACGAGATCAACCCCGACATCATCGTCCAGGACAACGTGTCTGCTTTCCCTGCGCTCCGGGCGGCCGGACGCCCGTTCGTCCGGGTCGTGTCCTGTCAGCCGCTGGAGATGACCGGCCCCCATATCCCCCCTGCGCTGTCGGGACTCCCCGCGGACGACTCCTCGCAGTGGCAAGCCTGGCGTGATGAATACGCGCGCGCCACCGCTGGAGTCTGGCAGGAGTACAACGAGTTCTCGCTTGAGTCCGGAGCACCCGCGCTGCCTGAGGGCGAGTTCAACTATGTCGGAGACTCCAACATCTACATCTACCCGGAGGTCATCGACTACCTCGATCGCCGTCCTCTTGATGCAACCTGGCACAGAGTGCAGTCATCAGTACGCCGCACCGAGCAGCCTGTCGACCTGCCCGCCCACATCGCGGAGGGGGACGGCTCGCTGATCTACCTCTCTCTCGGGTCCCTCGGCGGTGCCGATGTCGACCTCATGCAACGGCTTACTGGCTTCCTCGCCGACAGCCCACACCGCTTCATTGTGAGCAAGGGACCACGGTCAGACGAATGGGATCTGCCCGACAACATGTGGGGGGCAAGCATGGTCCCGCAGACCACCCTCCTCGACAGGGTTGATGTCGTCATCACGCACGGCGGCAACAACACCACATGCGAGTCGTTCCACTTCGGCAAGCCCATGGTGTTGCTTCCGCTCTTCTGGGACCAGTACGACAATGCCCAGCGCGTCGACGAAACGGGTTTCGGCAAGCGACTTGACACCTACCGCGTGGAGAAGGCCGAGCTTGAGAGCGCCATCGACGGTCTCCTCGCAAACGCCCCACTGCGGGAGCGGATGGCGGCTATTTCCCAGCAGATCCGCGCCGAGGACGGCGTGCGCCGGGAGGCGGAGATCATCGCCGACCTCGGGCAGTCCGCGGCTCGCTGATGCGGCCCGACCTTTTCGAAA
The DNA here is from genome assembly GCA_044360385.1 of Candidatus Nanopelagicales bacterium. Lineage (GTDB taxonomy): Bacteria > Actinomycetota > Actinomycetes > S36-B12 > S36-B12 > Mxb001. The sequence continues at coordinate 23,154 of JBIKKK010000008.1, forward strand.
GAGACCTCGCCGCAATTCCGGACAGATTAGAAGGCCTCGCCGTACGCCTCGACGCCGAAGATCCCTGGGATGGCCTGCACTCCCGCCAACCGCTGCTCACCGGGATGGGCTCCTCCGCCTACGCGGCGCGCACCGCAGTGGGTTGGCTGCGTGCGGCCCAAGTCGGCGCTACGGTCGAAATGGCATCGACCGATCCCGGTTGGCCGGGAGGCGAGGGCACATCCGCGGTGCTCATCTCCGCGTCGGGTGGGTCGGCGGAGACACTCGAGCGAGCGGAGCGTCTGCTGCCTGGCACCCAGCGCGTGGCCCTAGTGAACCGCGAGGACTCGGCGCTCGCGCGTGAAGCCGATCTCGTCGTGCCCATGTCCGCCGGCGACGAGACCGGCGAGGTCGCCTGCCGCACTTACCGACACACCATCGCCCTGCTCCTCGCGATGGGCGAGGATCGGCGACGCATGGCGCAGGACTGTCGCGAGGCGGCGGCGCTCACGAGAAGTCTCCTGGCGGAACCGTCGTGGCTCGATGCGGTCGACGAGGTGCTGGCGCCCGCAGAGACGACCTACTGGATCGCACCCGAGAGCCGTGTCGGCTCGGCGCTGCAGTCGGCGCTCATGATCCGTGAGATTCCTCGGCGTCGCGCTGTCGGCTGCGAGACCGGCGACTGGAGCCACGTCGATGTCTATCTCACCCTGACGACGGACTACCGGTGCGTCGCCTTCACCGGCTCACGCTGGGACGACCAGGCGGCCGACTGGCTGCGTAAGCGTGGCTCTCGTGTCGTCAGTGTGGGCCAGCCACTGGCGCTGCCCGGCGAGGTTCATCTGCCGCTGTCTGGCTCTCCCATCGCGCGCATGCTCGCCGAGCCCCTCATCGCCGAATTGCTCGCCCTTCGGTGGTGGCGGAGAGACCCGGTCGAGGTGCCCTGATGCTGCTCGACGAGGTCAGAGGTGACTTGGCAGGCGTCGCTGCCGACAGTCTCCTGCCTCCCCTGCGTCGCGGGCAGGCTCTCGCCTGGACGGCCATAGAGGATGCCACTCCGCTCGGTGAGGGAACTGCCATCGCCATCGCGCGCCTCACCGACGGACGAGCAATCAACGTGCCACTCGTGCATGACGGTCGCTGGCGCCGCGCCGAGCCCGATGACGCCATGAGTGCTTCCGCTCTCTCTGCACCCGAACCCCTGGACGTGCACATCGTCCAAGCTCTCCCTCCTATCGACCCTCGTCGGGAGCGCTCCGTCGACGTCGACATGTCCAACGACATGCGGGTCATCGACGAGGCGGTGGTGGCCAAGTGGCAGTTCATCGCGGAGCCCGGATCACTCACGGCGTTGCGTCTCGTCGACCACCTCGCGCACGCGGGCTTCACGGAGATGCCTGTGCCCCTCGCTTCCATCACCTGGCGGGATCACCTGGTCGCGTCCTATACAAGCTTCCTGCCACAGGCGCAGGACGGATGGGAGTGGATGCTCGACGACGTCAAGCGGATGCTGCAGGGTGCATCTGATGCCCCCGACTGGGCCGGTGACCTCGGATCTCTCACCGGTCGTCTGCACATGGCAGCAGCCACGCCGACACCCGTCTTCCCGCACCCTCTCGGCCGCGCGGATCTCGCGTCCCTAGCCGCTCACTACCGAGGCCTCCTCTCCGTCGATCTTGATGCTGAGATGCGCGACGCTCTCTTGCCTTGGACCGACCGCTTCACTCAGGCATGTCAGACGCTCGAGGCCGCTACGGATGTAGAAGTAGCGCCCGTGCACGGCGATCTGCATCCTGGTCAATTCCTTAGGTGGCGCGACGGAATCGCCATCGCCGACTTCGACGGCAATCCCCTCCTGCCCGCGGACGATCGCGGACAGCCAAGCCCCACGGCACATGATGTTGCCGGACTTCTGCGCGGGCTTGATCACGTCGCCATCGCCGCAGCGCGGAGAGTGGACCTTCCCGATGCGCTGGCAGACGCCCGCGAGTGGGCACGGCAAGCACGCGATGAGGCGTTGGCGGCGTATCGGGGAGTCGACGGGGTCCCAGCACTCGACCCTTCACTGCTCGACGCGCTGGAGTCGCTGTCACCACTCCACGAGGCGGTTTACGCCTCCACCTATCTGCCCCGCTGGCGATACGTGCCGCTTGCGGTACTGCGCGGCGGGTGGTGACTCAGGCGCTCATCTCGCGGGCGACTGCTGCGGCGAAGGCATCCACGTCTTCGGGCGTGGTGTCCCAGGAGCACATCCAGCGCACCTCGCCCGTGTGGTCATCCCAGGTGTAGAAGCGGTAGTCGTGCTGAAGCCGCTCGGTCACCGCCGGCGGGAGGATCGCAAACACCGCATTGGCGTCGACTCTCCTCTGCACCTCGACGCCGGGGATGGAGCGCGCGGCCGACTCGAGACGACGAGCCATGTCGTTGGCGTGGCGGGCATTGCGCAGCCACAGGTCATCGGTGAGCAGCGCCGAGAGCTGCGCACTGACGAAACGCATCTTGCTGGCCAGCTGCATGGCGGACTTGCGTAGGAAGGGGATATCCCGGGCGAGCCCGGCGTCAAGGACGATGACGGCCTCCGCGCCCATGGCGCCGTTCTTGGTGCCCCCGAAGGAAATCGCATCCACTCCGACATCCGTAGTGATCTCGCGCAGGGCGACACCGAGGGAGGCCGCGGCATTCGCCAGGCGTGCACCGTCGAGATGCAGGCGCAGGCCGAGTGAGTGCACGTGATCTGCCAGTCGCCCGAGCTGATCGACGGTGTACGCCGTGCCGAGCTCGGAGGACTGCGTGATCGTCACGACCGCCTGCTGGGAGCGATGGACATCACCCGTGCGCACCGCATGCACGTCGACGAGGTCGGGGGTGAGAAGACCATCGGCCGTGGGGACGGTCCAGAGCTTGAGCCCGGCGACCTTTTCCGGCGCTCCACCCTCATCGACATTGACGTGCGCGGACTCCGCGCAGATCACGGCCTCCCAGGGGCGGCACATCGACTGCAGGGCGACGACGTTGGCACCCGTGCCATTGAAGACGGGGAAGACCTCGGCCTGCGGGCCGAAGTGATCGCGAACGAGATCGCAGAGGCGCTCGGTCTCGTCGTCATCGCCGTAGGCGACCGCGTGACCGGCATTGACCCGCGTGATCGCGTCAAGCACCTCGGGATGGATACCGGCGTAGTTGTCGCTGGCAAAACCCCGCCAGGGTGCGGACATGTCAGGCCTCCGTGAGATCGCAGCGCGCGCCGTTGGCGGCGTCGCCACCGACGATCCCATGGACGGCCGCGGCGAGGTCAGCGGTGTCGGTATAGCCCGGGAAAGCTTGGTCGGGCTGAGCCTCGCGCATGGCCGCATCGACGAGCGCCTTGACCGCGACGACCACCGCGCGAGCGGAGGAATCCTTGAAGGAGTTCGCCAGTCCTCCGACCCAGGTCTCGGCCGCCGCCTTGGCGGTCGCGTAGGCGACGTTGCCCGCGGTGGGCTTGGCAGCGGCCGTGCTCGAGACGATGATGTAGCACCCGGTTGAGTCGATGAGTGCGTCGCGGAAGGCCACTGTCGTCGTGCGCACGGTGACGAAGACACCCGGTGCGATGGAATCCCACGCATCGAGCGCGCCAAGGTCGACGGTCTTGGATCCCTGCCATCCACCGACAAGGTGCACGACCACGTCGATGCGGCCGTGCCGCGCAAGCACGTCATTGCGGAAGCGGATGACGTCATCGACGTCGAGCAGGTCGACGACCGCCGCCTCTCCCGATACGGGAGCCGCAGCCTCGCGCGCGAGATCCTCGCGACGATCCACCACGATGACGAGATGGTCGGCGCCGAGTGCCTTCGCGACAGCGCGGCCGCCCATGCCCGCACCGAGGACGACCGCGACGGGGCGGCTCATGCCGCGATCCCCGTGATGCCGCGCGCGGAGTCGATCGCCGGAGCGAGCGCCTTGCGCAGGGACTCGTAGAAGAGATTGAGTGGGAACTCATCCGGCAGCACAGCATCGACCGCCTCGCGCGGCTCGGTGGGCAGGGCCTGGGCCCCGCGCGCCCACACGGACTGCGGATGCGGAGGCACGAGCGAGCTGACGAATTCGTACGCCGCGAGCCAGTGGCCGAGACGGGAACGATCGATGCCCTCCCGATAGAGGGTCTCGACCTCGTCGCAGAGGGCATCCATGCTCTCTTGCACGCGCGACCAGTCGATGACGAGCGTGTTGTCGGTCCAGCGCACCACTCCGGCCTTGTGCAGCCACGCGAAGATGATCTGCCCCGCCAGGCCGTCGTAGTTGCGGACTCGATCACCGGTCGTGGGGAAGCGGAAGAGACGATCGAAGAGGATCGCATGGCGCACGTAGGGCGCGAGCACGACACCCCGCTCCTCGAGCGCCGTCGTCTCGCGGAAGGTCGACAGGTCGCAGCGCAACTCTTCGAGGCCGTACATCCAGTAGGGCATCCGCTGCTTGATCATGAAGGGATCGAAGGGCAGGTCGCCGTGGCTGTGGGTGCGATCGTGCACGAGATCCCAGAGCACGAAGGTTTCCTGCGCCAACCGCTGATCCGAGAGGAGCAGCTCCGCTTCCGGGGGAAGCGCCAGGCGCAACCTCTCGGCCGCAGCGCGCGAGACATGGCGGAATCGGGCGGCCTCGCGGTCGCAGAAGATCCCGCCCCACGTGAACTTCACGACCTCGCGGGTGGCGACGGTCTCGGGGAAGAGGACAGCGGAGTGGGTGTCATAGCCCGAGGTGAAGGCGACGAACTCGATCGGCACGAAGGCGGCATTGTCATACGCCGTTGCCTCGAGCTCGGCGATCCACTCCGGCCAGACCGTGCGCA
>JBIKKK010000083.1:0-8904 GCA_044360385.1 Candidatus Nanopelagicales bacterium
GTGGGCAACATGAAGCGAGCGTTGCGCGACAGAGTCACCTGATGCGCGGGAGCAGGGGCGGTGTCCGGCACAGCGCCACCGTAGGCCGCGCCGGTGACGTCTCCGTGATGCTTGGCTGAATGACGGGTGAACGACCTCGGGCGGTGCCCCTGAGCCCGCTGTCGTAGCGTGGGGGTCATGTCGCAGGTCAAGGTCGTGGACACCGGATCCCCCTGGATCGTGTCCCGCTCCATCGTTGTCCACGCCCCCGCCGAGCGGATTTTCGGGATCCTTGCCGATCCCCGCCGCCACCCGGACTTCGACGGCTCGGGCTCCGTGCGCGGTGCTGTGTCCGGCCCCGAGCGACTCTCGCTGGGGGCGAAATTCGGCATGGACATGCGGCTCGGAGTGCCCTACCGAGTGAGCAGCCAGGTCAAGGAGTTCGAGGAGGGCCGGCAGATCGCCTGGGCCCACATCGGTGGACACCGCTGGCGCTATGAGCTCGAACCCCTTGCCGACGGGAGCACGCGCGTGACCGAGACCTTCGATGCAACCACGGCGCGCTCGGCCCGAGCGCTCAAGCTCATGGACGCCTACAACCGCAATACGCGGGCCATCGAGGAGACCCTGCCGCGACTCGCGACCCTGGCGGAGAGTGAGGGACAGTGACGACGACGACGTACCAGGTGACCGGCATGACCTGCGATCACTGCGTGCGCGCGGTGACGACCGAGTTGATCATGCTTGCGGGAGTGCGCAGTGTCGACGTCGATCTGGCGGGGGGATCCGCGACCGTGACCAGTGATGCTCCCTTGGACCTTGAGGAGGTCCGGGAGGCCATCGACGAGGCGGGCTACGCCCTGGAGGGCTAGGTCAGCCGAAGCGGCCGGAGATGTAGTCCTCGGTGCGCGGATCGTTCGGCGCGGTGAAGATCCGGCGCGTGGGGCCGTACTCCACGAGACGCCCGTGACGGACGCCCTGCGCGTCGACATCGGCGGTAAAGAAGGCGGTGCGCTCCGAGACGCGAGCTGCCTGCTGCATGTTGTGCGTGACGATGACGATCGTGTAGTCCTTCGCGAGTTCCTTCATGAGGTCCTCGATCTTCGCCGTGGCGATGGGATCGAGCGATGCGCATGGCTCGTCCATGAGGATGACCTCGGGCTTGACCGCGATGCAGCGTGCGATCACGAGGCGCTGCTGCTGCCCGCCCGACAGCGCATAGGCGCTTTTCTTGAGATCGTCCTTGACCTCGTCCCAGAGTGCCGCGCGCGTGAGGCACTCCTCGACCAGGTCGTCCATGTTGACCTTCATGCCGTTGACCTTGGGGCCGTAGGCGACGTTCTCGTAGATCGACTTGGGGAAGACATTGGGCTTCTGGAAGACCATGCCGATACGGCGACGCACCTCAATGGGATCGACTTCGGGCGCGTAGATGTCGAAGCCGTGGTACGCGAGCAGGCCCTCGACACGAGCACCGGGGATGAGGTCGTTCATCCGGTTGAAGCTGCGCAGCAGGGTCGACTTGCCGCACCCGGAGGGGCCGATGAAGGCGGTGATCTCATTGCGGCCGATCTGCATCGTCACATCGCGCACGGCCTCGAAGTCGCCGTAGAAGACCCGCACATTGGCGAGGTCGAAGACGATGTTGGACACAGCCTCGGGGATCTCCGCACCCTCGAGCACGGCGGAGACGTCCATGCGACCCGTGGTGGTCATGTCGCTGGTGGACTGGGGGGCGTCAGGATCGTGGATTTCGCTCATCGTCTCACTCATCATGTCACCAGCGCTTCTGGGTTCGGTTGCGGATCAGGATGGCGACGGCGTTCATCGCCAGGAGGATGACCAGGAGGAGGACGATCGTGGCTGAGGCCAGGGTCTGGAACTCCTCACGCGACTCCTTGGTCCAGTTGAAGATCTGGATCGGCAGGGTGGTGTACGCCGAGAAGGGGCCGGTGGGATTGAAGGAGATGAAGGTCACGGCCCCCAGCAGGAGGAGGGGCGCTGCCTCGCCGATGGCCCGAGAGAGAGCCAGGATCGTGCCCGTGGCCATGCCCGGGACCGCGGCGGGCATGGTCTGCCGCCAGGTCGTCTGCCACAGGGTCGCGCCGAGGGCGAGGGATCCGTGGCGGATGTTCTGCGGCACGGCGCGCAGGGCCTCGCGCGTGGACACGATGATCACCGGCAGGACGAGGAGCGCCAGGGTCAGGCCCGCCGTGATGACGCTCTGGCCCAGGGACAGGGCTCTGGCGAAGATCGCCAGGCCGAGGATGCCGTAGACGATCGAGGGCACAGCGGCGAGATTCTGGATATTGACCTCGACGAAGCGCGTGAAGCGGCTCGTCGGATTGGCGTACTCCTCCATGTAGACCGCGCCGAGGAATCCGATGGGTAGGGCGAAGAGCGCGGTGAAGGCGATCACCCAGAGCGTGCCGGTGATCGCCGACTGGGCGCCTGCCTGCTCGGGGCGGCGCAACGACGGCATGTTCTCCCACAGCGTGGGAGTGAGGCGCGGCCAGCCCTTGATGGTGACGTAGGTGAGGAGGACGAAGAGGAAGATCACGCCGATGGCAAGGCAGAGGAAGAGGATCCAGCGGAAGGTCTTGTCGACGAAGGGCTGGCCCTTACCCTCGAGATCGACAGGTGAGACGTCAGGCGCGGGAGCGAGGGTCGCGGTCACTGGTAGGCCTGCCGATACTTGCGGACCAGTCGGATGCTGATCATGTTCATGAAGAAGGTGATGACGAAGAGAAGCAGCCCGACGGCAAAGATCGACTTGTACTCGATGCTCCCTGTCGCCACGTCACCCGCGCCGGCAGCAGCGATGTAGGACGTCATGGTCTGCATGCCTTCGAGCGGGTTGAGCGTCATGTTGGGCTGCAGGCCTGCGGCAACGGTCACGATCATGGTCTCGCCGATCGCCCGAGAGATGCCGAGGACGAAGGCCGCCACGATGCCGGAGAGGGCGGCGGGGACGATGACGCGCAGGGCCACCTGGCGCTTGGTTGCCCCGAGGGCGTAGGCGCCATCCCGCAGCCCCGCGGGGACTGCCGACATCGCGTCCTCAGAGAGCGAGGCGATCGTGGGGATGATCATGATGCCCATGACGATGCCGGCGGACAGGGCGTTGAAGACCTGGATACCGGGGAAGATCGGCTTGAGCACGAAGACGGTGATGAACTCAAGCGCGAAGAAGCCGAAGACCACCGTGGGGATGCCCGCGAGGACCTCGAGGGTCGGCTTGAGGATCTTGCGAGCCTTGGGCTTGGCGTACTCGGAGAGGTAGATCGCGCTGCCCAGGCCGAGTGGGATGGCGATGAGCACGGCGATGATCGTGATCACCATCGTGCCCATGATGAGCGGCAGTACGCCGAACTGCGGATTGGCGAAGAGCGGGGTCCAGGTGGTGGTGAAGAGGAACTCGCTCAGCGCGACCTCGCCGAAGAACTCCAGCGAGGGGATGAGGACCGAGATGACGATGCCGAAGGTGGTGAGGATCGAGACGGCCGCCGCGGCAAAGAGGATGACGCGGATGACCTTCTCGCCGTAGCGCGGCTTCGTCTGCCGCAGGGGGTTTAGGCCCCCTGCGGCAGACTCGACCAGAGCGGTGCTCATTGACTCAATCTAGCGATCGCTCGCCTCGGCCCGTCAGGAGCCCGAGAGGGCTGCGTAGTCGGACTGGAGCTTGGCCTTCTGCTCCTCATTGAGCGGGATGAAGAGCGCGTCGGACGCGATCGTGTCGTCATTGGCGACGTAGAAGTCGAAGAACGCCTTGACCTCGGGCTTAGCGAGTGCCTGCTTGGACGGGTAGATGAAGAGCGGGCGCGCGAGCGGCGTGTAGGTGCCGTCCTGGGCCGTCTCGACGCTCGGGGCGACGCAGCCGGCGCCGCTGTCGATCTGCACTGCGGTGAGCTTGTCGGCGTTCTCCTCGAAGTAGGTGAAGCCGAAGTATCCGAGGCCGCCCTCGGAGCCGCTCACGCCCTGGACGGTGACGTTGTCATCCTCGGTGGGGGTGTAGTCGGTGCGGCTGGCACCTTCCTCGCCGTTGATGGCATCGGTGAAGTAGTCGAACGTGCCCGAGTCGGTGCCCGCGCCGAAGAGCTGGAGCGGCACGTCGGGGAAGTCGGGGCGGACCTGGTTCCAGTTGTTGACGGTCGAGCTGGGTGCCCAGATCGCGCCGAGCTCCTCGACGGTAAGGCATGTTGCCCAGGTGTTCTCCTTGTTGACGACCACGGTGAGGGCATCAACCGCGACCTGCAATTGGGCGTACTGGATGCCGGCTGCCTCGCATGCGGCCGCTTCCTCTTCCTTGATCGCGCGGGAGGCGTCGTTGGCATCGGTCTCGCCGCGGCAGAACTTCTCGAAGCCGCCGCCCGTGCCTGATGAGCCGACGGTGACCTGCACGCCCGGATTGGCGGCCATGAAGTCCTCGGCCGCGAGTGCGGTGAGGGGGTAGACGGTCGATGAGCCGTCGATGCGGACCGATCCCGTGAGATTGGGGTCGCCCGAGGCGCTGGAGTCGCTGCTGGAGCCACCGCCGCAGGCGGCGAGCACGAGGGCGCTGGAGATGGCGAGTGCCGCGATTGCGGCCGTGCGGGTGCGAGTCACCCTGGTCCTCCTGTGAGTCGATTGCATGGTCTCGATGACCGGACAACTCGAAACCTAGGAAGCCAGGATGACCCCGGAGCGGGGCCAAGGTGAACAGAAAGTGAACTCAACTGGTCGGGCTGATGAATCAATCCCGGGAGACTGCGTGACGCTCGACGGCCAGGATCGTCGGCTCCTCCGCGTCTTCGGCGAAGTGGCGGTGGACCACGAGGAATCCCCCCGGCGGGAGCTTGGGGTCGAGGTCGAAGGTGCCCCTGATCCGCAGCCCGGCGATGGTCTCGACGAGCGCGGGCAGGAGCGGTCTGTGCGTGCATACGACGAGGGGCCGTGGATCCAGGAGGAGCTCCTGCATCCGGCGCGCGGCGCGCTTGGGCTTCTCGTCGTAGGCCTCCTCGCTCAATTCCGGCTCGAGCCGGACCTCGGCATCGATGGACTTGGCGTAGCGCTTGACCGTTTCGCGGCAGCGCAGGGCGTCGGAGGAGTGCACGCGCTCGATGCCGTAGGCCGCGAGCATGGGCACGAGGGCCTTGGCCTGGGACCTGCCCTTGCCCGAGAGCGGTCGCTCGGAATCGAGCTTCCCCTTGAAGTCGGCGCGCTTGAGCGCCTGCGTGTGGCGCAGCAGGATGAGCGGCGTGCTCACAGGTAGGGCGACGGCCTCGCGCACGAGGTCGGCGTCGCGGGGGTAGGTGAGCCGCGCGGCCGCCTCATCGGCGGGAAGCCACTCGATGGCTTCGACCTCATCGTCGGGTGCAAAGCCCTCATCGGAGCCGACCCGCGCCGCCCAGTAGTCGACCACCTTGGGGGAGCCCAGGGCGACGTACTCCTGACGGGCCAGGGGAGGCCCCAGGACGGGAACGATCCCTGTCTCCTCGTCGCACTCGCGGACGGCGGCGACCACGGGATGCTCGCCCGGCTCGATCTTGCCCTTGGGCAGGGACCAGTCGGCGCGCAGCGCTCGGTGGATGACCGCGATCTCAGGCCCGGCGGCTGCGTCGCGTACGACGACCACGCCAGCGGCCCGCACGACCTCCGAGTCGGTCATGGGGGCAGTCTTGCGTACGAAAGTGAACAGGGGGACGGGAGTGCCGAATCCCTCGGGGAGCGGACGTGAGCCAGCCGGCCGGGCCCTAGTGGATGCCGGCGTGGTGGGCGGAGCGGCGGACCGAGGGCCACAGGTCGAGGAAGGCCACCCGGTCGGCCATCTCGGCCGCCTCCTCGACGGCGAGCAACCGGCCGAGGGCGAAGGCACCCTGGGGATCCGCGCTGGGCACCCACGCGCGCAGGGTCACCTGGGCGATGTGGGCATCCTGATGGTGCCCGAGCACCTCGGTGACGTCAGCAAGACGCTCGGCCAGATGCGCCATGTCGTGGCCGAGCACGGGGGCGACGGCATCGGCGGCGTAGCGGGCGCGCTTCGCCGCGATCCGGGCCTCGTGCCACACCGGGCTCGGCGTCTCCAGCTCCAGTTCGTCGGCACGGCGTTCGAGACGGCGGAAGGCCCGGGTCACCAGGCGCGGCAGGGCGTCCTCCGCGGGCTGCGCGGCGCGCTCACTGAGCGGGGGCCGGCGTACGCCGTCGACGAGGTCCTCGAGCAGGGCGGCGTAGCGCTGCGAATCGACGACGGCCAGGGCTTCGGCTGTCGCCGACAGCATGCGCTCGTCGAGGCGCGCGTCGATCACCGCCTGCGCGTAGGCGGCGTCGTCGTCGGCGAGCTCGCCGGCGTGGCCATCGAGGCGCTCGCGCAGCACCTCGGTATCGCGTGCCGCGCCGAGGCCCGAGGCCATCCAGCCGAGTTCGGCGCGCATGAGCTGCGCCCACTCGTCCTGGAGCAGGGACTCGAAGACCTTGAGGCCGCTGCGCAGGCGACGTGCGCTCACGCGCATCTGGTGCACGGCATCGGGCAGGTCGCGGCGCAGGAGCAGGTCGGCGAGCAGGAGCCGACGACAGTGCAGGGCGAGGTAGGCGCTGACGACCTCGCCGGCGGGGGCTGAGGGCGACGGCCAGGCCAGCTCAGGCACGTCGGGGGGCACCGCTGCCCGCTGGCCCAGCGCGGCACCGGCCTTGCTCATGGTGCCGGGCACCGCGCCTGCGGCGAGGAGGGCTTCCCCGACCCGGCCGAGGAGGTGCTCGTCCAGGGGCCGCCCCGGATGCGGCAGTGCCTCGGCCTCGATCTCGCGGAATCGCTTGACGACGTGATCGCCCTCGAGGATCGACACGGTGTCGTCCACTACTTCCACGAGGGCAACGCCGTCGGAGTCGATGAGCAGGCGCGGGGTGCGCTCGGTCTGGAGCGCTGCCACCGGAGCCAGGGGCGAGGTGCGCGCGAAGGCCGTGACCAGGCGGGTGAGTTCGGCGGGGACGTCGGGCCCGAGCGGAGCGTGCACCTCATCGCGGACGCCGTGACCCTTGCCCTGCACGGGCAGCTTGAGGTGCCAGCCTTCATCGGGGCCGCCTTCGCGGCGACGCAGCGTGATCCCCCAGCGGAAGAGCCGGAGGTCGGGGGTGTCGTAGTAGACGTTACGCATCGTGAAGGTCGGGCGCGACTCCACGCGGGAGATGCCCGGCACCGCGGCGAGGTCGGGCAGCGTGAATGCTCCCGTCACGCGGAACTTGAGTTCGATCTCGCGCTGGGTGGTGCTCACACCAGACGACCGCGGGTGCGATGCACCTCGATGAGGGTTTCCTGGAGATCACGGGGCGGACGGCCGTCCGGGCCCGTCGTGCGCCGCCGCCACGTGCCGTCGGAGCGCAGGTCCCACGCGGCGGTGCCGGGGTCGAAGGCCAGGATGAAGAGCGCATCGATCTCGGCCACCTGGTCGGGGCTCTTCAGGCTCACCAGGGTCTCGACGCGGCGGTCGAGATTGCGGTGCATGAGGTCGGCCGAGCCGATCCACACCTCGGTGTCGCCGTCATTGCAGAACTCGTACACGCGTGAGTGCTCGAGGAAGCGGCCCAGGATGCTGATGACCTCGATGTTGTCACTCAGGCCGGGGACGCCGGGACGCAGCGCACAGATGCCGCGGACCCAGACCTTGATGGGTACGCCGGCCTGCGACGCGCGGTACAGGGCGTCGATGGTGCGCTCGTCGACGACCGAGTTGGCCTTGAAGCGGATCCCTGACGTGCGGCCCGCGCGCGCGTGCTCGATCTCGCGGTCGATCCGCTCGATGAGGCCGGTGCGGATGGAGTGTGGCGCGACGAGCAGCCGGTGGTAGTCGGTATTCATCGAGTACCCGGACAGGACGTTGAAGAGATCCGAGACGTCTTCGCCGACCTGGTGGTCGCACGTGAAGAGCCCGAAGTCTTCGTAGAGCCGCGCGGTCTTGGGGTGATAGTTGCCCGTGCCCAGGTGGCAGTAGCGACGCAGTCGGTCGCCGTCATCGCGGACGACGAGCGAGAGCTTGCAGTGTGTCTTGAGCCCAACCAGGCCGTAGACGACGTGGACGCCGGCCTCCTCGAGCTTCTTGCCCCAGTCGATGTTGTTCTGCTCGTCGAAGCGGGCCTTGATCTCGACGAGGGCCAGCACCTGCTTGCCGTTGCGGGCTGCCTCGATGAGCGCCTGCACGATCGGTGAGTCGCCGCTGGTGCGGTAGAGCGTCTGCTTGATGGCGAGGACGTGCGGATCCACAGCGGCCTGCTCCAGGAAGAGCTGCACGCTCGTGGAGAACGAGTCGTAGGGATGGTGCACGAGGATGTCCTTTTCGCGCACCTCCGCGATGATGTCCGGTGCTGAAGCCGACTCCACCTCGGCGAGCGCACGGCTCGTCCGCGGCACGAAGCTGGCCTGCTTGAGATCATCGCGATCCACGGCGTACAGGGACCACAGGCCGGTGAGGTCAAGCGGCCCGGGGAGGCGGAAGACCTCGGGCTCGCTCACATCGAGCTCGTCCATGAGCAACTCGAGCACGTGGGGATCGATCGAACTCTCGACCTCGAGGCGGACGGCAGGTCCGAAGCGGCGTCGCGAGAGCTCGCGCTCGAGTGCCTTGAGGAGATTCTCGGCGTCATCCTCCTCCACCTCGACGTCTTCGTTGCGCGTCACGCGGAAGGTGTGGTGCTGGAGGATGTCCATGCCCGGGAAGAGCTCGTCGAGGTGCGCGGCGATCACGGCTTCGAGCTGGACGAAGCGCTGGGTGTCGACGCGCACGAAGCGCGGCAGCAACGGAGGCACCTTGACGCGCGCAAAGAGCTCAGTGCCCGTGACGGGATTGCGCACGACGACGGCGAGGTTGAGCGACAGTCCGCTGATGTAGGGGAAGGGATGGCTCGGGTCCACCGCAAGCGGGGTGAGCACGGGGAAGACGCGCTGGTCGAAGAACG
>JBIKKK010000084.1:0-8815 GCA_044360385.1 Candidatus Nanopelagicales bacterium
GACGATCACCCTCGATCGACCCGATGCCAAGAACAGGCTCGATGCCGAGTCGATGGGCCTGCTCCTCGATCACCTGCGTGCGACCGCGGAGGACCCTGGCGTGCGGGTCGTCGTACTCACGGGCAGCGGCACGACCTTCTGCTCCGGAGCGGACCTCGCGGGCGCGGTCGCGGCGACGAGTGGCGGCTTCGCCTCCGGTGGCACGAGCGGGCTCGTGGACGTTCTTGTCGCGATGCTCGACCATCCCAAGCCGATCATCGCGCGCATCCAAGGTCACGTGGCCGGCGGCGGCAACGGCTTGGTGGCTGCGTGTGATGTCGCCGTCGCCTCGGCCGACGCGCGATTCGCTTTCAGCGAGGTCCGCGTGGGCGTGGCTCCCGCGATCATCTCCGTCGTCTGCCTGCAGGTCATGCACCGTCGCGATGCGCAGGAGCTTCTGCTCACCGGCGAGCGTGTGAGCGCCGAGCGCGTGCATGCTGCCGGCCTGGTCACGCGGGTCGTCGAAACAGACGCCCTCGATGCGGCGGTCGCGGCGTACGTCGATCAGCTGCGTCTGGGTGGGCCCGAGGCACTCGCGCGCACCAAGGAACTGCTCCGTCGGGTGCCCGCGATGACGCGTGACGATGCCTTCGCGTGGACGGCTGAGGTCTCCGCGGGACTCTTCACCTCGGTCGAGGCGCGCGAAGGCATGACGGCCTTCCTGGAGAAGCGGAAGCCGGAGTGGGCTCCCTAGCGGCGATCGTCATCGCGGGCGGCGAGGCGCTTCGCTTCGGCGCCGACAAGCTTGCCCTGCGCGATGCCCAGGGACGAAGCCTGCTCGAGGTGACCGTCGCCGGCATCGCGCAGATGGCCGATCCCGTGATCATCGTGGGTCCCGAGCGCCCCGGTTTTCGCCAGTTAGAGGGAGTTTTAACTCTCCCGAAGTCTGTGCAACTGGCGAAAACCGAGAGTGGCGGGCCGGCCACGGTCGTTTGGACGCGCGAGGATCCACCCGGAGCGGGGCCGTGCGCCGCGCTCATCGCCGGTCTTGCCTGCTTGCCGGACGACGCGACCCACGTGGCCGTCCTCGCGGGTGATGCGCCGGCGGGAGGTGCTGCTGTCGTGGCATTGCGGCAGGTCATCGATGATGCAGCTGCTGCGGTGGTGACCGATGCGTCGGGACGCGAGCAGCCGATGACGGCGGTCTATGCCGTCCGTCCGCTGCGGACTGCGATCGCGGCATACGGCGACGGCCGGGACATGCCAATCCGCCAGGTGCTCGACGACCTGCGCCCTCACACGGTCGTGGCTATCATGGATCAGTGGTCGGCCTCGGCAGACATTGACCGGCCCGAAGATGCCCAGCAACTCGGTTTCTCCTAGGGGATCCGGCAGACTCGTCTGTGCGTCGCAGGTCCGGACGCACGCGAGGGGAGAGCAGTGACGCTCGAGGAGTTGGTCGACGCTCATGCCTCAGACGTGCGCCGCTACCTGTATCGGCGCCTCACGGGACTTCCGGACCCGGCTTCGACCGCCGATGAGCTGACCGCCGACGTGCTGGTCATCGCCTGGCGCCACCGGGCGGACATCCCCGCTGATGCGGAGTTGCCCTGGCTCTACGCCGTGGCTCGGCGGGTACTGGCCAACTACCGACGCCGCCCGCAGGAGGTGCTCGTCGCCGACCTGGGCGCACTCGACGCCATCGATGAGGCGGATCCTGCGGAGATCGTGTCCGATGACGCGGCCCTCGCCGATGCGTGGCGGAGTCTGTCTCCGCGTGATCGAGAGGTGCTGCGCCTCGTCGCGTGGGAAGGGCTCAATGGCGCGCAGCTCGCCACGGCCCTGGGCATCAGCGAGGGCGGTGCGGCCGCAGCGCTCTCCCGCGCGCGGTCAAGATTCGAGGAATCCCTGGCCGGCGTGCAAGGAATCCCCTCCGCCTGACATAGACGTAGGTGGAAGGGAGCCACCATGGCTGACGACACACAAGATCCTGCGGCCCGGCCGGATGGCGAAGCCGCCTCCGATGGGCTTTCGAGACTGCAGGGGGCTGATCCCGCCCAGGGAGCGCCCGCACCTGATCTCGATGCCATCCGCGCGCGATCGCTCGAGCGGTCGACGGTCGTGCCCATGCGTCGTCGGCGCACGGCGATGACCGTGGGAGCGGTGGCCGCGGGCGTTGTCCTGCTGGCGGGCACAGCTCTCGCCGGCGTCGCCGTGGGGCGGAGCACTGCGCCTGCGGGAGACGTGGTCGCCGCGCCCGCCGCGGAGGACTCCTTGCCGGTCGTCGGAGCTGCGTCGCCGCCGATTCCCGTGGTCGCGGGCCAGCCCGGTGCGGCGAATGCCCCCATGGGCAGCCCCGAGGCGATGTCCGCTGCCGCCAGCCCGGCCGTCGCCGATAAGGCGATGATCTATCCCGGCTTCGGCACATCGATGGTGGCCGGACCTGACCTGCCCGATGTACCCGGCACGGCACCTGGCTATCGCCTGGATGCCGAGGGGATCGACCTGGAAGCCCTAGCTCGTCAGCTCGGCGCGGCGTTCGATCTCGCGGGTAAGCCGACCAAGCAGGAGTACGGCTGGATGGTCGGCAGTGTCGACGGCACTGGGCCGGCGATCTGGGTCGGCGAGGACGCGACGGTTTCGTGGTCCTTCTCCGATCCGACGATCAATCCCTGGGACTGCGGTGGCGTGCCGCTGCCCGAGCCCGCACCCGCGGACGGCTCGACCGCCGGTTCACCTGGCGCAGATCCCGCAGCTCCTGAGGCGTGCCCCCCAGTCGTCGACCCCATTTCCGAGCGCGACGCTGTCCGGCAGGCGCGCAAGATCCTCTCCAACCTCGGCGTGTCCGACCAGCCGGTTGACGGCATCGACGTGGAGTGGGAGTCGGGCTCGGACGAGTACACGACCTGGGTGACCGCCTGGCAGCGTGTTGACGGTCAGCGCACGCAGCTCTCGTGGAGTTTCACCTTCGCCGGTGAGACGGTTGCCTGGGCCAACGGCTTCGCGGCTGGGCTGGAGCAGGTGCCGGCCTATCCCATCGTGGGCGCGCGCACAGCTGTCACGCGCTCCACCGATCCGCGTTTCTCAGCCTTCGGTCCGACACCCCTCGACTACGGTGGCGTCGTCCCCATGGCAGAGGCCCGCGATGATGTGACCGCGTCCCCGGACGAGTCCACCAGCGTGCCTCAAGGGGACCCCAGGCGCGTGCAGGTCTACTGGGACCCGATGCTGGCGACCGGAGCAGAACTGTCCCTCGCTCAGTACTGGCAGCCCGACGGCACGCTGCTCATCCTCCCGGCGTACCGAGTGACGACGGCCGATGATCGCGGCACCTGGGCGATCATCGCCGTAGCGCAGACCGCTGTGGAGTTCGTCGCACCGACTGAGTGAATGCCACCCGGTAGGGTGATGCGGTCGGGTGCGTGCATCCGGCAAGGAGGGATGGCCGAGCGGCCGAAGGCGACGGTCTTGAAAACCGTTGAGGCGTAACCCGTCTCCGTGGGTTCAAATCCCACTCCCTCCGCCGAGCAAGGCGGCTGGTCTAGCGCGGGTTTACCGATCGGTAGATCAGCGCCCAGGCGCAGGTGAACCATGCCGAGACGAAGCCGAGGACCAGCCAGGCGATGATCGCGCCCGGTGCGCCGGTGACGAAGAACCCGTCGAGCGCTGACAAGAACCACATGATGAAGCAGATGACCCCCATGACCACCACGGTGATGAGCCAGCGGCCCCAGCGAGCCCCGATGGTGCGGAAGTTGACCGCGATCGGGTTGCGCTGACCGTCGATGACGGCGAGAAGTAGGTAGGTGGTGAGGGCGAGGACGACGAAGCCGGGTACGACGAAGAGCGAGAAGCCGAGGATGGCGACGAGCACCAGGCCCAGCGACCAGGCGAGGAGTGGCCACGTACGTGCACGAAGGGTGTCGACCGCTGCACCAGACGACACAGGCCCCTCGACCGCTTGCAGCATCGCCGCTGCGATGAGGCCAAAGGACGCGACGAGGATGACGAAGGACAGCAGGGCGGTGAAGACGAAGACGATCGTGAGGTATGGCAGCACTCCGGAGAGCAGCAGGATGCCCTGCACCAGGGCGTTGACGATGACGACGGGCAGCAGGAGCCGCCAGGCGCGCCACATGCGCGCGAAACCGGTGGCGAGCACGCTCGCGCGGTAGAGCGGCGCGCGCTCCGTCGTGGTGCTCATGAGCCCTCCAGGACGGCAGCGTCGAGGACAGCCTGGGCGTTGCCTTCGAAGATCACCGAGCCGCCGACGGAGATCGACATGGCATAGGGCGCTGTGCCCGCTGCGGTGACGAGGATTTCGGCTCCATCGACTGTGGAGCCGACGCATGTGAACCCGGAGTCGACCTCACTACACGTGGGCGCCACGAGGATCGGCACAGCCTGCTCGAAGAGCACGTTGTTTGCGGCGTTGCGCACGGTGGTGACACTGCTGCCACCCACTGGGGTGAGGGATGCCACCTGGGAGCAGGCGGTGAGCAGGAGCGCCCCGACGGCGACGACCGCAGCGGCAGTTGAGCGTTTCACGCCGCACCTCCGTGGGCCACGAGCTGCGCGCGAGCCTTCATCTGCTCGGCCTCCACTGCGGCATCCGTGATTCCCGACAGGTCGAACGGCGCGGGCATGAGCAACTCGACATTGCGATCGAGCGCTGACCCAGCAAGCAGCGCTGGCTTCGACAGCGGAGAGTTGGCGGCGAGTTCTCGACTCAGCGAGGCCAGGCCCGTCTGGCTCAGATCGCCCTGTGTCCATGTGGGTGGGGCGGCGTGATCTAGGGCGATGACGAAAATCGACATAGTGCCGTCGCGGTTATCCACCACATCGACGAGCTGCTGCTGCTGGGGGAAGTCGATGCACGAAGCCGTCGTCATCTCCCAGAATCCCCCCACTCCACCCTGACGCGGGTGTGCCTTGATGGTGTTGACATGGGTGTGGCCATTGAGCCAAGCGATGCAGACCGGGTAGCGCACGAGCATCGCGATGAATTCCTCGGCGTGCACCAGCCGCTGTCCGCCCCAGACCGGCTTGGCGTCATTCTCGATTGTCAGTGAGTTGTGGTGGCTGCACACCATCGCCAGCTTTCCCTCGGTCTCGCACTGGGCGAGCTGCGCCTCGAGCCAGGTGAACTGGTCCTCAGGCACCGCACCGTCCGCGCCTGAAGCCATGTTGCACGTGTCGAGTCCGAAGACGCGCAAGTAGGGCGTGAGGTCCGCGCTCCACCAGGTCTGGCCGGTGTCGATATTGGCTTGAGTCCATCCATGGCCGACAGGGCCTGGCACCGCGGGTGAGTCGAGGTGGGCCTGCATGAAGTCGGTGCGCTCGAGCAATTTGCGCGCAGGGTCGGGAGTGACCGTCTTGAGGCCTGGAAGGAGTCCGAGTTGCTGGCGGATCGCGTTGGCCGCCATTTGCGCTGCGCTGAGGTCGCTCGCGTAACCCTGAAGCCAGTTGACCGCAAGTGCTTCTCCGGTCACGGCCTTGCGGTCGCCGAAAGCCCAGGCAAAGAGCGCGGGATCGGGGCGGAACGTGCCCATGAAGGTGGCGTCGTGATTTCCGTAGACGGCGTACCACGGCACGGGAAGCCCCTGGCTCTGCACGGGATTGCTCACCGCTGCCGTGAGCATGCCGGGCACCGTGGGGTATCCCAGCGGGCCGAAGACATCGCCGGCGGGATCCTCCGGGTGGTAGGCGTACGTCGCCTCCGACCACACCTGCGGACCCTCGTAAACACCGGCGGCACCGCTATTGGCCAGCACCTCCTTGCCGTCGAGGATGTCGATGTACCAGCGGGTCTCCAACTGCGACAGGTTGTCGGCACTGTCACCCGTGCTGAGTGCACTGGCGAGTGGGGCGCCCGTCACCGCACTGGTCTGCGACGCCGCCACGCTGTCCACCATGGAGGCGAGCACGTGCACCGTCAGCGTTTCCTGTGGTCGGCACGCATCGGTAAAGAGCTCGGGCGCGATGCTCTGTATGGCATCCATGCGGGCGGGCGTCTGGGCGTCGATCACGTGGATATCCGACAGATGCGCGAAGTAGTAGAGGGAGCGGCGTGCGGACGTGCGGGCCGCGCCGGCCTCTCGCCCCAAGAGGTCGAAGCGTGGGATGAATTCCTCGCCCGCGGCTGCGAGCAGCGTGCGGTAGTTGCCGCGGACCGGCTGGGAGGAGAGTTTGATTGTCTGCAGGAGGGTGGTGGGAGCGTCGGCCGCCTTGAGGGGTGCGGCAAGGCTCCTGCCCATGACCTCGAGTGACACACCCCAAGAAGCTGCGAGCGCGGATGCACCCGCGATGAACCGTCGACGCGAAAGTGCCACTCCGGGATGCTAGGTCCCACGGGCCGCGGATGGCGTCATTTCGGGACATCGGGCGACTGCGGTGCGCATGCGAAGCTCGCGGGTAGCCTGCTCGCTGAGGAGGCGGTGAGGCGACATGGATGGTGGCGCGATGCTGCGCTTGGGCATCATCGACTTCCTCATCCTCGTCGCGTGCGCGCTCGTCATCGGATTTATTGCCCCGCGCTGTCCGGATCGGTGGTTCGCTCGCGACATCGGCCCGCTGCGCCTCACCCGCTGGGACCGAGTCCGGGTCTATCGCCGCATCGGCATCCCGTGGTTTGCCAAGTGGCTGCCTGAGGGCGGCTCCTGGCTGGGTGGCGAGAGCAAGTCCAGTCTCTTCGGGATCGATGTGCCGAGTTTGCGGGCGTACCTCATCGAAGTGCGCCGTGGCGAATGGGTGCATTTCTTGTCTGCCTTCACCTTCCTGCTCATCGTGCCGTTCAATCCCTGGCAGTTGATCCTGCTCTGGTTTTGCATTGTCTTCATCGGCAACATGGTCTTCTTTCTCGTGCTTCGCTATAACCAGTTGCGCCTCTCTTCGATCCTCGCCCGCTTGGGGGGCTAGTGTCTGCGGGCGAAGGAGGTCACATGAACTACGGCGTCACCTCGATGACCGGTGCCTTGCGTCGCGTCGCGGTGCGAGCACCTGCTCCCGCATCGGACTTCGCGCGTGCGCACTGGGCTCAGCCCCTCGACGTCGATCTCCTCATCGACCAGCACGCTGCCTTCGTCGGGATCCTGCAGCGCCTCGGCTGTGACGTGCTCGAACTACCCCCACTGGAGGGCCTCCCCGACTCCTGCTTCACCTATGACCCGGCCTTCACTGTCAGCGACGGCGTCGTCACGCTGCGTTCGGCCAAGGCTGTGCGTGTCGGCGAAGGCGAGCGTCTCGCCGCGGACCTTGCGGCCGCTGGCGTACCGACCGTGGCGTCGCTCAGCGGATCGGCAACCGCCGACGGCGGCGACATGTTTTGGCTTGATGACACGACGCTTGCCGTGGGGCGCTCCTACCGCACCAACGCGGTCGCCGTAGCCCAACTGTCAGAGATCCTCAGGCCGCGTGGGATCCGCGTCGAGGTGTACGACGTACCCCATGACCAGGGGCCCGAGTGGTGTTTGCACCTGATGTCGGTCATCTCACCTGTGCGCGAGGATCTCGCCGTCGTCTATGAGCGCCTCGCCCCGGTGGCCATGCTGGAGGAATTGCGACGCCGAGATGTCGAACTCCTCCCTGTGCCGGAGGAGGACTGGCTCACGCTGGGCTGCAATGTCCTCGCGGTGTCGCCTGGCGTGGCCGTCATCGCCTCGGGCAATGACGCGACGGCGGAGGCACTTGCCGCGCGCGGGTGCGAGGTGCACGTCTACGCCGCGAGCGAGATCACCAAGGGCGAGGGTGGCCCGACATGCCTCACGCGTCCGGTCTGGCGCGTCTAGACCGCCACGCCTAGAACTCCACGCCTAGAACTCCACGCCTAGAACTCCACGCCTAGAACTCCACGTTGAGTTGCCAGGCACGGGCTCCGCCCACCAGGGCTGCAGCATTGGGCACGATGACCGTGTCGTCGCCCAGCTTGGTCACCTGGCTCGGCGTGATGTGGCGTGAATTGCCGCCACCGAGGTAGAGCCGATCCCACATGAACATCGGTCGTAGCCCGTCAACGCAGCGCACGACGCGGCGCGACCAGAGGCTGTCGCCGAGGCGTCGACGCTCGTGCTCGCCGATGTAGGTGTCGTAGGACAGTCCCCATCTCACGGGTGCCTGTGAAACCTCGAGGTGCGGTGCGAGACGACCGCCGTCGAATAGTGCGCAGCCCAGCCCGGTGCCGAGCGTGAGCACGAGTTCGAGTCCCTTGCCCGCGATGACACCAGCGCCGTGCACCTCGGCGTCGTTGAGGACGATGACAGGAATACCGAGCGCCTCGCGCAGCGCGGTGCGGGCGTCGAAGCCGTGCCACTGAGTTACGAGGTCGGGGTCGATCCGGGTGCGGGGTCCTCGTACCGTCACGTAGTGCGGCGTAGCGACGACGACTCCGTGGCGAATCATGCCGGGCAGGCCCACAGTGGCATGTGTCGCTGCCGGCATCTTCTTGGACAGGTCGACGATTGTCTTGACGAAGAGTTTGGTCGTCAGGGGGTACGGCGTGGCCACCCGGATGGGCTGGGCCCGCATCGTACCGGCGTCGTCGAGGACGGTTGCCTTGATCCCGCCGCCCCCGCAGTCGATCACGAGGGTGGACACCGTGGGGTCTTCTGCGCTCACGCGACATCAGTGTGCCGTGTCCTGCCCGGACCCGGTAACCTGACCCGGCTAGTTCATGGAGGCGTCGCCTAGTCCGGTCTATGGCGCCCGCCTGCTAAGCGGGTTTGGGGCTAAAACCCCATCGAGGGTTCAAATCCCTCCGCCTCCGCTCAACGACTCGGACCGCCCCACGTGGGCGGTCCGCTGTCGTGTGTGGGGTGGTCCGACCGGCCGAGCTCCTCGG
>JBIKKK010000009.1:0-26991 GCA_044360385.1 Candidatus Nanopelagicales bacterium
TGGGTGAGCTCATCGGTCGCAGCGAGGCCGATCTGCTCGATATCCGCAACTTCGGCGCCAAGTCGATTGATGAGGTCAAGGTCAAGCTCGTCACCCTGGGCCTCGCCCTCAAGGACAGCCCTCCCGGATTCGACCCCGGTGCCGCCGTCTACTTCAGCGATGACGATGACGACGACGACCTCGGCTACGTCGAGGACGAGCAGCTCTAACCGATCAGCCACCCGCGACAAGGAGTAAAGACATGCCTACCCCAACCAAGGGTCCCCGCCTGGGTGGCGGACCGGCGCATGAGCGCCTGATGATGGCCAACCTGGCCACCGCGCTCTTTGAGCACGGCCGCATCACCACCACGGAGGCCAAGGCCAAGCGCCTGCGCCCCTTGGCGGAGCGCCTCATCACCTTCGCGAAGCGCGGCGACCTCGCTGCGCGACGGAGGGTTCTCACCGTGGTGCGCGACAAGGACGTCGTCCACGTGCTCTTCACCGAGATCGGTCCGCGATACCAGACCCGTCAAGGTGGCTACACCCGCATCGTCAAGGTGGGACCCCGCAAGGGTGACAACGCGCCCATGGCTGTGATCGAGCTGGTCGAGCCTCTCGCGGAGCAGGTTGTCGCCGAGGCCACGGGCGCCACGAAGCGGGCCGCCAAGGAGAAGGCCTCCGCTCAGCCGGCCGCCGCAGCGGCGGCAGCGCCGACCGAGGCTCCCGCCGAGCCGGTCGCCGACGAGGTGACCGAGGTCGCCGAGGTCACTGAGGATGGGGCTGTCGAGGCCGTTGCCGATGAGGTCGTCGAAGTCTCCGAGGAGCCCGCTCCCGCTGACGACGACGCGGCCTCCGCCGAGGGCGAGAAGGCCTGACGCGCTGACCCGGCGAGTCGGCAGAGCCGCCTCTGTCGGGCCGACACGCATCGCTTGATGTTGGAAGCGGAGACTTCGCTCGGCGCGGAGATCTCCGCTTCCTGCTGTACGGAGGGGTCATGATCCGGTTGCGACTGGACCTCGCCTACGACGGGACAGAGTTCTCGGGCTGGGCGCGCCAGCCGGGGCTGCGCACCGTCCAGGGCGTGGTCGAGGGTGCTCTTGCTCGCGCTCTGCGCCTCGCGGAAGCACCGCAGGTCACGTGTGCGGGTCGCACCGACGCCGGAGTGCATGCTCGCGGACAGGTAGCCCACGTCGACATTGATGCCGCCACGGACCTGTCGTCACTCGCGCGCAGCATGCGCGGACTGCTTCCGGATGATGCCTGGCTGCTCGACATCTCGGTCGCACCCGAGGGGTTTGACGCCCGTTTCGCCGCACTCTCGCGCCACTATCGCTACGTCGTGTGCGACAACCCGACGGCGTGGGACCCGCTTCGCCGCCGGGAGGTGCTCTTGCATGCACGTGCCCTGGACCTGCCTGCCATGAATGCTGCGGCCGCACCGCTGCTGGGCGAACGTGACTTCGCCGCCGTATGTCGTCCGCGCGAAGGGGCCTCGACGATCCGCAAGCTGCTGTCGCTGGAGTGGGCACGTGATGAGACAGGTCTCGCGGAGATGCGCGTGAGCGCCGATGCCTTCTGTCACTCGATGGTGCGGGCCCTTGTGGGCTTGCTTCTGCCCGTGGGGGAGGGCCGCAGGCCGGTCTTGTGGCCCGCGGACATCGTGGCACGTGGGGTGCGCGACTCGGGCGTGCGCGTGATGCCCGCACACGGACTCGTGCTCGAAGAGGTGCGTTACCCCGAAGCCGCAGGACTGGCAGCGCGCCAGGAGGTCACTCGCTCGCTGCGGGGCGGCTGATCTCGATGGGCCATATCGACGTCCAGCACGTGACGTATTCGCTCCCTGATGGGCGCGTTCTCCTCGACGATGTGAGCTTTCGCATCGGAGAGGGGGTCAAGGCCGCGCTCGTCGGCGCAAATGGTGCCGGTAAGACCACTCTGATGCGCCTCATCGCCGGTGATATCGAGGCCGAGTCGGGGAGCATTGTCACGACCGGAGGCATGGGCGTCATGCGCCAGTTCATCGGGCAGGGACGTGAGGGCACCGTGCGCGACCTCCTCCTGTCGGTGTCCCCTTCCGCGCTACGAACTGCGGCGGCCGAGGTCGACGCCTGCGAAGAGCTCCTCATGTCCACGGAAGACGCCGATACTCAGATGCGCTATGCGCAGGCGCTCGCGGACTTCGCAGACGCAGGCGGATACGACGCGGAAGTCGCCTGGGATGTGTGTTGCACGGCAGCCCTCGGAGCGGCATACGACTCGGTGAAGTGGCGTCAGGTAGACACCCTCTCCGGCGGAGAGCAGAAGCGGCTGGTGCTCGAAGCGCTGCTGCGCGGGCCCGATGAGGTGCTGCTCCTCGATGAGCCTGACAACTACCTTGACGTGCCCGGCAAGACCTGGCTTGAGGAGCGCATCGCCGCGAGTCCCAAGACGATCCTGCTCATTAGTCACGATCGCGAGTTGCTGCGTGCGTGCGCGACGACGGTCGTCACTGTCGAACTCGGGGCGGCGGGCAACTCCGCGTGGGTCCACGGCGGGGGCTTCGCCACGTATGCGGATGCTCGTGACGACCGCATGAGCCGACTGGAGGAGTTGCATCGTCGGTGGGATGAGCAGCACCAGAAGCTCAAGGATCTCGTGCAGATGCTCAAGACCAAGGCGGCATACAACGACGGCCTTGCGTCGAGATATCAGGCTGCTCAGACGCGTCTGAGGATGTTCGAGGAGGCGGGACCACCGCAGGCCGTGCCCGTGCGCCAACGCATGCGCATGCGACTGGAGGGCGGCCGCACGGCGAAGCGCGCCGTGGTCTGCGAGAGCCTCGAACTCACTGATCTCACACGGCCCTTCGATCTCGAGGTGTGGTTCGGCGAGCGGGTCGGCGTACTCGGGCGCAATGGCGCCGGTAAGTCGCACCTGCTCAGACTGTTGGCTGCGGGCGGCAGCGATCCCGATGTCGAGCATCAACCCGTGTCCGACGTACCCATTGCCCCGGTCCGCCATCAGGGCACCGCGCGACTTGGCTCACGCGTGCGTCCGGGATGGTTCGCCCAGACCCACGTGCGACCCGATCTCGAGGATCGGACTCTCCTGGAGATCCTCCACCGAGGTGACGGTCATCGAGACGGCATGGGTCGGGAGCAGGCAGCACGGGCACTCGACCGGTATGGACTCGCTGCCGCGGGGGAGCAGCGCTTCGTCTCCCTGTCGGGTGGGCAGCAAGCCCGATTCCAGATCCTGCTGTTGGAGCTTTCCGGGGCCACGCTGCTGCTCCTCGATGAGCCCACCGACAACCTGGACCTCGAGAGTGCCGAGGCCCTCGAGGGAGCCCTCGACGCGTTCTCCGGGACCGTGCTGGCGGTGACCCATGACCGCTGGTTTGCCCGGGGCCTCGACCGCTTCGTGGTCGTGGGGGCCGACGGCGTGGTGAGGGAGTCGGCGGAGCCGCTCTGGTCCGCCTAGGGCTGCCGAGGACCCGTTTTGACCCCTTCCTGGGCGCCCCGGTAGCCTTGGCGGTCGTTGTGCCCGACCCCGGGCCCAGCCGGGTCGCCCTCCGGGCAGCCCCTGAGTGAGCGAAGGTCCACGTGCGTACGTACACCCCCAAGCCGGGCGAGATCACCCGCGAGTGGCTTGTCATCGATGCCACCGACGTTGTGCTCGGTCGTCTGGCCAGCCAGGTCGCCACCCTGCTGCGGGGCAAGCACAAGCCTGTCTTCGCTCCCCATGTCGACACGGGCGATTTCGTCATCGTCATCAACGCCGACAAGGTCGCCCTCACGGGCAGCAAGCTCGAGCAGAAGCGCGACTACCGTCACTCGGGTTACCCCGGCGGTCTGTCGGCGAAGACCTACTCCGAGCTCATGGTGGACAACCCTCGCCGCGCTATCGAGAAGGCGGTCAAGGGGATGCTCCCGCACAACAAGCTCGGACGGCAGCAATTGAGCAAGCTCAAGGTGTACGCCGGGCCCGATCATCCGCACGCCGCTCAGATGCCCACTCCGTACACCATCACGCAGGTCGCGCAGTAGCGATCACCGCGCAGTCTGCGAAAGGAAAAGACGTGACTGTTTCCGAGACCGAGGTCTTCGACGAGGAGATTCCCTCGGAGTACACCACCGAGACGCCTTCGGCTGCCTCCGCAGCCGCCGATCGCCCCGTTGTGACGGCGCCCGGTGGCGCCACCGGGCGGCGCAAGGAGGCCATCGCCCGAGTGCGCCTCGTCCCGGGCACGGGCCGTTGGAGCATCAACGGCCGCGATCTCGAGACGTACTTCCCCAATCGCGTGCACCAGCAGATCGTCAACGAGCCCTTCGTGACCCTCAGCCTGGAGGGTCGCTACGACGTCATCGCCCGCATGAGCGGCGGCGGCGTCTCGGGCCAGGCCGGCGCCTTGCGCCTGGGCATCGCTCGCGCTCTCAACGAGATCGACGAGGAGGGCAACCGTCCGTCGCTCAAGAAGGCTGGTTTCCTCACTCGCGATCCGCGAGCCAAGGAGCGCAAGAAGTACGGCCTCAAGAAGGCCCGCAAGGCGCCTCAGTACAGCAAGCGCTGATCGGAGCGCCGTGAGCGGTCGCCTCTTTGGCACCGATGGCGTGCGGGGGCTCGCCAATCGCGACCTCACCGCCGAGTTTGCCCTTTCACTATCCGCTGCGGCCGCCCATGTGCTGGGCGATGCCGGGGCTCTTGCGGTCGATGGCGGTCGACCCACGGCCGTCGTCGGGCGCGATCCGCGCGCGAGTGGCGAGTTCCTCGAAGCTGCGGTCGTGGCAGGCCTTGCTAGCGCGGGGGTCGACGTTCTCCTCGCCGGTGTGCTTCCGACTCCGGCTGTTGCTTACCTCACGGAGCGATGCGGCGCGAGTCTCGGTGTGATGCTGTCGGCCTCGCACAACGCGATGCCGGACAACGGCATCAAGTTCTTCGATGCCCACGGATTCAAGTTGCCGGATGCCATCGAGGACGCCATCGAGTCCCGGCTGCATGAACCCTGGGATCGCCCCCTGGGCGGTGCTGTGGGTCGTGTCCGCTCGCTGCCTTCGGCCGCGCAGGACTATCTCGACCATGTGCTCGACGTCGTGCGGACGCCTCTCAAGGGATTGTCCGTCGTGGTCGACTGCGCCAATGGCGCGGCGTCGACTGTGTCCCCCGAGGCGATGCGCCGAGCCGGTGCCTACGTGGTGGCAATCCATGCCTCGCCGGACGGCCTGAACATCAACGAGGGCTGTGGAAGCACGCACCTGGACGATCTCATCGCCGCTGTGCTCGAGCACGGAGCTGACATCGGCATCGCCCACGACGGCGATGCCGACCGATGCCTCGCGATCGATGCCGATGGCAACGTCATCGACGGCGACCAGATCCTGGCGATCCTTGCACTGGGAATGCGTGATCGCGGCACGCTCGCACGCGACACGGTGGTCGCCACTGTGATGTCCAACCTCGGCTTCCGAATCGCCATGGAGGAGCACGGAATCAACGTGATGACGACCGCTGTTGGCGATCGCTACGTGCTCGAGGAAATGCGCGCGCAGGGGTATGCGCTGGGTGGTGAGCAGAGCGGACATGTCGTGGTGCTCGACCGGGCGACGACAGGTGACGGCGTACTCACGGCTCTCGCGCTTCTGGACCGCATGGCTGAGACGGGTTCGAGTCTCAAGGACCTCGCCGCGGTCATGACTCGCCTGCCGCAGGTCCTCATCAACGTCGCGGGGGTTGACAGGTCTCGCCTCGCGGAGAGCGCTGAGGTCAAGGCTGTCGTCGAAACGGTCGAGCACGAGCTCGGCAATGCGGGCCGTGTGTTGCTTCGGCCCTCGGGCACGGAGCCCCTGGTGAGGGTCATGGTCGAGGCGCCCACCGCCGAGGCAGCGCGCGATGCTGCTGAGGCGATCGCTGCAGCCGTGCGCGCCTCGCTATCGATCAGTGCGTAGGTCTCGTCGTGTATGGGGGTCACCAGGGAGAGGTGTCGTCCCAGTAGGACGCCATTCGACACGTGCTGTGGATGACACACGTGCTGGCAAGGTTGCCAGCGTGAATCCCGCGCGCCTGTGGATGACGTACCTGCTGGCAAGGTTGCCAGCGTGAATCCTGCGCGCCTGTGGACGAACTCACTGGCCTGAAGTGTTCTTCCCTTGAAGGTCACTCCCCTTACCTCACCCCCACGCTACGCGGGGGGACCGACATCTGAGCCCCGCCTGAGAGCGGCAGCCCGACTCCACCGCCGGGGCCGCGTACCCTGGAGCCCATGTGCGGCATCGTGGGCTACGTCGGTGAGAAGCAGGCACTGGAGGTAGTCGTCGAAGGCCTGCGGCGCCTGGAGTATCGCGGCTACGACTCTGCGGGGGTGGCTGTCGTCACGGGCGATCGCCTTGATGTCCGCAAGAAGGCCGGCAAGCTGGCCAATCTCGAGTCCCTGCTGGGCGAGGATCCTCTCGAGGCGGCCACCATCGGCATTGGCCACACGCGCTGGGCAACGCACGGCGGTCCCACGGATGCCAACGCCCATCCACACGTGAGCGAGGACGGCACCGTGGCCGTCATCCATAACGGCATCATCGAGAACTTCGCGGAGCTCCGGGATGAGCTCACCGCCGCCGGCGTCGTGCTCACGTCGGAGACCGATACCGAGGTCGTGGCACACCTCCTGGCTGCCGAACTTCCGCGCTGCGGAGGTGACCTGGCCGAAGCCATGCGTCGCACGTGCAGGCAACTTGAGGGCGCCTTCACGCTGGTCGCCGTCGTGGCTGATGACGTCGACGTCGTCGTGGCGGCACGACGCAACTCCCCGCTTGTCGTCGGCATAGGTCAGGGAGAGAACTTCCTCGCCTCCGATGTCGCCGCCTTCGTCTCCCACACGCGCGAGGCACTCGAGCTCGGCCAGGACCAGGTCGTGCAGATATCGAGAGATGCCGTGGTGATCACCGACTTCGACGGTCAGACGGTGGAGGCGAAGCCCTTCACCGTCACCTGGGACGCCGCCGCCGCCGAGAAGGGGGGCTACGACCTCTTCATGCTCAAGGAGATCGCCGAGCAGCCCAAGGCGGTCGCCGACTCCCTGCGAGGCCGAGTGGCACGCGATGGGCGTCTGCACCTCGACGAGATGCGCCTCACCGATGCCGAGCTCCGCGAGATCGACAAGATCGTGGTTGTCGCCTGTGGCACGGCGTACCACGCCGGTCTCGTGGCGAAGTACGCCATCGAGCACTGGACGCGCATCCCCGTCGATGTTGAGCTTGCCAGCGAGTTCCGCTATCGGGACCCCATCGTCGATGGGCGCACGCTCACTATCGCCATCTCCCAGTCGGGCGAGACGATGGACACGCTCATGGCCCTGCGCTATGCGCGCGAGCAGGGGTCCAAGGCGCTCGCCATTTGCAACACCGTCGGGTCGACGATTCCGCGCGAGTGCGACGCCGTCCTCTATACCTACGCCGGCCCCGAGATCGCGGTCGCGTCCACGAAGGCCTTCCTCACGCAGATCGTCGCTGCCTATCTCGTGGGCCTCTACCTCGCGCAGGTGCGCGGCAACATGTTCGGAGACGAGATCCGCAGCGTCCTCACCGATCTCAGTGACATGCCCCAGGCGGTGGACCTCACCCTCGACACCAGCGAGGGAGTCCAGGCGCTCGCTCGCGAGTTGGTTAACGCGACCTCGGTGCTCTTCATCGGCCGCCACGTCGGCTACCCCGTCGCCCTAGAGGGTGCGCTCAAGCTCAAGGAGCTCGCCTACATGCATGCCGAGGGTTTCGCTGCGGGCGAGCTCAAGCACGGTCCGATCGCCCTCATCGAGGAGGGCGTGCCGGTCGTGTGCATCGTGCCGTCCCCGCGCGGTCGTGCGTCGCTACACGGCAAGATCATCTCCAACATTCAGGAAGTGCGTGCGCGGGGTGCCCGCACGATTGTCATCGCCGAGGAAGGCGACGAGTCGGTGACCCCCTACGCCGATGTGATCTTCCGGGTCCCGGCAGTTCCTACGCTCATGCAGCCGCTTGTCTCGACGGTGCCGCTGCAGGTCTTCGCGTGCGCCATGGCCACAGTGAAGGGCCACGACGTCGACCAACCGCGCAACCTCGCCAAGTCCGTCACCGTCGAATAGGCGCGAGCGCATCCCCATGAGGCCCGTCTACGACGTCGCCACGGTGCGTGCGGCTGAGGAAGCTGTCATGGCAGGTCTGCCCGAGGGCGCCCTGATGGAGCGTGCCGCCACCGGTCTCGCGGACGTGTGCGCGACCCTCATGCGCGATCTCGGACTGCGCATCGCCGGTGCACGTGTGGTCCTCCTCATCGGCAGCGGCAACAACGGCGGAGATGCGCTTTACGCCGGAGCCCGGTTGGCGCGGCGCGGAGCTCGTGTCGACGCCGTACTCCTGGGTGACCGCAGCCATGTCGGCGGGCTCGACGCGCTTGTGGAGGCAGGCGGGGTTTTCGTGGCGCACGCCGCGACCGATCAGGCCATCGCGCGCGCTGACCTGATCCTTGACGGAATCCTCGGCATTGGTGGACGCGGTGCATTGCGCGCGGAGGCGGCCCGCTGCGCGACTCTGGCCGCCGAATCGGGTGCCCTTGTCGTCGCGGTGGACATCCCCTCGGGTGTGGATGCCGACACCGGAGCGGTCGCCGATGCCGAAGCCGCCATCGATGCGGACGCGACCGTCACCTTCGGCTGTCTCAAGCCGGGCCTCCTGGTGTCACCTGGCCGTGACTACGCCGGCGCTGTCCTCGTCGTGGACATCGGGCTCGACGATGCGCTTCCCCCAGCGGGTCTCCATGCGCTGGACCCGCTCGACCTCGCTGACTCGGTGCCCGAGCCTGGCCCCTCGGACTACAAGTACTCGCGCGGTGTGGTGGGCATCGCCGCAGGTAGCCCGCGCTACCGCGGCGCTGCCTTCATGTCGACCGGCAGCGCCCGACATGGCAACGTCGGGATGGTGCATGTCCTCGATCGAGGCGACGGACTCACCGAGGCGCTGGTCGATGAATTTTGGGACGTGGTGATTGCCGCGGACGCGCCGGCCTCGGTGACCCGCACGAACGCATGGGTGGTGGGTCCGGGTCTGGGTCTGGGTGTTGATGGTCGATCCCTGCTCCGAGACGTGCTCAACGTCGATGCACCCGTGGTCGTCGACGCCGATGCCTTGCGCATGCTGCGCCAGCCTCCGGCCAGTGACAGCCTGTCGGCACGAAAGCGCCCCACGGTCCTCACTCCGCACGAGGGGGAGTTCGCAGCACTGGGCTTCGGGATCGGCACGGGGGAGGACGAGGATCGTCTCGGGAGTGCCCGCCAGGCTGCGCGCGAGCTCGGAGTCGTTATTGTCCTTAAGGGCCCGGGGACAGTCATCGCATCGCCTAGTGGCGCGGCGTACATCGACACCTGGGGCACTGCGGATCTCGGGACGGCCGGCAGCGGTGATGTGCTCGCAGGGCTCATGGGCGCGCTGCTGGCGGGAGCCACCGCTCGCGGCGATGTCGACATCGACGACGCAGCGCGGATTGCAGCGGCAGCGGTGGGCGTGCACGGACTGGCAGGGAGGCTGGCGGCCCAAGGCGGCCGACCGGTGACAGCACCCGACATCATCGCGGCGATCCCCGACGCCATCGGGCTGGTGCGTCGCGGCGGTGAGGCCTGACATGGGCGCCCGCGCTGAAGCCGTCATCGACCTCGGGGTGCTGCGCTCCAATCTCGACTACCTCGCGGGGCCCGCGTGCGGGGGATCCGAAGTCGCGCGCATGATCGTGGTCAAGGCGGATGCCTACGGACACGGGGCCGTGGAGGTTGCCCGCACCGCCCGCGCGGCCGGGGTCTCGTGGCTCGGCGTGGCATTGCCGTCGGAGGCCCTGCGCCTGCGCGCGGCGGGGGATGAGGGTCGAATCCTCGCGTGGCTCTACTCCCCCGGTGATGGAGACCTCGTGAGATGTGTCGACGAAGGCGTCGACCTCGGCGTCGGCAGCCTGGGCATGCTGCGCGATGTCGCCACCGCTGCCGCGGAGTCCGGTCGCGTGGCTCGCGTGCACCTAAAGATCGACACGGGGCTCGGTCGCGGCGGATCCTCTCCCGACACCTGGCCTGACTTGCTCGCGGCCGCTGCGGCAGCATCGGACATCGAGGTGGCCGGCATCTGGTCGCATCTCGCGAGTGCGGAAATCCCCGAGGCTCCCGAGACCAGCGAGCAGGTCGCCGCCTTCGAGCGTGCGCTTGCCGTCGCGGAGGCCATGGGCGTGCGACCAGAGGTGCGCCACCTGGCGTCCAGCGGAGCCGCGCTGACGCGTCCGGAGACTCGCTACGACCTGGTCAGGATTGGCATCGCGACGTACGGCATCGCCCCCGGCCCGGCTATCGACATGGGCCCCCTGCGCCCGGTGATGACCCTGCGCGCCGAGGTTGCGGCGACGAAGCGGGTGCCCGCCGGTCATGGTGTGTCCTACAACCTCACCTGGCGGACGCCGCGTGAGACCACGCTCGCGCTCGTCCCCCTCGGGTACGGCGATGGCCTACCCCGCACGGCACGCGGGGCGCGCGTGCTCATCAGGGGCGAGCAGCGACCGATCGTGGGGCGCATCGCCATGGACCAGGTGGTGGTCGACGCGGGTGATGCCCCCGTGATCGCGGGCGATGAGGTCACGGTCTGGGGCCCTGGTCACGCAGGTGAGCCCACGGCACAGGACTGGGCCGAGTGGGATGACACCATCGGTTACGAGATCGTCACGCGCCTCGGATCGCGCGTGCCGCGGCGCTATGTGGAGGGGTGAGGATGGCCGACCTGGGCAGAGGCGCGAAGGGCCTCGTCGCACTCGGCATCCTCGCGGCCGGCGTCGCAGCCGGTGCACTGGCCGAACGCCTGGCGACACGGCGCCTGCAGGGTCGTGAGTTTGTCGGTATCGAGTCTCCTCGTGGCATCACGCATGAGGTGATCGCCGACGACGGTGTGGCGCTCCATGTGGTCGAGGAACTCGATGAGGCACCCCCTGGTGCGCCGACGGTGATCTTCTCCCACGGCTACGGGCTGTCGCTCGATTCTTGGCCGGGGCAGCGGGAGGCCCTCCGCGGAGTGGCGCGCGTCGTGCTCTGGGACCAGCGGGGCCACGGTGGCTCGCAGCGCGGCGTACCCGGCACGACCATCGAGCGACTCGGCACCGATCTCGGTTGCGTCCTCGACGCGGTGGCGCCGGTGGGCCCGGTGGTGCTCGTCGGTCACTCCATGGGGGGCATGACGATCATGGCGCTGGCGGAGCAGCGCCCGGATCTCTTCGGCGATCGTGTGCGGGGAGTGGCGCTTCTGGCTACTTCCGCCGGAGGCATCGCCGATGTCGATCTCGGCTTGCCGCGACCTGTCGCGCGCTTGGCGCATCGTGTCGCTCCCTCCATTGGAGCCGCCCTGGAGTCTCAGGGGCCGGTGTCCGGGCTTATCGAGCGCGCGCGCCGCTCCTCCAGTGACCTGGGCCTGCTCATCACGCGGGCGTACGCCTTCGGGTCGACGGTGCCGCCGGACGGCACCCGCATCGTCGCCGATCTCATCAACGGCACCCCCTTCGAAGTCCTCGCCGATCTCCTGCCTGCCCTGCAGGGCCATGACAAGGTGGAGGCGCTGCACGTGCTCGACCGCTGCGACCTCCTCGTCATGGTGGGCGACTCCGATCTCCTCACGCCGGTTGGTCACAGCTACGAAATCGTCCGCCACACGCCGTCCGCGGAGCTCGTGATCCTGCCCGGAGTGGGGCACATGCTCACGCTTGAGGCGGTTGACGACGTCAACAAGCACCTTCGGGCACTCGTTGAGCGCGTGAGCTGATGCCGGAGCAACGCATATACCTGGACGACAGCGAGGCCACGCAATCCTGGGGTCGTCGAGTCGCCGGTCATGTGCGGGCCGGTGACCTCATCGTGCTCACGGGCGACCTCGGGGCTGGCAAGACAACCTTCACCCGCGGCCTCGGCGAGGGCCTCGGCGTGCGGGGTGCGGTGACGAGTCCAACGTTCGTCATCGCTCGCCGCCATCCTGCCGGCCGGCGGGGCATCGATCTGCTGCATGTCGATGCCTATCGCCTCGGGAGTGCATCGGAGATCGATGACCTTGACCTTGACGTCGAGGGTGCCATCACCGTGGTGGAGTGGGGTGCCGGACGAGTGGAGCACCTCTCGGACAGCCGATTGGACATCGGTTTCGTCCCCGCGGGCGATGGGCGCGAGGCACGTGTCACCGGTCACGGACCGCGCTGGACTCCCGCATCGGTCAAGGCATTGGTCGATCCTGAGCCCGCAGGAGATCCTTCCTGACGGCCTAGGGTGTCCTCGTGCCTGTCCTCTCCCTTGACACCGCGACAGCTCTCACGACTGTGGCGGTCGTCTCGTCGTCAGGCGACGTGCTTGCGGAGTCGTCTCACCTCGATGCGCGCCGCCATGCCGAAGCGCTGCCGACGCTCGTGCGCGAGGTGCTCAACGCAGCGGGGACCACACCGGCCCAGCTTGATCTCATCGCCGTAGGCGTGGGTCCGGGTCCCTTCACCGGCCTTCGAGTAGGCGTGACTTTTGCACGGGCGACCGCCCATGCGCTGGGCATCCCCGCGGTCGGGGCCATGACCCTCGATGTCATCGCTCTCGGGCAGACAGGGCGCGATGCGGGTCCCTTCACGGTCGTGACGCGCTCGCGTCGCGTCGAGGTGGCGTGGGCGGCGTACGACGATGCGCTGCGCGGCGAGATGGCCCGGCGGACCGGCGAAGCCGGCCCTGTCGGGCTACACCGCGTCGAGGGTCCGCTCATCCTCCCGGACCCCGGTTACCCACGCCGGGGTCGCGTGATCGGCGATGTCGATGGAGTCGACGAAGTGGCGCTGCCGGCCGCCGCTGACCTTGGCCGCCTCGTACTCCAGCGCGTCGACGTGGGAGAGACACTGCCGGGCGATCGGCATTGGCCCGAAGACGCGTCGGACGGCTCTGGTGCGCCCACGGCATCGCTCCTTGCTGCGCTCGGATCGGAGGGCCTCTGGCTGCTGCCTGCGCTGCCGCTCTATCTGCGCCGACCCGATGCGGTGCCGGCATGAGCGCTACGGAGCTCCGGCGCATGCGTTGGTGGGATATCCCGTCCGTCATGCCCATCGAGGAGTCTGTCTTCCCTGAGACTGCTTGGTCGTCGGCGCAGTTCTGGTCGGAGCTGGCACAGGACGACCGGGCCTATCTCGTCATGGAGCAGTCGGGTCGGATCGCGGCGTACGGCGGAGTGATGGTGCGCCCACCGACCGCGGATATCCAGACGATCGCCGTCGACCCTGAGTATCGCGGCCGTGGCATCGCCCGTGAACTGCTCGGGCGCTTGCTCGCGACCGCTGACGAGAGCGGTTGCTCGGAAGTGCTCCTCGAGGTGAGTGCCGACAATGCAGCCGCCATCGCCCTCTATGAGTCCGAAGGATTTGCGGCCATCGCGCGCCGCACCTCCTACTACGGTCCCGGCCTCGACGCCCTCATCATGCGCAGGAGGCGGACATGACCGATGGACCCCTGGTCCTCGGGATCGAGACCTCCTGCGACGAGACGGGCATCGCGCTGGTGCGGGGACGCACGCTGCTCGCGGATGCCGTCGCCTCGAGTGTGGAGGAGCAGGCTCGCTTCGGTGGAGTGGTGCCCGAGGTCGCCAGTCGCGCGCACCTCGAGGCCTTCGATGCCACCCTGGACCGTGCGACGGCCGAGGCCGGCGTCGCTCTGGGTGACGTCGATGCCATCGCCGTCACTTCCGGGCCGGGGCTCGTCGGCGCACTGCTCGTGGGCGTGAGCGCGGCGGAGGGCCTCGCTGTTGCGCTGGATCGCCCGATCTACGGCGTCAACCACCTGGCCGCGCACGTCGCGGTGGATCGACTTGTCCACGGCGATATCCCGGAGCCCGCAATTGCACTCCTCGTATCGGGCGGCCACACGTCACTGCTTCGCGTCGATGACGTGACACTCGATGTGACACCGCTCGGTGCCACGCTTGACGACGCGGCAGGTGAGGCGTTCGACAAGGTCGCCCGCCTCCTGGGGCTGCCCTTCCCCGGAGGTCCGCATATCGACCGTGCGGCCGTCGAGGGCGATCCGACCGCGATCGACTTCCCGCGAGGGCTCACGTCGCCCCGCGATGACGCCGAGCACCGGCTCGATTTCTCCTTCTCGGGGCTCAAGACCGCCGTCGTGCGTTGGCTCCGGGCGCGGGAGGCAGCGGGGGAGTCGGTCCCGACGGCAGATGTCGCCGCGGCCTTCCAGGAGGCTGTCACGGACGTGCTTGTGACCAAGGCGCTCAGGGCTTGCGAGGACTCGGGGATCGGCACCCTCATCGTCGGTGGAGGCGTCGCTGCCAATTCCCGGCTGCGCGCATTGCTCGATCAGCGTGCGGGTCATCTGGACGTGCGCGTCCCACCCCCGAGCCTGTGCGTCGATAACGGCGCGATGGTGGCGGCCCTCGGCGCTGCCCTCGTGGAGAGAGGCCGTCCGCCTTCGACTCCCGGGATCGGGGCTGACTCGTCCCTGCCCGTCCGCGAAATCGTGGTCGCAGCGGGCTTCCGCCTCCGCGCGCGGGTATCGTCGAGGGGTGACTGAGGCGAGGCGCACCCCGGGGCTTCTGCCCGGCTTGGCGATTGGCGCCGCATTCGTCCTCGCGGGTCTCGCCGGCTTCGCCGTGGGTTCCTTCACGGGATCGCCTGAGCCGGCCTCCGCGACTGAGCCATCTGCCTCCCCGACGGCGAGCCCTACGGATGCATCAGCCTCCAGCTCCTCTGCGCCCCTGCCGACTCCGAGCGACGACGCCTACGTCGCGGCCCTCGACGATTCCCTCCAGATGGGGAGCGAGACCCTGGCTGAGGGCCAGTCGGGCCGCAGCGAAAACAATCTCGCCGACTCCGATGTGCAGGTCCTCAACTGGGTGGAGACCGATGACCCTGTCTTCTTCATCACCATCGACGACGGCATAGTCGCTTCACCGGAGGTGCTGGAGGTAGTCGAGCGCTACCAGATTCCGGTGACGGCGTTCCTCACGGAGTACGCCGTGCGCGATAAGACGGACTACTTCGAGGCCGTGACGGCGTACGGCGGCTCGGTGCAGAACCACACCATGGTGCACGGAGCGCTTGACGATCCTGCCACCGACGTCGAATGGGAGATCTGCGAAACGCAGGATCGCTTCGAGCAGCAGTTCGGCTACCGCCCCTGGATGATTCGCCCGCCCTATGGCGCAGGACCCAAGGATCCCGAGGTGCTGAAGTACGCCGAGGCGTGCGGCATCAACCGCATCGTCCTGTGGAACGTCGTCGTCACCGATGACAATCAGATCGAGTACTGGGAGCCACCCATCAAGGCCGGTGACATCGTGCTCTTGCACTGGGTTGAGGGCATGGAAGTCGGCCTCGAGAGGATTCTGGAGCTCGGTAGGGCTCAGGGCCTGACGCCCGCGCCGCTCGAGGACTACATCTGAGCGCCGTAGTTCCGATCAGCATCGACGACGTCTTCGCAGGTGCGCCACTCCCAATCGACGGTGGTCTGGCCACGGAGCTGGAGCGTCGAGGCCACGACCTGGGTGACGCGCTGTGGTCCGCGCGGATCCTGGCGGACCAGCCCAGCGAGATTCGCGCCGTGCACGATGCCTACCTCGACGCAGGAGCGCGTGTCGTCGTGACCGCGAGCTACCAGGTATCGCGTGAGGGCTTCGTCGCGTCAGGCCGCACGGCGGCAGAGGCGGATGCTGCACTGCGTACGGCGGTGGACGTCGCCCGAGGCGCAGTCACCGGTCGCAATGCGCTCGTGGCGGCGAGCGTCGGTCCCTACGGCGCCATCCTGCACGACGGCAGTGAGTACCGAGGGCGCTACGGAGTGAGCCGAGACCGACTCATCGACTTCCACTCCGAGCGGCTGGAGGTCATCGCGTCCACGCAGCCTGATCTCCTGGCCATCGAGACGATTCCGGACCTCGATGAGGTGTCGGCCCTGGTCGAGGTCCTTGCCGACTTCCCGGGGATCCCGGCCTGGCTCACCCTGAGCTGCTCGGATGGCGCTCACACCTCGGCTGGTCAGTCGATCGAGGACCTGGTGACGGTCACGGAGCATGCTCCCTCGATCCGCGCAGTAGGCG
Source organism: Candidatus Nanopelagicales bacterium (assembly GCA_044360385.1). Taxonomy (GTDB): domain Bacteria; phylum Actinomycetota; class Actinomycetes; order S36-B12; family S36-B12; genus Mxb001. The sequence goes on from JBIKKK010000009.1 coordinate 16,058, forward strand.
TCAACTGCACGGCTCCCGAGTACGTCGCATCGCTGCTCGGCCGCCTCTCGGATGCCGGTGCCCCGGCGCTCGTCGCCTATCCCAACTCTGGGCGGGCGTGGTCGCCGACCACCGGGTGGTCCGGTGAGGGCACCGATGTCGGCGAGGACCTGGTGTCGCGGTGGCGCGAGGTGCCGAGAGTTGCCCTCATCGGCGGATGCTGCGGCGTCGGCCCCGACTCGGTCGCTGCTATCGCTCGGACGTTGAGCGACTAACTCGGCGCGCGCTCGACCGCGAAGGCTCTGCCCTGGCCGGTGATCACGATCGTGACCGAAGGGCCATCGCCTGCACGATGACCCACGCGCCGATCCCAGTCGTGGGCCGACACCTGGGCGTCCGCGGTCTTCCACGTGACCGATCCCCGTCCCCGCAGCCATCCGCGTAGTTCACGGGCACCGTGCGGCACCTCATCGATCACCTGCCAGGCACGCGCGAGCAGAGTGCCGCAGGGTTGGGAGGCGGTCAACCAGTCGCCGCCATCGAGTCGTGGAGCATCGAGCATCTCCGCGAGTCGCGCGACGAGCTGCGCGCGGATGACCGCGGGCGTGGGCTCCACCAGCAGTGCGCCGGCCTGTGACGCCGAGGGGCCTGGGGCCGGAGCCTCAGCCCGAGGTGCCTCGATCGACTCGGACACGTCTCCCCTCAGCGCCACCGCTCGCCTCATCCCGTGCCCCCACGACCCCAGCCAGACACTCGCCTCCACCGTGTCGCCATCGTGGTCGAGCCATTCAATGTCTGCCGTTGCGGGCGCGAGTCGCGCATCGAAGCCGGGTGAGACCTTGGCCACGACGGGCATGCGCTCCGAGAGGGCAACGACCCAGGGCCACGGGGGCGACCAACCGCCAGGATTGTTGACCGCCCTGCTCCGTCCCCCGTCGATGCGTCGGGGCCCTGCCTGTGCGCGCCGAGCCGGATCGACGTACGCCGCCTCGCACGAATCGAGCACCGCGGAATCGAGCGACAATGCGTCGCCGCATAGGACTCGCACACGAGCAGCGAACAGAGCGAGATTGATCTCCGCCGCCTCCGCCCGCCACGGATCCCGCTCGATGGCGAGCACGCGCAACCCCGCCTCGGCGAGCGCGCGAGCATCGATGCCCAGGCCGCATCCGACGTCCGCGACCGTGCGGTCAGCGGCCTGCGAGTGGTCCAGGCGCTCGGACACACGCGCGGCGCGGTAGCGAGCGACATCCCTGCGCGTGGCCTGCTGGAGGGCCTCTTCCTCCAGGACCATCTCCTGTGCCCAGGGCCCGAGGCGGTCCTCGGCTCTGCGCTGCAGACGCACTTGGGTGGCGAGGGCAGAGATGAGGCCCGGATCAGCCTCGGGGTAGGCAGCCCGCACTCCGGCGAGGGCACCGGGATGGGCGGTATCCGGCAGGGCGGCGAGGACCTCCCGGAGGGCTCCTGCCTGGACCGTGAGGAGGTCGCGGGGCTGGGGCTGGGGCACGAGGGGAGGCTAGCGCGACGAGGCGGGGGATCTGGCACTCGGTTTGACGGAGTGCTAACCGCGCCCCTACAGTGGTTCCTGGCACTCACACCCGGAGACTGCTAGGCCGGGGAAGTGCCACCGGGTCGAACCGGCACCGCGACGACGGGGCGACCATCAGACAACCAACTCAACCCGGAGGACATCACCGTGTCGGTCTCCATCAAGCCGCTCGAGGATCGCATCCTCGTCCAGACTCTCGACGCCGAGCAGACGACCGCTTCCGGTCTCGTCATCCCTGACACCGCAAAGGAGAAGCCCCAGGAGGGCAAGGTCCTTGCGGTGGGTCCGGGTCGCTTCGACGAGGACGGCGACAAGCGCATCCCGCTCGACATCAAGGTCGGCGACGTCGTCATCTACTCGAAGTACGGCGGCACCGAGGTCAAGTACAACAACGAGGAGTACCTCATCCTCTCGGCCCGCGACGTGCTCGCGGTCGTCGAGAAGTAGGACTCTGGCCCGACAGAGTCGGCAGAGCCGCCTCTGTCGGGCACACCCTGACGCGCGACGCCGGGTTGGCTCAGCCGACCCGGCGCGCGTGCGGGCCCACGTTCGCACCCATTCAGCTTCGAAGCAGAAGGACCCCTCATGGCCAAGATCCTCGAGTTCGACGAGTCAGCCCGCCGCAGCCTTGAGCGCGGAGTCAACCAGCTCGCCGACACCGTCAAGGTGACCCTCGGCCCACGTGGCCGCAATGTCGTCATCGATAAGAAGTGGGGCTCACCCACGATCACCAACGACGGCGTGACCATCGCCCGCGAGATTGAGCTTGAGGACCCCTACGAGAACCTCGGCGCTCAGCTCGTCAAGGAGGTCGCCACCAAGACCAACGACGTTGCCGGAGACGGCACCACCACGGCGACCGTTCTCGCCCAGGCCATGGTCAAGGAGGGCCTGCGCCAGGTCGCGGCCGGTGCCAATCCCATGTCCCTGAAGAAGGGCATCGACGCAGCGGTCACGTCCATGAACGACGCGCTCACGACGGCCGCCCGCGAGGTGCAGGGCCGCGAGGAGATCGCCCAGGTCGCCACCATCTCCTCCCAGGACGCCGAGGTCGGCTCTCTCATTGCGGATGCCTTCGACAAGGTCGGCAAGGATGGCGTCATCTCGGTCGAGGAATCCAGCGTCGCCGAGATGGGCCTGGAGTTCACCGAGGGCATGCAGTTCGACAAGGGCTACATCTCGCCCTACTTCGTCACCGATGCCGAGCGCATGGAGGCTGTCCTCGAGGACGCCAGCGTCCTGCTCGTCCAGGGCAAGGTCTCGAGCGTCTCGGAGCTCCTCCCCGTGCTCGAGAAGGCCTCCCAGACCGGCAAGCCCCTCCTGATCATCGCGGAGGATGTCGACGGCGAGGCACTGTCCACGCTGGTCGTCAACCGCATTCGCGGCACCTTTGCCTCGTGCGCGGTCAAGGCCCCGGCGTTCGGCGACCGTCGCAAGGCGGTCCTCCAAGACATCGCCATCCTCACCGGCGCCCAGGTGGTCGCCCCCGAGGTCGGGCTCAAGCTCGACCAGGTCGGCCTTGAGGTGCTCGGTCATGCACGCCGCATCGTGGTGACGAAGGATGACACCACGATCGTCGACGGCGGGGGAGACAAGCAGGCCGTAGCCGATCGCGTCGGACAGATCCGTCAGGAGATCGAGCGCACGGACTCCGACTGGGATCGGGAGAAGCTCCAGGAGCGTCTCGCCAAGCTCTCCGGAGGCGTCGTTGTCATCAAGGTCGGCGCTCACACCGAGGTCGAGCTCAAGGAGAAGAAGCACCGCGTCGAGGACGCCGTCTCCGCGACCCGCGCCGCCATCGACGAGGGCATTGTCGCCGGCGGTGGCACCGCCCTGGTCCATGCGAGCAAGTCCCTTGCGGGCGAGCTCGGGCTCTCCGGAGACGAGGCCACGGGCGTCTCGGTCGTCGCCAAGGCTGCGGTCGAGCCGATGCGCTGGATCGCCGAGAACGCCGGCGAGCAGGGCTACGTCGTCGTGAGCAAGGTCGCTGAGCTTCCTGTCGGCCAGGGCCTCAACGCCGCGACCGGCGTCTACGAGGACCTCATCGCCGCGGGCGTCATCGATCCGGTCAAGGTCACCAAGTCCGCGCTCACCAATGCCGCGTCCATCGCGGGCATGCTCCTCACCACTGAGGCGCTCGTCGTGGACAAGCCCGAGCAGGAGGAGCCCGCTGCGGGTCACAGCCACGGGCACGGACATCACGGGCACAGCCACTAGGCGCTCTCGTCCGGGGCTAGCCTCGGATCATGTCAGGAAGGCCCGGGTCCACGCGTCGCGTGGGCCCGGGCCTTTCCCGTGCCGCACTGTGGGCGCCGCTCCTGACCCTGTGGGTTGTGTGGGGCACGACGTACATCGGCACTTCGGCGATGGTGCAGTCGATACCACCCTTGCTCGGAGCCGGATCTCGCTAACTTGTCGGCGCCTTGCCGCTCGCGGTGGTCGTCCTGGCCGCGCGCGGTCCGCGATCGTTCCGCCTCACCGGACGCCAGCTCTTCGCCACGCTCGTCATGGGCCTGGGCATCATCGGGATCTGGGGCGCCATCGTTCCCCTGGCACTGCAGCACATCCCCGGGGGCATCGCAGCCCTCATCGCGGCGAGCGTGCCGGTCTGGGTGGTCCTGCTGCGTGCCGTGAGCCGCGAGCGCGTGGGCACGTGGACCGTCGTGGGCATCGTGCTCGGCATTGGCGGAGTGGCGGCCATGATGCTGCCGGGCGGGATCTCTGCCATCGCCGGGACATCGTCACAGGGAGTGCTCCTGTGGTCGCTCGCGATGGTTGCTGCGAGCATCTCGTGGGCGTTCTTCTCGTGGCGATCCGCGTCGTTGGATCTCCCTGAGGACACCGGTGTCCTCACCGTGTATCAGCTCCTGTGGTGCGGCCTGGGCATCATGCTCCTCGGACTGGTTGCGGGGGAGCGGGCCGACTGGGCGACCTACACCTCGAGCAGCCTCGCGGGATGGATCTGGCTGGTCTTCGCGTCCGCAATCGGATACGCGGCTTACACCTTCCTCATCACGCGGGAACCGCTGCCGCTCGTGTCGACCTTCGCCTTCGTCAATCCGGCGGTAGCGGTGTTCTTAGGCTGGCTGCTGCTGGGCGAGCCGCTCACCCGCAGCGTGATCGTCGGTCTAGTGGTGGTGCTGGCGGGTACCGCGCTTGTCGTGCTGGGCGAGTCAAGGAAGCCCCCGCCCGTGGAGGTGTGACGACCCCGTTGAGGTGTGACAACCCCGTGGGGTATGACAACAAAGAACCCCACCCGGATCGCGGGTGGGGATCTTTGAGTCTGATCAGACGGCAGTCGCGAGGCGACGGCGGCGCTGCTGCTGGTAGATCGTCTCGCGGTCGTCTTCGCTCATGCCGCCCCACACTCCATAGGGCTCGCGCACGGCGAGGGCATGGGCGGCGCACTGGGCCAGCACGGGGCAGGCAGCGCACACAGCCTTGGCGGCGCGCTCGCGGGCCTCGCGGGCGGGGCCTCGCTCGCCCTCGGGATGGAAGAAGGTGTCGGGGTCTTCGCCGCGGCAGGCACCGTTCAGCTGCCAGTCCCAGATGTCCGCATTGGGCCCGGGGAGCCGGGATATATCCGCCATCTCACTTGCCTCCTGCCCGTGGGGTGATGCTCTGACCCTAGCAATCGCGTCACAAGTTGGTCAAGAGGCCAAGATGAACAATTTTTGCCCCGATTCCCTGCTCAGGATGCGCCCAGCTCCCTAGGGCGGAGAATGGGGCCATGTCTACGAGCCCCGGCGAGTCGCTCATGGCGGCCGCTGGCCTCGAGCCAGAACCTGGGCCCGGCCTCACCGTGGCCGCCGTCGCCCGACGCCTCGGGGTAGCCCCCGCCACGCTGCGCACCTGGGACCGTCGCTACGGCCTGGGCCCCAGTCAGCATTCCGCGGGTGCCCATCGCCGGTACTCACCCGCCGATGTCGCGCGACTCGAACGCATGCGTCGCCTCGTCCTCTCGGGAGTGCCTCCGGCGGAGGCGGCCCGCGTGACACAGGTCGAAGACTCCGCGGGCGAGGACATGATCGAGGGCGGCGCCGCACTCGTCGATGCGACCGCACGGCAGGGGGGTGGACACGTTGTCGCTATCCCCGGTGGCACTCCCAACGCCCGCGGCTTGGCGCGCGCCGCGATCGCGCTGGATGCTGACTCATGCCGGGCGATCGTGGGCGAGACGCTCGATCGACGCGGCGTGGTGTGGACCTGGGATCACCTGGTAGTCCCCGTGCTCATCGGCATCGGTCAGAAGTGGGAGCAGTCCGGCTCCGGCATCGACGTCGAGCACGTGCTCTCCGAAGCGATTCAGGCGGAGTTCAGCGAGCGCGTGAGCCGGGCGCCTGCCACATCGCCCGCCACGGTGCTCCTGGCCGCCGCCCCTGGTGAGTTCCACGTCCTCCCCATGTGGGCACTCGCTGCGGGTCTGGCCGAACGTCACGTGGCGATGCGCATGATGGGTGCGCGCACGCCCGCCGAGGCACTCGGACAGGCCATGCGACGCACGGGCCCAGGGGCCGTCCTGGTCTGGTCGCAGACGCGCGAGACCGGCGATCCCTCCCCGCTCGAATGCCTGCCTGACCTGCGCCCGGAGCCGCTTATCCTGCTCGGCGGCCCAGGTTGGTGGCCCGTCGAGCCGCCTCGCGGTGAGCGAGTCTCTGACCTCTCTGAGGCCATCACGCTTCTCGCACGCGCCGTCGGTGCGTGATCGTGCGGGCTCAACCCGCCACCTGGCAACACGCGGTTCAACTCGGCGCGCAAGGCCTTTATGCCGCTTCGGATGAAGCTCTCGGGCCGCTCACTCAGCCTGGCGGCGCCTGGACCTCCCTTGCGCTCTCGACACGCGCGAGCCATCGACGTCAGATCGGCGCGACTGCCGAGGCCGCGCGACTCGATGGCGAAGCGCTCAGGTGTGGCACGGACACGGAGTCGATCGCCGACGCTCTCGTGGGGCTGGCGGCCGACGCGATCGCGTCGGGAGATGCTGAGCAGGCGGCGGTGTGGCATGCAGACGCGTCACAGCCTGCAGGCATGGGCTGGCGCACCCTTACGCGATGGCACTGGGTGGGTGCCGAACGTGCGCTACTCGTCGGCGACCACGCCGCCGCGATCGAGCATGCGCGGGCAGCGCTCGTTGCCTGCACGGGCGAGTCCCCACGACATGAGGCCAAGTCGCGGATCGTCGCCGCCGCCGTGACGGGTCGAGTCGATGATCTGCCTGAACTCAGCCCACTGCTGCGCGCTGAGGGGTGGGTGACGCTCGAGTGGCCGCTCGCGCTGGTCGTCGCGGACCATCCCCAGGCGACCCGGCCCGGCGGGTCGGCCGCAGCCTGGGCCACCGGCCGGGCAGCGACGTACTCGATCGAGGAATCCCTGCCCGCGGATCTGCGAGCCACCTGGCGCCAGCATCCGGGTGTGCGACGACTGCGCGCGGAGCGGCCCCCCTCGGGGGGCGAGTAGCCTGACGCCATGTCGGACGGACCCGCGCTCCCTGAGCCCTTCGCCTACCTCGGGCTGACCTTCGACGACGTCCTGCTGCTGCCGGCGGAGTCCGATGTCGTCCCGAGCGAGGTCGATACGACGAGTCGGCTCACTCGCAACATCAGCGTCAAGGTGCCGCTCCTCTCCAGTGCGATGGACACCGTCACCGAATCCCGCATGGCTATCGCGATGGCGCGCCAGGGTGGAGTCGGCATCCTCCATCGCAACCTCTCGATCGAGGACCAGGCGACGCAGGTCGATCTGGTGAAGCGATCCGAGGCCGGCATGGTGAGCAACCCCGTCACGTGCGGGCCCGAAGTCACCCTCGCCGAGGTCGATGCCCTGTGCGGTCGGTACCGCATGAGTGGCGTGCCCGTGGTCGACGAAGGGCAGATGCTCGTCGGCATCATCACTAATCGCGATATGCGCTTCGAGGACGACATGGGCCGTCGGGTCCGCGAGGTGATGACGCCGATGCCGCTCATCACGGCCCCGGTCGGTGTCGATCCTGAGGAGGCCCTGCGCATCCTTGCCCAGCACAAGGTCGAGAAGCTCCCCCTCGTCCATCCCGACGGTCGACTGGGCGGCCTCTTCACCGTGAAGGACTTCGTCAAGTCCGACAAGTACCCCCTGGCGACCAAGGACGCCCATGGTCGCCTCATCGTGGGCGCCGCGGTGGGTGTGGGCCCCGATGCTGAGAAGCGCGCGCATGACCTCATCGATGCCGGCGTAGACCTGCTCATCGTGGATACCGCCCATGGGCACTCGCGGGCTGTCGTGGAGATGGTCGCCCTGCTCAAGCGCACCACATCGGTCGACATCGTCGGCGGCAACGTCGCCACCCGAGAGGGTGCGCTGGCTCTGGTCGAGGCCGGAGCCGACGGCATCAAGGTAGGTGTGGGGCCCGGGTCCATCTGCACCACGCGCGTCGTCGCTGGCGTCGGTGTGCCGCAGATCTCTGCCATCTACGAGGCGAGCCTGGCAGCGCGACCCGCGGGTGTGCCGATCATCGGTGATGGCGGAGTGCAGTTCTCGGGCGACATCGCCAAGGCGCTGGTCGCCGGTGCCGACACCGTCATGGTGGGAAGCCTGCTCGCGGGTTGCGAGGAGGCACCCGGCGACGTGGTCTTCGTCAGCGGCAAGCAGTTCAAGTCCTATCGCGGCATGGGCTCCCTCGGCGCCATGCAGTCACGTGGCGAGGCGCGGTCCTACTCCAAGGATCGCTACTTCCAAGACGACGTGCTCAGTGACGACAAGCTCGTGCCCGAAGGCATCGAAGGCATGGTGCCCTATCGAGGGCCTGTCTCGGTGGTCTCGCACCAGCTCATCGGCGGACTCCGGGCGTCGATGGGCTACTCCGGAGCGTCGACCATCCCCGAGTTGCATGCCAAGGGTCGCTTCGTGCGCATCACCGCCGCGGGGCTCAAGGAGAGTCACCCGCACGACGTCGTGATGACCGTCGAGGCCCCCAACTACCACTCGCGTTAGGACTGACGTGGCAGACATCGAGATCGGCCGAGGCAAGCGCGGCCGGGTGGCCTACTCCCTTGACGAGGTCGCCATCGCCCCGAGTCGGCGTACCCGCGACGCCGACGAGGTGTCAACCGCGTGGCAGATCGACGCCTATCGCTTCGATGCACCCGTGATGGCGGCTCCGATGGACTCGGTCGTCTCGCCCGCGAGCGCGATCGAGCTCGGTCGCCTCGGGGTCCCCGCGGCCCTCAACCTCGAGGGCCTGTGGACGCGTTACGCCGATCCGGCACCGCAGTTCGAGCAGATTCGACAGGCGCCCGCCCACGAGGCGACGGCGCTGCTTCAGCGCATCTATGCCGCCGCGGATGTGGATGAGGGACTCGTCTCCGAGCGCCTTCGGCAGATCCGCGATGCCGGCGTGACCGTGGTCGCGGGGGTCTCGCCCCAGGGGGCGGGCCGCCTGGCTCCCGTAGCGGTGGCTGCGGGGATCGATCTCCTGGTGATCCGCGGCACGACGGTGTCGGCCGAGCACGTGGCGACGGGGCATGCACCCCTCAACCTCAAGACCTTCATCTACGACCTGGAAGTCCCCGTCATCGTCGGTGGCTGCGCGACCTATCAGGCAGCCCTGCACCTGATGCGCACCGGAGCGGCCGGTGTCCTCGTCGGTTTCGGTGGGGGTGCGGCGCACACCACATCCGACGTCCTGGGCATCCGCGTGCCGATGGCGAGCGCGATCGCCGATGTCTCTGCGGCGCGACGTGACTACCTCGATGAGTCGGGTGGCCGCTATGTCCACGTCATCGCCGACGGCTCGGTGGGATCCTCAGGGGCGCTCGTCAAGGCGATTGCCTGCGGTGCGGATGCGGCCATGGTGGGTTCCCTGCTGGCCCGGGCGAGCGATGCACCCGGTGGTGGCGTCCACTGGGGCGCCGAGGCCTGGCATGCGCACCTGCCCCGCGGAGAGCGCAAGGAGCTCGGTGTCGTCGGCACCCTGGAGCAGATCCTGCGGGGGCCATCCACCCACGCCGACGGCTCGGCCAACATCATCGGCGCCCTGCGCAAGGCGATGGCGACGACGGGCTACAGCGACCTCAAGGAATTCCAGCGCATCGACGTCATCCTCGACCCCGAGTGACGCGTCGAGTGCGCAGTAGCGGACCGGGTTTTGCAGGAATTCGTGTCCGCAAGTGCGCACTCGGCGAGGATCAGGGGTGAGTCGCGACACGCACGGGACGGGGGAGGAGAATGGTGGCGTGAGCGACGCCGACGACCGTCTTGGCACCGCCTCGCGCGCCCGCTCGATTCACTACCTGCGTGACCACGATGTCGATGTGATCGTCATCGGCGGCGGGGTTGTGGGCTGTGGAGCGGCGCTCGACGCGGCCGCTCGGGGACTCTCCGTCGCCCTGGTCGAGCAGAGCGATCTCGCTGCCGGCACCTCCTCGCGATCCTCTCGCCTCGCCCACGGCGGTCTGCGTTACCTCGAGCAGCGGGAGTTCTCCCTCGTCCATGAGGCCCTTACCGAGCGTGGCCTTCTCCTCGACCGACTCGCACCCCACCTGGTGCGCCCCATCCCCTTCCTCTTCCCTGTCGGCAAGAAATGGGAGCGGCCCTACGTCGCCTCCGGCGTGCGCCTTTATGACGCCCTCAGCCGCATCGGCAGCTACGGCGGCACGATGCCGAGACCCAAGAGCCTCAACGTCGACGAGGCCAAGGAGCTCGCCCCGGATCTGGACGCAGGGGAGATCGCCGGTGCCGTGCGTTTCCATGACGCTCAGATCGACGATGCCCGGCACACCGTGGCCGTGGCGCGCACGGCAGCCGGGCTCGGTGCCCATGTGCTGACACGCACCCGGGTCACGGACCTGCTCCGAGACGGTGATCGCGTGACGGGCGTCCGCGTGGAGGATGACCTCACCGGCACCCACCTCGACATCCGTGCCCACGTCGTGATCGCCGCGGTCGGCATCTGGACCGATGAGATCCTGCGGCTCGTCGATGCTGAGGCACCCGAGCGCGTCCAGCAGAGCAAGGGAGTGCATCTGGTCGTGCGTGGCGAGGCCATCCGGTCGACGACGGCGATCATTGCCCGGACCCCTGCGAGCGTGCTCTTCCTGCTGCCCTGGGGTGGCGATTGGATCGTCGGCACGACCGACACCGAGCGCAATACCGATGAGAGCCTGGCTGATCCTGAGGCGACGGAGGAGGAGATCGCTTACCTCCTCGGCCAGGCCAATCGCTGGCTCGCGCGGCCGCTGCGACGCGAAGATGTCATCGGCACCTACGCCGGCTATCGTCCCCTGGTCGCTGAGGAGTCTGCCGAGGCGACCACGCAGGTCTCGCGCGAGCACATAGTCTTCCATCCGGTGCCGGGGCTGGTCGCCATCGCCGGAGGCAAGTACACGACGTACCGCGTCATGGCCGCGGATGCGGTCGACGCCGCCGTGGCCGA